>DATKZH010000277.1:0-25293 GCA_035528065.1 Thermoguttaceae bacterium | reverse complement strand
CGGGGTGCAACCCCGTTGGGGTTGGGGGGGGACTCGGTGCCCGCCAACCCAGGGTAGCTTCGCAACCCTGGGCTGTGTTGTGAAACCGCTTCGCGGTTCGGGGGAACGAAAACGGCCCACGCTTCCCGCGGATTCGCGGCTATGTTCTCCGTACGTATTAGCAGCCCACACGCCGTGTGCCGTAACCAGCGGACGGCACACGGCGTGTGCCTGCTACGGAAGTCGGGGAGTTGTCTGTCGGCCGATCCTTACGGCCCGTGCTACGAGACCTTCATGGTGAACTGCGGAATCTTCATCAGTTCCCCGTCCCGGAGGGCCGACTGGTGGGCCACGATGCCGGCCACGCTCATGTTCAGCCCCCAGGCGGCGTCGACGAGCGGCTTGCGGTTCTCGAGGATCGACATCACGAACTCGTGGCCGAGGTAACCGTGCGAGCCGCCGTGTCCGCCGGCTTGCACGCTCGGCGGAAGGGGCGGTCGGGCAAGGTCCGGCAGCTTCTTTTCCAGTCCCTGGTAGTTCATGCCGATCATCGTGCCCCGTTGGCCTCGAACCCGGCCGACCTCGCCGCCGTACCCCGGCGTGTCCCAGCTCACGCCCATCCGCGACATGCCGCCCTCGCTGGTGCGGAACAGGGCGATTTCGGTGCCGAAGGGGTTCTGGTACCGGTTGTTCGCCGGCTGCAACTCGTCGCGGATGCTGGGCATCCCCAGGCACGACACCTCGGTGAAGCTCCCGCCGCTGACGCCCGTGTGATAGGCGTTCGAGTGCGTGGGGTAATACTGGGGGGGCATGCCGATCCGCCAGTCCTTGTACGACGCGATCACCGAGCAGGCGTAGTGGAAGTACTCGCCTTCGCTGTAGACCAGCTCGCCGAATCCGCCGGTTTCGTAGATCCGCCGCATCGCGTAGAGGTCGGCGTGGTAGCACGAAGTCTCGAAGAGCATGTAGTTCCGGCCGGACTTCTCGACCGCCTCGAACAGCTTGCCGGCGTCTTCCAGATGCTCGTAGACGGCCGGCACCGCGCTGGCCACGTGCTTGCCGTGCTCGAGGACCGAGATGCAATGGCGGGCATGGCTCGGGGCGTCCGTCGCGCAGAAGATCGCCTCGATCGAGTCGTCCTTGACCATCTCTTCAAGCGACGGGTAGGTCTTCTCGCACTTGCACTGCCGGGCCAGCTCCTGGCAGCGGTCCGGAAACAGGTCGCTGACGGCGACGACCTCGACGTTCGGGTGGTGCTGCAAGGAGAACTGCGCGCCGAACCGGCACACGCCGTATCCGACGATCCCCATGCGGACCTTCCGATCGGAGACGGGCTCCCACGTTTTCGCCGGCTTCTGGTCGGTCTTCTCCTCTTCGAATCCCTGGATCTTCGGCGGGTCGGCGGCCTGGGCGGCCGAGGCGAGTCCCATCGCGGCGGCGCCGAGACCGGCGTTTCTCAGAAACGAGCGTCGTGAGGTGGGCTCGTGCATGGTGAGTGCTCCTTGAGAACTTGGGTCACGACTGCCCGGCGGGCAGCCTGGGGAATGCAGTAGTCACGGGGTGTTTCATCGCCGCCTGGTCCCACGGCTCGGCGCGGCCGGCATGGCCGACTAAGCCGGACGGACTATCGATTGCACGGTGTTGTAGGGTGCCACGGGCATCTTGCCCGTGCACTGGCGAAACGCCAGTGGCACCCGCGAGAGTGCTGCCAGGGTTGCGTATCCTGCGTCGGCTCGTTCCATCCGTTTGTCGCATCTCACGGGGCAACGCGGACCAGCTTCTCCGCTCTTGCCCCGCGCCCCTCGTCGTCCCACACGAGAAGCGTCGCGCGGTAGTCGCCCGGCTCGCGGTAGGTGTGAGTGGCCCGCGGCTCGACCGCGGGGACGCCGTCGCCGAAGTCCCACATCACCGCGGCGATCTTGCCCCGGGCGGCCTTCGACGTGCCGGCGAAGGCGACCGGCTCGCCCACGCGTGCCTGGGCAGCCACCTCGAACGAGGCCGTCGGCGGGGGCGCGGGGAACGGCTTTGCCGGGGGGAGCGTGTCGCTGCCGTTTCCTTGGACGGAGCAATCGACCCATTCCAGGCGTGAGTAGTCGCGAGGCCCCGAGACGGCGCCCCGCTTGTTGTTCTTGATTTCGCATCGCAGGAAGCAGAGGGAATCGACGTCGGGCCCGCCGAGCTGGAGCCCCAGCTTGCCGTTGTCGGAGAACGCGCACTCCTCGAAGACGAGGTGCTTCACGTTCCCGTTGGTGCGGAAGCCGTTGCCCTCGTCGCCCTGGTATCTCACCGACGGGTGGCCCACGAGCGTGCCGAGGAACTTGCACCGATAGAAGTAGTGATAGGCGATGCCGCCGGTTTCGCCCTGGAGCTGCGCGCCCCAGTGGTAGCAGCTTCGGATCGTGTTCCGCGCGTAGAAGTGGTAGTTCTTGGGCATCTTGTCGGACACGGAGACGCCGATGCCCTGGACCTCGCCGACGACGTTGTCGGTGACGACCTGGTAGGAGCCGATGATCTCCAGGCCGTAGGGCTTGGTCGGGCCGCCCTGGTCGGCGACCACGTTGCGCCGCGCCGCGCAGAAGTCGCACCCGCCGACGCTCAGCCAGTGGTCGATGCGATTGTCCTCGATCACCGCGCGGTCGGAGTGTCCCCAGACTTCGATGCCCAGCCCCTCGCCCCCGGAGCCCGTGACGGTGTTCTCGCGGATCACCAGGTCGTGGGAGCCGTCGTTGGCGAAGATGCCGCCGCGGCCCGTGTTGCGGATGACGTTGCGGAGAATGCGGTTGCGCGACGACCCCCACGCGATGCGGATGCCGCCCCCGAACCTCGCGTCCGGCGCGATGTTCTCGACGAGGCAATCGGTGATTTCGCTGTCGTTGACGCCGTTCTCGCGCGTGGGGTTGTGGCCGTTGAAGAGAACGCCGTGCGGGCCCCAGGTCTTCGACTTGACCAGGTTCCGGACGGTGACGTGATGGATCTTCACCCGCCGCGAGCTGGTCGCGAGGATGCCCTGCCCGACGAGCGGGTTGTCGCCGCCGTCGAGCGTGAGATGGGCGACCTCCACGTCTTCGCACCCGGCGACGCGGAGGAGCACGTCGGGCTTGTCTCCGCCGAAGCGGATGATCGTCTTTTCCTGTCCCGCTCCGAGGAGGCGGATGCCCGATTTCAACGGGATCGCTTCGGTGATCGTGTAGGTTCCGGCGGCCAGTCCGATCGTGTCGCCCGGCGCGGCCTGGTCGAGCGAAAGGCGGATTGCCGCGGAGTCGAACCCCGACACGGCGAGGGTGCGGCCCGGGCCGGCGAGCGTGACCTGCGGCACGGAAAGCAGCAGCAAGGCGATCAGCGACACGGGTAGTGCAACACGCGGTCGGAGCGGGAACATCGGTCGGTCTTTCTGAAAAACGAGGCTTCCGGCAGGCATCCAACAGGGCCTGACTCGGACTTCCCTTCGCAGGTTGAGCATAATCGACGGGACGCGGCCGCGAAACCGTCCCCTCGGTTTTCCCGCACGAGATGAGACCGTTACCACCGGAAACCCGGTTTGCCGACGGCATGCCTGCCGGCTCGCCTGGGAAGCGATTGTCGAGCCGTGGATCATTGTCTGGTAGGATTCGAGGTGGTATTCTCAAACGGCGAGGATGAGATGCCCGGCCTTGCGGCGAGTGTGCCGGGCCGGGCCGCTGCTTGTTCGTGTCGCGCAGAGGGAGATCAGCACGATGAGGGGATCGGCGAAGTGGATCACGGGGATTCTCTGCCTTTCGGCTTCGGCGGCGTGGGGCCAGCTCCCGGCGAGCTTCGAGCCGCTGGTGTACGAGGCGGAAGACTACTCGACGCCCAAGGAGGCCTGGCAGCTCGACAAGACCTCCACGACCCACTGGAACCTCTGGAGCACGGACACGGACGCCGAGCGGAAGTGGTCGGGCGGGATCGTGCTCCAGTCGCCGGTCGTCGAGGAGGACCGCGCCACGCCCGAAGAAGGCGCGCCGCCGCTGCACACGCGCGTCACGGGAATCCCGCCGGGACGTTACGAAGTGGAGATCAAGCTGGGGCGGACCCTGGCGGTCTCTCGCGACGGCAAGACCTGGGAGAAGAAGTCCGGCGGCGACCGCTACCTGGACATCGTGGAAATCAGCGACGGCACGTTCGATCTCTGGGTCGACGACCGGTTCGCTCACCCTGCCAATCCCGGCGCCTGCTACTATGACTACCTGGTCTTCCACCCCGTGCCCGCGCGCGTGGACAAGCCCGCGGTGACCGGCTTCGCCGAGACTCGCGTCGGCGAGAAGCTCGACCGCGGCCTGGTCGCCGTGCCGGCCGGCGAGGGGCGGATCTACGTCGGCTGGCGCGTGCTGCGCTCCGATCCCAAGGACGCGGCGTTCCACGTCTACCGATCGGTCGGCGGCGCGCCTCCCGAGCGACTCACCAAGACGCCGCTCGCGAAGACGACCGATTTCGTCGACACGCCGGCTCCCCCGGGCGCGGAGTGTGAGTACACCATCCGCATGGTGACGGGGGACGGCGAGCAAGGGCCGTCGCAGCCCGCCCGGGCCACGGCCGCCGAGGCGGAGCCGTGCGTTGTCTTCCAACTCGACCCGGGCGTCACGGTGCAGAAGGTGGGGATCGGCGACCTCGACGGCGACGGCCGGTACGATTACGTCCTCAAGACACCCCGGGACAACATCGATCCGGCAAGCTCCTACTGGAAGCCCAGTCCGGACACCTACCAGCTCGACGCCTACACGGCCGACGGGCGCCGGCTCTGGCGCTACGACCTGGGCTGGGCCATCGAGCGGGGCATCTGGTACTCGCCGATGATCGTCTACGACCTGGACGGCGACGGCCGGGCCGAGGTGGCCGCCAAGACGGGCGAAGGCGACCCCCGCGGTCCGGACGGTCGCGTCGAGACCGGGCCCGAATACGTCTCCATCCTCGATGGCCTGACCGGGCGCGAGCGAGCCCGCGACGACTGGCCCTCGCGCCAGACCCCCGGCGAGCCGTACCGGTACAACTACTCCAGCCGGAACCAGATCTGCGTCGCCTACCTCGACGGCAAGACGCCCTGCCTCGTGGTCGGGCGGGGCACCTACACAACCATTCGCCTGGTGGCCTACCAGTTTCACGAGGGCAAGCTCCAGCGGCTCTGGTCGTGGGACAGCCGCGAGGAGACGGGGCGCGGACGCTACAACAGCCAGGGCGCCCACATCATGCACGCCGCCGACGTCGACGGCGACGGGCGCGACGAGGTGATCGTCGGCTCGTGCGTCGTCGACGATAACGGCAACGGACTGTGGACCACCGGCTTCGGACACCCCGACTTCTGCTACGTCGGCGATATCGACCCCGGCCGCCCCGGGCTGGAGATCTTCTACGGCATCGAGCCGGCCCGGCAAGACGGCGCCCTGTGCCTCGCCGACGCCAAGACGGGCGAGGTCCTCTGGGCACTTCAGGAGGCGACCAACCACGTGGGCACCGACGGGATGTGCGCCGACGTCGACGCGCGTCATCCCGGCTCGGAATGCCACGCCGCCGACATCGATCGCAACCGTCGCTTCGCCAAGTCCTGGCTGTTCAGCGCCCAGGGAAAGCTTCTTTCCGACGAGCGCCAGCCGACCATGTCCCGGCCGGTCTACTGGGACGCCGATCCCCAGCGCGAGCTGCTCCGCGGCTCGACGGTCTGCGATTTCGACGGCGGCAAGCACGCGCCCAAAATCACCGGCAGCTTCGTGGCAGTCGCCGACGTGCTGGGCGACTGGCGGGAGGAGATCATCACCAGCTCGCCCGGCGAGCTGCGGATCTACACGACGACCCTCCCGGCCGCCGATCGCCGCGTCACACTCATGGAGGACCCGATCTATCGCCTCGACGTGGCGGTGGCCATGATGGGCTACTACGGGGCCCCGATGCTCGGCTACGACGTGGCGTCCCAGGCTCGGCCGCTGGACCAGCGGGCAACTCGCGCTTGCTCTGGCGAAGGGCGCGATGCATGGCGCGGCAGACGTATCCCAGACGCGACTCCGATCCACGCGGGAGGGGATCGCGGGACGGATCCGTTTCGCGTCGGTTTCGTCGGTCGAGTGACGAGTATCACCATGATCGGCCAGCGCGCTGCCAAGGCCATCCCAATAGGCCGTGATTTCCGCTTCCTTGTGGAGGTCGACGTCGTCCAAGTTGGCGGGGACTCTGGACGGTTCCAACGCGGGTCGACCGTGGTCCTGGCGGTGCATAGCCCCGTGCTCCTGCTTGGAGACACCGAGAGAGCTTTGGCTGGGGGCGAGTTGGCGTTCGAGCTCTACGGTTATCGGCTTGAGGGCAAGCCGCGATACTACCATGCCTGTGCAAAGCCGGTGTCGCGTCCGTCTGCGCCTGCGCCCCCGACCACCAAGGATTCAGCATCGAAGGAACGTGTGCCACGCGACGGCAAGCCTCTCTGATCACGGCATCTTAGACGGTTGCGGATTCGGCGCCCGCCCTTGGCCCGTCGCACTTGATCGCCGCAGGCTTGCGAGGCGAGTGACCGGCAGCGACAATGGCACGTGCGGAATTCGCTTTTCCTGTGGAGGGTGCCGCAAGGGAGCCAAGAGAGCAGATGGGCGAGCCGATATCGGTTCTGGTCACGGGGGCCGCGGGGCGCGTGGGACAGGCGGCGTGCGCGGGATTGCTGGCACGCGGGCACAAGGTCCGGGCGTTCGACGTCCGCCCGTCGCCGGGGGTGGAAGACGCGATCGTCGGCGACGTCTCCGACGGTTCGCAGGTGGGCAGAGCCATGGAGGGGATTGAGGTCGTGGCTCACCTCGCGGCGACGCCGGACGAGGACGATTTTCTCGGCAAACTGCTGCCCAACAACATCATCGGTCTCTACCACGTGTTGGAGAGTGCCCGGCTGGCCCGGGTCCGCCGTGTCATTCTCGCCAGCACGGGACAGGTGGTGATGGGGCACGAAGGCCCCTGGCCGATCACGCCGGGAATGCCCTTCAGCCCGAGGAACTGGTACGGCTCGGCCAAGGTCCTGGCGGAAGTCGCGGGGCAGGTCTACGCCCACGTCCACGGGCTGAGCGTGATCGTGGCCCGGCTCGGCTGGTGTCCTCGGGACAAACAGCACGCGGAAGAGCTGGCGCAAAGCGACGTCGGCAAGGACGTCTACTTCAGCCCCAGGGACGCGGGCCGGTTCTTTGCCTGTGCCGTGGAAGCCCCGATGGACGTCGAATACGCCGTGGTCTTCGCCACCAGCAAGCCCCTCAGGAGGGTCCGCTTTGACATCTCCGCGGCACGCGACCTGTTGGGGTATGAGCCGGAGGACACGTGGCCGCAAGGGACAGAGATCGTCAACGGGTGACTGGCTCGGGGCAGACGTGTCCGTCGCGATCACGCCGCCTCGACGTGGCCGCCTCGGTCGCCGCGTCTGCCTTCGCGCGACGGGCGTACGAGGCGGAACGGGGCGCCGACGGCTTCCGAATCTTCCACGCCGCGAATTGACCTTGTGTCCCCGCATCATTGCACAAGCGCGTAAGTCCAAACATGGCCAAAGCTCAGGGCAATCGGTTGCGTGGCACTAACGTGTTTCTTCGTCAGGACTTACGCAACTTGGACCCCCCTGGGGGGGTATGCGATCTCCGGATGAATCAGACAAGACCTGCCCGCCGCAAAGCGATAGACACCCGCCCGAGGGGACTGGTACAATGGTCTCTAGTGCTGAGGCCGGATTGGCTTCAGTCTGACCGCAGGGGAAAGCCCGGATGGTTCACGACCTAAAGGAGACGAGAGACGACGGCATTCCACTCGACCTCGGCCAGTCGCCTCCGCGATACGCCCAGTACAAGCGGAAGAAATCGGCTTGGGTCGTCTGGCTGCAAATAGGCGCGATCCCTGGAGTCGTCTTGGCCGTGGCAGGGGCGGTAGGGTGGCTGGTCTTGCAGGATTCGAGTTCCCTGACGATTCTGCCGATGCCCGATCAGGAGATCGCGCAGGGGGACGAGTTGCGGATGCAGATTCCCATTCGTCGTGCGGGGTATGAGCGTGGGCAACTGACGTACAGCCTCAGCGGGGCCCCGCCCGGTGCGACTTTTGATGAGAAGACGGGTGTTTTCTCCTGGACCACGACCAAGGCGCACGAGCCGGGCACGTACGAGATGATCGTCAAGGTGCTTGCCGCCGGGCCGCGGCCGCGCAGCGACGAGCGGACGTTCACCGTCCGGCTTCGCGGGAGCACGACCGGGCAGAGGGCCACGCCGTCGGATGACGATTCCGGCCTCTCCTTCGACGACGCGTTCAACAAACGGTTCGATCACTCGAATCCCTTCGAAGTCAAAGGGGACGTGACGCCTCAAGGCAAGATCGACGAGCTGGTGTTCGCCAAGTTGAAGGAGTTGAAGATCGAGCCGGCCAACCTGTGCTCCGACGCGGTCTTCCTCCGGCGGGCCTATCTCGATGCCATCGGCACGCTGCCCACCATCGACGAGGCAGAGAAGTTTCTGGAGGACAAGAACCCCGACAAGCGCGCCGCGTTGATCGATCGCCTGCTCGAGCGGCCGGAGTTTGCCGACTACTGGGCGATGAAGTGGAGCGACCTGCTGCGGGTCAAGGCCGAATTCCCCATCAACCTCTGGCCCAATGCCGCTCAGGCGTACCACCGCTGGATCCGGGCTTCGCTCGAGGAGAACATGCCCTACGACCGGTTCGTCCGGGAGCTGCTCACCGCGTGCGGCAGCAATTTCCGCACGCCGCAGGTCAACTTCTACCGGGCCCTGCAAAGCAAGGAGCCGGAGGCGATCGCCCAGGCGGTCGCCCTGGTGTTCATGGGAGTGCGGGCGGAGAAGTGGCCGCAGGAGCGATTGGAGGGCATGGCCGTCTTCTTCTCACAGGTCGGGTTCAAGCCCACGCGCGAATGGAAGGAAGAGATCGTCGTCTTCGATCCTCACAAGGGCGAGCCCGCTGCGGACGCCCCGCCGCCCAAGCCGGTCTTTCCCGACGGAACCGCGTGCGAGCTACCCCCGGGGCAGGATCCGCGGGAGGTGTTCGCCGATTGGCTGATCGACGCGAAGAACCCTTGGTTTACGCGGCACATCGTCAATCGGGTGTGGTACTGGCTGCTGGGGCGCGGCATCGTTCACGAGCCGGACGACATTCGGCCCGACAACCCGACGCAAAACCTGGAACTGTTGAACTGGCTGGCGGAGGAGCTGGTCCGGGCCGACTACGACCTGAAGCACGTCTACCGCTTGATCCTCAATTCCACGACCTATCAGCTTTCCTGCATTCCCAAGAGCAAAGGGCCCGAGGCCGCGGAGAATTTCGCCTGCTATTCACTCCGCCGGCTGGACGCGGAGGTGCTCGTCGACGCCCTCTGCCAGATTACGGGGACGACGGAATTCTATTCCAGCATGATTCCCGAGCCGTTTACTTTCGTTCCGGAAAGACAACGTTCGATCGTGCTGCCCGACGGCAGCATCACCAGCAGTGTGTTGGAGATGCTCGGGCGTCCGCCGCGCGATACGGGCCTGGAATCGGAGCGCAACAACCGCTTCACGGCTGCCCAAGCGCTGCACCTGCTCAACTCCACCCACGTTTTGCAGAAGATCCGGACGGGCCCCAAGATCCAAGAACTCTTGAAATCGACCGATTCGTCCGAAATGCCGGAGACCCTGTATTTGACGATCCTCTCGCGTCTGCCGACCGACGCGGAGAAGGGCGAGATTTCCTGGCAGTGCGACTCGCAATCGGGGGCGGAGGATCTGGTGTGGGCGCTGGTCAATAGTGAGGAGTTTCTTTTTCGGCACTGAGGCGCCGGCTTGATTGGCTGCTCCTGAGCGGCCGGATAACATAGGAGAGGTACGATGACTGCGAAACGCGATCCGTTCGCCCCCGGTTTGAGCGACGGGCCGGTTTCCCGCCGCGAGGCGCTCAAGCGCGGGATCCTCGGTTCGGCCGGCCTCCTTTCGGCCGGGCAACTGTGTGCCGGCGCCGAGCCGGCCGCTCCAGCCCCCGCCGCGGAGACTCCCGCCACGGAAACCCCCGCCGCCGCCTCTCCCCCGCCGGCAAAGGCCAAGGCGGTCATCCAGATCTGGATGTGGGGCGGGCCGCCCCACACCGACACGTTCGATCCCAAACCGGACGCGGGCAGCGACTATACCGGCCCGTTGACCGGGGCGCTCGAGACCAATGTCAAAGGGATCCGGGTCGGCACGTCGATCCCGGAGCTGGCGAAGGTGGCCGACAAGTACTCCATCATCCGCTCCATGACGCACGGGCAGTTCGGGCACGAGACGGCCTCCTACATGACGCAGACCGGGCGGATGCCCGGCGGCCGGCTCGTCTACCCCGCGGTCGGCGCCGTGGTCGCGGCCTTCAAGGGGTTCGAAGAGGGATCGGAGAGCCTGATTCCCCCCTATATTGTGATCACCCAGCCCCAGGGCCGGTTTTCGGAAGCCGGTTTCATGGGGATCCGCTACAAGCCCTTCGCCACCGGCGGCGACCCCAACGCCGCCCGGTTTGCCGTGGAGGGGATCGTTGCCCCGGGCATCTCCGACGAACAGCAGCAGCAGCGACGCGAGTTGCTCAAGAAAGTCAACACGCTCGGCCGATTCATGGAAGACGATCCGCAGTTGGTAGACGCCAAGCAGGCCAAGGACAAGGCGTATGATCTGATCTTGGGTGACGCGGGCAAGGTCTTCGATCTCTCCGAAGAGGAAGAAGAGCTCAGGCTCCGCTACGGCCGCAGCACCTTCGGACAGTCCTGCCTGGTCGCCCGCCGGCTGATCGAGAAGGGTGTGAAGTACGTCACGATCAATTACGGCGGTTGGGACACGCACAAGGATCATTTTCCGACGATGCGCCGGAAACTGCCGGAAATGGATAAAGGCATGGCCACGCTCATTTCCGACCTGGCGGATCGCGGGCTCTTGGACACCACCATCGTCTGGTGGACCGGCGAATTCGGCCGCACGCCCAAGGTCGACTATAGCTCGCCCTGGAACGGCGGGCGCCATCACTACGGCAGCGTGTTCTCCGCGGTCGTGGCGGGCGGGGGATTCAAGGGCGGCCAGGTGGTCGGTGCCTCCACGGACAAAGGGGAGTACGTCAAGGACCGGCCCGTCTATCCCAGCGATCTGATCGCCACGATGTACGAGCTGCTCGGCATCGATCCTGCCGCCGGCCTGCCGCACCCGATGGGCGACTTCGTCCGTGCGATCCCGGGCCCCGACGACGGGGTGAAAATGGCCGGCCGGCTGAAGGAGATCACGTGATCGCGGAGTGCACCATGAACCGGTTTCGATGGCACGCAATCCTTGCCGTGGCGGCGCTGCTCGCGGCCACATCCGACCTCCACGCCCAGAGGGCGCCGCAGGACCCGCACATCGGCTACGTCTACCCGACCGGCGGCCAACAGAACAACTACTTCGAGGCGCTCGTCGGCGGCCAGAACATTAAGGAGACGAGCGAAGTCTACATTTCCGGCAGCGGGGTGAAGGCAGAAATCGTCAAGTGGTACCGCCCGCTTACGCGGGGGCAGTACATCGGGCTCGGCCAGAAAATCCGATTCACGCGAGAGGATCTGGAGGAGGAGCAGAAGAAGAAGGGAAAGACCGAACGGATCACGAACGAAATGGTCTACAAGAAGGCGGGCGTCACGGAAGATGATCTGAAGGAGATGGAAATCTACCGCAAGCGGGATGCCGACCCCAAGCGGCAGTCCAACGACCAGATCGCCGAAGAGCTCACGCTGAAGATCACGATCGACGCCAATGCCGAGCCGGGCAAGCGCGAGATGCGGGTGATCACCCCGGATTCCATGTCCAACCCGATCTGGTTTCAGGTCGACCGATGGGAGGAACGCTACGAGACGGAACCCAACGACGAGAAGCCCGATCCGACCGTCGGCTCCACGCTCCCGGTCGTGGTGAACGGGCAGATCATGCCCGGCGACGTCGACCGGTTCTCCTTCACCGCCCGCAAAGGCACCCGCCTGGTCATCAGCGCCGACGCCCGGGAGCTGATGCCCTATCTCGCCGACGCCGTGCCCGGCTGGTTCCAGGCGGTGCTGGCCCTCTACGACGCCGAGGGAAACGAAGTGGCCTATGCGGGCGCCTATTACTACCGGCAGGACCCGGTGATCTACTACGAGGTCCCCGAGGACGGCGAGTACTTCGTCGAGATTCGCGACTCCATCTACCGCGGACGCGAGGATTTCGTCTACCGCATCACGCTGGGCGAGTTGCCTTTTGTGACGGGCATCTTCCCCCTGGGCGCCCGCGCCGGCACCGAGGTCGACGTGGAGCTCCAAGGCTGGAATCTCGTGGATACGCAACTGAGCGTCCGCGCCGTCGTGAACCGGAACCGCCCCGTCCGCTGGTACTCCATTCCGCAGAACGACAAGGTCTCGATTCGCTTCCCGTTGCGGATCGACATGGCGTCCGAAGTCCTCGACCAGGAGCCGAACGACGGGCCGGAAACGGCCCAGGAGGTGACGCTGCCGGTCATCGTCAACGGCCGCATCGACAAGCCGGACGACCGGGACGTGTTCAAATTCGATGCGCACGGGACGCTCGTCGCCGAGGTCTACGCGCGCCGGGCCGGGTCTCCGGTCGATTCGGCGCTCTCCCTGACCGACGCCACCGGCAAAGAGGTTGGGTTCAACGATGATTTCTGGGACAAGGCCGAGCCGTTGATCACCCACCACGCCGATTCCCGGCTCTCGGTCGTCTTGTCGGGCCAGAGCCCCTACTGCCTGCACCTGAGCGACGCGCAGCGCACCGGCGGAGAGGATTTCATCTACCGGTTGTATATCAGGCCTCCGCTTCCCGATTTCGTCTTGCGCGTGGTGCCGTCCTGTATCATCGCCCGGCCCGGGGCAACCGTCCCGATCACGGTGCATGCCCTGAGACGAGACTACGACGGCGATATCCAGCTCTCGCTGGTCGACCCGCCTGCCGGATTCCAGCTCAGCGGCACGGTGGTGCCGAGCGACGTGGAGAAGATGCCGCTGACGTTGACGGTCCCGCCGATCGCCGGCTCGGAGCCCGTCCTGCTGGAAATGGACGGCCAGTCGGTGCGTGGCCGCGGACACAGCGTGAAGCTCTCGCGCCCGGTCGTCCCCG
Source organism: Thermoguttaceae bacterium (assembly GCA_035528065.1). Lineage (GTDB taxonomy): Bacteria > Planctomycetota > Planctomycetia > Pirellulales > Thermoguttaceae > DATKZH01. Next base: position 12,226 of record DATKZH010000277.1, on the reverse strand, counting down.
CGGAAAGCATGATGCAGGCCTTTCTCTGGTTGCAGATCGTGCCCGCCGAGCAGTGGGCCATCGTGCTCAGCGGGAAGCCCGTCACCAAGCCCCCACTGGAGTTCCCGCCGGTCGATCGCGTCGAGCTGAAGCTGGGCGAAACGACGATCCTGGGCGCTCGATTGACGGCGAAGAACGTCTCGACGCAGGATCTCCGCGTCGACCTGAGCGAGCCGCCCGACGGCGTCACCGTGGAGAAGGTATCGCCCGAGGCTCTGGGCCTGGCCGTCGTGCTTGCGACCGACGCCGAGAAGGTCAAGCCGGGCCAGCGAGGGAACCTGATCTTCGAGGTCTTCCGCGAGTATACCCCCGCTCCCACGGAGGCGACTCCCAAGCCTGAACCGCGGCGCACGTCGGTCGGCATCCTGCCGGCCGTCCCCTTCGAAGTGGTGGGGCGCCCGCCGAAGAAATGAGAGCCGGCGTATTCGAGCGGCTCGGCTGCCGAAATCATGACCTCCCGTCCATTGGCCATGCCGCGCTCGATGGCTTCTTCTCTTGGATGGCGTTGGGAGAGGAGCACGATGAAGACCGGAACGTCGATCCTGAAGCGTGCCGCGGTGCTGTTCCTCGTGGCGGTCTGCGTGCCGTCGGCGCGCGCGGAACCGACGCCCGATACGCGGACGCTTACAGCGGAGGAAGCTGCCCGGACGCTCCAGCGCGACTGGCTGTTTCAAGCGATGGGCGAACCGCTGCTCGTGCGGGCGACCCGGGAGATCGTTTGGGCTCGGGAGCTGGCCGAGCGGCTGGCCCGCGCGCCAGAGGCACCGGATCTGTCGGCCGAGCTGAAGGAGCTGGACGTTCTGGAGAAGCGCATTGCGGAACTGGGCGACAAGCCCGCCGCGGTGCCGCCGGCCAGGGACGCCGAGGCGGCGCCGAGCTGGATCTGGTATCCCGAGGGCCGGCCGGCCGAAGATGCCCCGGCCGAAGCGAGGTTCTTTCGTTGCCGGTTTGAGATGCCGGCGGACGTGGTTGCGGCCCGGTTGCGGATTGCAGCGGACGACGCCTGCGAGGTCTTCGTCAACGGCGCTCGGGTTGGCGCCCAGGCGGGCTGGCCGCGGGCGGCCGTTTTTGCGGTCGGACCCTTATTGAAAACCGGCGGCAATCTCCTGGCGGTGCAGGCGCAGAACATGCCCGCCCCCAGCAAGAATCCCGCCGGTCTGATCGTGCGCCTGGCCGCCACGCTGTCCGACGGAACGCAGGTGGCCGTGGTCTCCGACGCCGCTTGGCGCGCCGAGAAGGAGGCCCGCCCGCAATGGGAACAGCTCACGTTCGACGACTCGGCGTGGAAGGGCGCGACGGTGGCTGCGCCGTTTGGCGGAGGCCCGTGGGGGAAGATCGCCGGCCTGATCGGGCCCGATCTCCAAGAGGATCCGATCGCCGCGTACGCGGGGGCCGACCCGGCCGCCAAGGATCTCTATTTCGCGGTGCGGCGGGTCAAACGGGACGTCCTGTTTAAGAATTCCGTGTTGGACTTCTCCCAGGTGTTGTTCATCGATCAGCCGCTCCCGCAAGGGCCGGAGTCGCTGCACGAAGCCATCCATCGCATGGGCATCATGGCGGTCCCGGGCGGCCGGCTGCTGGTGCTCGACGGGCTCGATCCCGGCGGCCGGCTCCGCCAACTGGCGCCGGAGACGCCCGGCAGCTTCTGGCGGCCCGATCTGTCGTTCGACGCCGAGAGGGTGCTCTTCTCGTTCAAGCCGGCCGACGAAAAGAGCTTCCACCTGTACGAGATGAACTTCGACGGCACCCGCCTGCGGCAGCTCACCGACGGCGAATACGACGACCTCGACCCGATCTACCTGCCCGACGGCCACGTCCTCTTCACCACGACGCGCGGCAACTCGTACGTCCGCTGCGGGCCGTTCATCTACTCGACGATCCTGGCCCGTTGCGACGCCGACGGCAGCGACGTCTATCTGATCAGCTACAACGGCGAGCCCGACTTCGTCCCCGCGCTGTTGAACGATGGGCGGGTTATCTACTCCCGGTGGGAATACACGGACAAGCCGCTCTGGCGGCTCCAGAAGCTTTGGACGACCAACCAGGACGGCACCGGCACGGTGCACTTCTGGGGCAACCAGTCGGTCTGGCCCGATCATCTCTCCGAGCCGCGGCCGATCCCCGGCAGCCGCAGGGTGATGTTCTCCGGCGTGGGGCATCACGATTGGTGGTCCGGATCGCTCGGGATCATCGACCCGGACCAAGGCCGCGATTACCCGCACGGCCTGACCAAAGTGACCGCCGATCTGCGCTGGGCGGAAGTCGGCGACGGGCCGCGGGAACAAACCGAAGCGGCCGACTACCACGCCTCGGGCCGCTTCACCGGCTACAAGACGGCGTATCCGCTTTCCGAAGAGGATTTTCTCGTCTCGGCCCGGGGCGCAGGGGACAAGTTCCGCCTCTACCTGATGGACGTCCACGGCAACCGCGACTTGATCTACGAGGGGATCTACAACGTCTGGCACGCGATGCCCGTCAAGCCGCGCCCCATGCCGCCGCGGCAGCCGGACCGCGTGGCCTGGCCGGGCACGGGGAAGGACCGCCGGCCGGCCGAGCCGGGCGTCTTTTTCAGCGCCGACGTGTATCAGGGCGTGCCCGACCTGGCGCGAGGCACGGTCAAGTACCTCCGCGTCTTCCAGTTGGACTACAAGACGTATTCGACCTGGAACAAGACGTATCGCCACTCGGGGCCGCCGGTCTCGATCGTGCAGGAGGAGGGCGTCAAACGGATCCTCTCCGAGGTGCCGGTCCGGGCCGACGGCTCGGTCTCGTTCAAGGCCCCGGCCGGACGCACGCTCTACTTCCAGCTCCTCGACGCCGAGCGCCGCTGCCTCCAGACGATGCGGAGCTTCACCGGGCTGATGCCCGGGGAGGAGCGGAGCTGCGTGGGCTGCCACGAGATGCACAGCACGGCGCCGCCGCCGCGCCGCGGCCTGGCCCTCGAGCGGCCGCCGACGGAGCTTTCGCCCCCGCCCTGGGGCACCGAAAGCATCGGCTACGAGCGTTTCGCCCAGCCGGTGCTCGACCGCTACTGCGTCGGGTGCCACGCGGGCACGGCGGAAGCCGCCGCCGAGCCGAACCTCGCGCTGCGGCCCGGAACCAGCGTGTTCCAGGAGCCCTACCTGACGCTGGTCGGGACGGCCGGCTGGGGAAATCCGGTTAGCGGCGGTCGGCCCGGGTACGGCATCGCCGGAGCGATTCCCGTCGAAAGCAAGTACGGCCCGACCGACCCGCAAGGCTTGACCACGTTGCGGCCGATGCAATACCTCTCCTGCAACAGCCGCCTGATCGAGCTGGCCGCCGGCGGCAAGCACTACGACGTGAAGGCCGATCCGGCGAGCCTGCACCGGCTGATCGCCTGGATAGACGCTTGTTGCCCTTTCATGGGCGAAGAGGAGGTTCGCGGGCTGGGCGACCCGGACTTCCCCGGGATCGAGCGGTTGCCGATCCGTCCCCGGGTGGCCACCGCCCCGGTCATCGACCGGCCGTGACCTGCGGACAACAAGGAGCGGAAACGATGTGGACTCGCACCGTGCTGATCGTGCTGATCGTGATGACGGCGTTGACTGCCCGGATTGCTCTCGCCCGGGCACCGGAAGGCAGCGAGCCGGCGACCCTTCACCTCGTCAGCAACGTCGACGTGAAAGACTTCGGCGCGGAGACGCTGAGGATCGGCGACCTCGACGGCGACGGCGCGCCGGACCTCCTTCTCGTGCAGAGCGAGTACGGGACCCGCGAGATCACCTGCCTGACGGCCGTGACCCTCTCCGGCGAAATCCTCTGGCAGACGGGAAGCCCGTCGGCCGAAAACGGCCGGATCTACAGCGACCTGCCGGTCCAGGTCTACGACTGGGACGCCGACGGGCGGAACGAGGTGCTCTACGTCCGCCAGGCCCGCTATGCTGAGCCGCCGTACCGCGGCGGAGTGCGGGAGAGGGCCAGCCGCTATGAAGGCAGCGCGACGCTGGTCGTGGTGGATGGGATGACCGGCGGGGAGGAGGGCACGCTGGCCTTGCCGGCTCCGGCCGACGACTGTTTCCTGTTCGCCGATCTGACCGGCCGCGGCCGGCGCGAGGATCTCGTGGTCAAGGACCGCTACTGGAACATGTGGGGAGTATCGCACCAGGGAGCCGTCCTCTGGCAGTGGACGGGCTCGGCGGGGCATTTTCCGGCGGTGGCCGACTGCGACGCCGACGGCAAAGACGAGGTGTTCGCCGGTTTCGCCCTGATCGACGACGACGGCCGCGTCATCTTTGAGAAGGACGCCCAAGGGGCTCACCAAGACGCCTGCTGCCTGGTGCGACCCGGCGACGGGAAATGGCGGCTGTTGTTCGGAAACGGCGGCATCCATTGCCTGGCTGCCGACGGCAGTCGACTGTGGCACCATCCCCTCGGCGAAACGCAGCACGTCGTGGCCGGCCGGTTCCGAACGGATTCGGAGATGCAGTTCGCCGTCGTCGACCGCACCCCGATTCCCACCCACCGGCGCGACGGCAACGCCTGGGCGATCCTCTACCTCTACGATCTCGACGGCCGAGAGATCTGGCGCCGGCAGCAAGAGAAGGGGGCGTGGTGCATCGCCACGCTCCGGGTCAACTGGCTCGGGCAGGGCGAGCCCCACGGAGTGTTCGTCTATGGCCACGGAGCCGGGCGCCCGGCCGTTATCTACGACGGCGACGGCCGGATCGTGGAGACCTTCCCCATGGCCTACGCGCCCGGCGTGGCCCAGGCCGATCGTCCCGACGCGTTCTACGCCCTCGTGGCCGACGTGCGGGGCGACGGACGTGACGAGGTGATCCTGTTCAACGCCCGCGGACTCTGCATCTACGCAAACGCCCGCCCGGCGGCCATTCCGACCCTGTACAACGAGACTCTCTATCCGGGCATGTGACGCGCGTCACGGCACACGCCGAGGACGGCAACCGTCTGAGGTCCGGCGAGAGGACTCGAACCGGGGACTTTCCGCTGCGGAGGCCGACGCGCCGATCGCGGCGGCGAGGCTCCTCGGCGACCGGCCCAAGACGTGCGACCCTCCGATCGTCCGGTTACAATCAGGAGGCGTGAGATTCCGCGGATCAGGACCGTGATGGAGGAAGGTTGAGCCGTCATGAAGAAGATCGCACTCCCGGTGCTGTTGTGTTCGTTGCTCTGCCTCCCGTCTGCGGCGCTTGCCCAGAGACGTTTCTCCCTGCTTGCCGGCTGGGGCGGGGGCAAGCCGGAGGAGATTTGCCCCAAGGCCGCGGACGTCGGTTTTCAGGAGATCCTTGTCTGGAACAGAGACCCCGCGTATCTTCGGCATCTGATCGAGGTGGCGGACGGATACGATTTGAAGGTCTACGCTTCCGTTTACCTCAGCGACGTCAAAGGCTGGAACAAGCGTTTCCCCGGCGCCCCTCCGCCGCTGCAAGAGATGAACGCGGAAGAGGAAGCGGCGGCGAAGCGGCTTGAGGGCGATCGGCGACCGGGCAAAGGCCGGTGTCAATTCGGCGGCGAGCCGGTGAGCGGATTGGAGGTGCTCACCGAGCGGATGCTCTGTTTCCACAGGCCGGAGGTGGTTTCGTTCTTGAAGGAGGAGATCCGAGACGCCCTGAGGGTGGAACGGCTGCGAGGCGTTGCCTTCGACTTCTTCGGGTACAGAAACTATCGCTGCTGCCGGTGCGGGCATTCGATGGAGCGGTTCGAAGAGTTCTGCGCCAAGAACCGACAACTCTCCCGCGAGGCAGCGCTCGACAAATTCTCGCTCGATACGCTCGTTGACTTCAACAACGAGATGGCCGCTTACGCGCGGGCCGTGCGCCCGGCAGTCAAGGTGGCGACGCACGTCTACCCCGTCTTCCTGCCGGAGCCGCTCTACGGAAATCGCCTCGACGTGGATCTCTGCGGGCAGACGGCCGCCTGGTATTTTGAACCGTTCTGGAGCATGGAGAAGATCCGGAGATACGCGAGCGTGATCGCCGGCGAGGCAGACAAACACCATCCCCGTGCTGAAGGCGTGGCGATGATCGGGATCCATTCCGATCCCCGCAAGTTCGGCCTCGCGAAGACCCCCGAGCGCGTCGCCGAGGAGCTGCAAGCCATACTCGACGGAGGCTGTGACAAGGTGCAGGTCTGTTCGATGGCCTCCGTGCTCAATGACGAGAAGATGGCGGCCGTCTTCCGGGAATTCTTCGGGCGGAGATGAAGCGGCGATCGGCTTCCATGCTTCGGATCGCAATCCGGGGTCGCGCGGCGACCACGTCATCCAGGTGCATTGGTGGGGAGCGCGTATCATGATCGGGCATCTATCTCTCGCGGCAGTCCTTTGGGGCCTGGCGGCCGGCACGCTCGCCGCCGAAGGCCGGATCCAAGACCTGTCGCCGGGTCAGACGGTTACGGGCCTGCGGCGCCTCGCGGTGCTCGACGCGACCGCTTCGTCCGTGGTCGGCGAGCCGGACGGTCAATATGCGGCCTCGCGGGCGATCGACGCAGACCGGGGCACGAAATGGGTCGCCTCGGTCGCGGCCACGCCGCAGGCGCCCCAGTGGATCACCCTCGAGCTGCTCGGCCCGCAGACCGTGAGCGCCCTGGCCCTGTTCGGCGAGGCGCCGGGCAACGACGGCGTACGCGACGCCGAGGTCCAGGCGGCCTCGTCGGCGGGCGAGTTTTCGACGGTGGCCACGATCCGGGACGCGGAGAGCGGCCGCTGGCTGGTCAAGTTCGATCCGGTAAAGGCCGCGGCGGTGCGGCTCTCGGTCAGCCGGTCGGGCGGGGTGTCGACGCACACCGACGTCTACGAGATCGAGCTCTACGGCCCGCCGCTGTCGGCAGCCGAGTTGCGCGAGTTTGCCGCAGACCGCCTGCGCGGTTGCACTCAGCAATCGGATCGCCTTGTCCAAGCGGTCCAAGCCCAGGCGCCCGACGGCCCGCAACGGTCCGAACTGAAGCGGGTCCTCGAGCGATTCGAGAAGCACCGGGAGTCGATCTCCGAGCGATTCGTCCAGTGGGATACGCTTGCCGAGCCCGACCGCCGTGCGCTCGCCGAACAGGCGGAGAAGCTGGAAGTGCGGGCGCATCGGCTGGGGGGCTGGCTGGCCCCGGGCGGTTCCGAGCTATCGGGCCGGCTCGAACAAATCGAGAAGGCCCGGCAGGTGGCCGCAGGCTTCGATGCCGGCGATCAGGTCGCCGCGGCACGCGACGGCCGCAAGCTCCACGTGCTCAACCGCCGCGTGCTGGTCACGCTCGATGAAACCACCGGCACCTGGGACGCCACGTGGCTGGGCCCGGTCCAGGCGGCGGTGCGCGGCGCCCGCTTCGCCCTCGATGCGGACGATCAGCAGGTCTCGCTCCAGGCAGGGAGCATCGACGGGGAGCGGTTTGCCGACCGGCTCGGCTCCGGCCTCCGGGTCCGCCGGCAATGGGCCGAACCGTTTCGGGTGGAGCGGCTGGTGCGTATCTACGATGGCAGGCCGACGGTCGTCATCACCGGGAGCGTCACCAACACGACGGATCGCGATCTGCGGCTGGGTAGCGCGAAGATGCTCGACGTGGCGGCCGAGCACGGCGGCTGGTGGTCCTTGGGACGCACGTTCGAGCCGCCCTCCGCGGTCGGCTATCCCGGCGCGTCGCCGGCCTGCCGACCCGCCCTGGAGGATGGTCTCCCCGCCGAGGTGGGCGAGTCGTACGGGAGCACGGGCGTGGTTGCGCTGGCCTACCGGGAGCCGAGCGCCGCGCTGGTGCTGGGCTTTGCGGCCGCTTGGGAGGGATCGCCCTCCGTCCACACGGCCTTCCGATCGGGCGAGGGCGGCAAGGCGCTCTCGGCCGTCTCGCAATTTGGGGGCCGGGTCGTGCCGCCGGGCAAGACGGTCGCGCTCGATCCGGTTTGGCTCTCGGTCGAAGCGGACCCGCTGGGCGCCCTGGAGCGCTACGGAGACGCGGTCGCCGCGATGGCCCCCGGGCCGGTGCGCACGGGCGCCAACTCGCTCTGGTGCAGTTGGTATCCGATCCGCATGGGGATCAGCGAGGAGGTGGTCTTGGCCAACGCCGCGGTGGCCGCCAAGCACTTCCGGCCGCTGGGGCTGGAGGTGATCCAGCTCGATCACGGCTGGCAGCGTGGCGACGTCTGCGGCGACTGGGTGCCCAACGAGCGATTCCCGCACGGGTTGAAGTGGCTCGCCGGCGAGCTTCAGTCGCGGTACGGGATGAAGCTCGGGCTGTGGATCGCGCCGACCGTGGTCAATCACACCAGCCGGCTCTTTGCCGAGCATTCCGACTGGCTGCTCCAGGGCGCGGACGGTAAGCCGGCCAACACGGGTCGCTGGTTTTGGGTGCCCAATCCCGAATGTTACGTGCTCGACGCTTCCCATCCGGGCGCGGCCCGGTGGCTCGAGGACACGTTCCGCCGCCTGAGTGCCGAAGGGGCCGGCTACTACAAGATCGACTTCATTGCCGGCTCCGGCGGCGGCTTCGTACAGCACGACCCGCAGTGCACGCGGGGGTGGGGCGTGCTCCGCCGCGGCATCGAGGCAATCCGCACCGGGGCCGGGCCCGATGCCTGGATCCGCTACTGCCAGACGCCCCCGCTGCTGTCCGTCGGATTGGCCGACAGTGCGTACGTCGGTCCCGACACGGGCGACGCCGGCGGACACGTCGACCTGCTGCGCCAAAACGCCCCGCTGTTGGCGGCAAGCTACTGGGTCAACGACCGGCTCTACCACCGGGAAGTGTGCGACATGAGCGTGGGGATGAATGCCCCGATCGAAGAGGCCCGGCTGCGATTGGCCCTGATGACCCTGACCGGCGCAAGCATCTCCTTCAGCGACGACCTGCGGCAACTCGAACCTTCACGCGTCCGCATGATGCAGCAGTGCCTGCCGCCGGGCAACCCCGCCGCCCGGCCGCTCGACCTGTTCGAGCGAAAGCTCCCCTCCGTCTGGCACCTGCACTGCCGAAACGCGGCCGACGAGTGGGACGTGGTGGGCCTGTTCAACTTCGAGGACCGGGCGCAAGAGCGGACGGTCGAGCTGGCGGCGATCGGTCTGCCGGCAGATGCCCCGGCGCTGGTCTATGAATTCTGGGAGGAGCGATTCCTGGGAATGCACGGCGGAAGCGTGACCCTGAAACTGCCCGCCCAGTCCAGCCGTATCCTCGCCATCCGCCGCCCGGCCGGACGCCCGCAGCTTGTCGGCACCGACATGCACGTGCTCTCGGGTTACCACGAGCTGGCGCGCCTGGCGTGGGACGCCGCCGGCAATACGGTTTCCGGCCAGTACCGCCGTGCCCCGGGCCTTTCCGGCAACGCCTTCTGGCATGTTCCCGCCGGGTGGCGACCCCGCGCCGGCGTCGCAGCCGAGGGGACCGCCGTTTCGCTCGAGCGGCTGGACAGCGGCGTGTGGGTCCAGCACGTGGAATTTGAAAGCGCGACGGCGGACTGGTCCCTCGCATGGGAGCGACCCGCCCGCTGAGGCACACGTGGGCGATGAAGGCCTGATTCCACCGGCCCGAGACCAAGGGCTTGCACCTCTCATTCGGGTTTGGGCGAATCGGCCCGCGGCAACAGCTCGCGGCGGACGTAGGCCACGGCGTGCCGCACCAACGGGTCCTCGTGTCATTCTCGGCTTCTCGCCCAGGGCACGGACTTACGCGATGCTCCCCGGACAACCGCCCAGGCCTTGGGAAGACCGCCAAAATGGCCCGGACCATGGCGGGCGCGTCGAGAAATATCCCCCTGATTGGCGGAGCACACCATTGTCACGAGATTCCGGCGAGCTACATTGGGTTTCGTTCCGCCCGCTCGACGGGCCGCGTTCCGCCGACCGATCGCCGACAAGGAGACGTGCCATGCAATGGGTGGCTGCGGTAGTGTGTGCGGGCTTGTGGTCCGGGGCCGCGGACGCGACGGCCCTCTCGCTGACCACGGAGGGCACTTCCCAGTACGTGATCGTCCTGCCGGACCAGGCCACGGCGGCTGAGCAAACTGCCGCCCGTGAGTTGCAGGAACATCTGGCCGAGGTGACCGGCGCCGAGCTGCCGATTCAACGCGAGGGGGAGGTCGACGCCGGCGCGCCCCAGATCGTGGTCGGCGTTTCGGATCGGGCGAGGCAGCTGGTGCCGGACGTCCCGCTGGCCGAGCTCGGACACGACGGCATCTGCATCAAGACGGTGGGCGACAAGCTGGTGCTCGCCGGGCGCCCGCCGCGGGGGACGCTGTATGCCGTGTACACGTTTCTGGAGGATACGGTCGGGTGCCGCTGGTGGACCTCCAGCGAATCGACGATCCCGAAAAGGCCGACGCTCGCGATCCCCGAGCTCGACACGGTCTACGCGCCGCCGCTCATCTCCCGCGAGGCGTTCTATCGCGACGCCTTCAACTGCCCGTTCGCCGTCCGGCTGAAGCTGAACGGGCACTTCATGCAGATTCCGCCCGAGTACGGCGGCAAGATGAAGGTCATCGGATGGTGCCACACGTTCTTCCGCATCCTGCCGCCGGAGGCGTATTTCGCGGAGCATCCCGACTGGTATTCGGAGATCGCGGGGAAGCGTTCCGCCGACCGCACGCAGCTCTGCCTGACCAACGAGGCGATGCGCGGAGAGTTCGTCCGCAAGGTGCTCGAGCGGCTCCGCGCCGACGAGGACCCGCGGATCGTCTCGGTCAGCCAGAACGACTGGGGCGGCCGGTGCGAGTGCGCCGACTGCAAGACGCTCGAAGAGCGCGAGGGATCGCCTTCGGGGCCGCTGATCGACTTCGTCAACGCCGTGGCGGAGGAAGTCGAGAAAGAGTTCCCCGAGGTGCTCGTGGAGACGCTGGCGTACCACTACACCCGGCAAGCGCCGAAGCACGTCAAGCCGCGGCGCAACGTGCTCGTCCGTCTGTGCAGCATCGAGTGCTCGTTCTCCCAGCCGCTGGGCACGGGGCCGCAGAACGAGAAGTTCCGCGCGGACATGGAGCAGTGGAGCGCGATTGCGCCGCAGCTCTACGTATGGAACTACGTGACGAATTTCGGCAACTTCCTGCTGCCGCACCCCAACATGCGGGCCTTGGCCGACGACGTGCGCTACTTCGTGAAAAACAGGACGCTGGGGCTGTTCGAGCAGGGGGACGCCTACAGCACCACGGGCGACTTCCTCCGGCTGCGGACGTGGGTCCTGGCGCATCTCGTGTGGGACCCGTCGCGCGATCAGGAGGCGCTCGTGCGCGAGTTCGTCGAAGGCTACTACGGACCGGCGGCGCCGCACGTGCTCGCGTACCTCGACCTGATGCACGAGGCCGTAGAGCAGTCGGGCGCCTACCTTCGTTGCGGCATGAACGACACGTCGTCGTGGCTGTCGCTCGACGCGCTCAACCAGGCGACGCGGCTCTTCGATCGGGCGGCCGAGGCGGTCGCCGGCGACCCGGTCCTGGCCGAGCGAATCGAGCGCGAGCGCATGCCGCTGGATCACGTCTGGCTGAACCGCTACGACGCCCTCAAGCGCGAGGCGAAGCAGCGGGGAGTCGAGTTCGCCGGGCCGGAAGACCCGGTCGCCGCCTGCCGGAAGTGGATCGAGGCCAACGAGCGGTTCGGCAATCGTTTTTACGGGGAGCAGCGGGCGTTCGATCAATATGCCGAGAACCTGGCTCGCCGTTTCCGACCGCCCGCCCCGCCGCCCGATTTCTGCAAAGGCCTCCCGGAAGACGACTGGATCGACGTGCAGGACAACCATTTCACGCTTTACAGGCAGGGCACTTGGGCGAGCTGGGTCGACGACGCCAGTGCCTCCGACGGCGTGGCTGCCCGGATGCCCGCCGACCACTCGCAATGGGCCGTTCAGTATCACCTGCCCGACGACTTGCCGGACGAAGGTCCCTGGCACTCGTACGTCTTCGCCCGGTGCGACGCCAAGGCGGAAAAGGGCCCCGGCATGCAGATCGGCCTGTACGACACGGCCACGGGAAAGACGATCGGGCGGCTCGGGCCCACCATCGAGGAGTCGGCCGGGAAGGAGTACAAGCCGTTCGATCTCGGCGTGCACAAGCTGGGCTCGACGGTTTACTTCTGGGTCGCGCCGTCGAACAATCCGGACGAGGTCGAAGCCGTCTACGTCGACCGCGTCGTGCTGGTCCGCCAGCCGAAGGCCGAGTGAGGATCGGCCGAAAAGTGACTTCCCGACTTCCGTAGCAGGACCGCAGGGTGCCACGGGCATCTTGCCCGTGCACTGGCGAGACGCCAGTGGC
>DATKZH010000276.1:0-2469 GCA_035528065.1 Thermoguttaceae bacterium | reverse complement strand
TGGGGGCCATGGCCGCCAAAACCGAACGCAATCAGTGGGCCTACTCGCCGCCGCCCGGCGAGGAAGGGACGGTCCAGATCGGATTCGTCACGCCCGGCACCGACGCCCCAACCCCATAAAGCCGCGACCGTTGGTCGCGCCCCACCCACTCTGCAAACAGCCGGGACCGATTGAAACGGACCAGCTTGCTGTTGCGCCGAGGCGCATTTGTTTCGTGTATTGCTGAATTCTTGCGAATTCAGCTACATACTACGTCTTCTCCGACGAACGAACCTGCGACGGGGTCGCCGCCGCCGTGGAACCGGGCGGCCGGCAAAACGCACCGGGGAATAGTTGCCGCCGTCGGGCGAGATCGGCCGCCGCGGCGTAGTCGCTCAGCTCGAACACCTCGACCAGTTCGATCCGCCGGCCGCGATCTTCGCCGTAGGCTGCGATCAGATCCTCGCGAAAGTGCTCCGCCCGGGGCAACATGTGCCGGCGATACCAGCCGCCGAGCCACACGAGCTTCTCGCCCTCGTGCTGCGGCACCGACTCCAAAATGCCTTCCTGGTACGGCAGCCACTCGAAGACCTGCGAGCGCTGGCAGGCCAGCATGGCCACGATCACGTCGAGCCGGTCGGTCACGTCCAGCACCACGTCGGCGGCCATCGCCCGGGGTTTCGTGAACAGATCGGCCACGTAGGCCACCACCGGATCGCGGAACAAGGCCGGCACCTCCGGCAGGTAGTTCGGCACGGTGACCAGATAGGTGGCGTCCTGCACGAGCTGCCCGGCTGCGCGGTGATCGGGATGGTAGTCGTAAGGGCGGTGGGTCAACACCAGGTCGGGCCGGAAGGTGCGGATCTCGCGGACCACGCGGCGTCGGACCTCGACGCTGGGCATCAACTCGCCGTCGGGGATATCCCAGGTCTCGTACGCCGCCCCGATCACGGCCCCGGCCGCCGCCGCTTCTTCGCGGCGGATCTCGGCCAGCGCCTCCGGCGGCCGCCGATAGTGCCCGGCACGGCCGTCGGTCAGCGAGACCATTTTGACCTCATGTCCCCGCTGCCGATAGATCGAGGCCAAACCGCCGGCGTGATATTCCGCGTCGTCGGGATGCGCCCCGAGGATCAGCAGCCTGAGGGGTTCGTCGGTCATGGGGTGGCCCTTGTTGTCTTGGCAAAGCAGGTGCCGTCCGACGCACTCAACATACGACAACCGAGCTGTCCGGGCAAGTCAGCCATGGCGAGGATTGTTACCATTGCAAACCATGCACCACATTGCTACAATTCTTGGTGAACGTGGTTGGGATTGTTGTCCGGAGGAGTTCGCGTTCTTTTGGGAGTCCGATATGATCGACGTTACGACAAAGAAGCCCCTGTATGTTTCGACGGACGGTGATGCCACGCCGTACATCATGGTTCCCGTCCAACAGATCGACGACATCCGGGCGCTGCTGGATGCGAACAGCATCTCTTACTGGGTGGACGAAGAGGCCATCTCGGTGGATGGAAAGCCGGAGGTCACCGTGATCAATCTCGGGCACGGCGTCGCCCCCCGTTCCGTCCAGCAAATCCTCGACAGTGCACGTTAGTACGGAAACAGGATCGGCCCATGGCACTGGCGGATGAGAGCAAGAAGCTGCGAGACGACAGCCTCGCGGCGCTGGATGAAGCTCACAACTACTACTCCCACACGAAGAGCGCCTGGCGACTGCTGCAGCAATTCCTTCGCCAAGGTCGCAAAGTCACCATTCGCAATCTGGCAACCGGGAGTACCGTCGAAGAGCATGAATTGCCCGCTCTTGCTCAGAAGTACGTCACCGGGTATCTGACGTCGGCAACGTTCCAGCACTTCGTCTCGTTATTCGAAGACTTCGTCTTCGGTTTTCTTCGCGCGTGGCTCATCGAGGATCCCCGTAGCCTCTCCAAGAAACAACTCACATTCGGTACGGTCTTGGAGTCTTCCGACAGAATCGAGATCGTTCGCACCGTGGTGGAAAGGGAGTTGGTCGACTTGGCGTACGATCGAGTGGACGCCTGGTTCAAGTATCTCGAAAAGACCGCCAAGCTCGGTTGCCCGACACAAGGACAAATTGAGCAGCTTGCGGAAATCAAGGCGTCGCGCGACGTGCTGGTCCACAACCGGGGTGCTGCAAACGCCAAATACGTTGAAAAGTCGAAAGAACTCGCTCGCTTTCGAGAAGGCGAAACGCTGGAAATCCCCGAACAGTACCACCGCGAGTCCTGGCAGTTGATCAGACAGGTTGTCACAGATATTGCCAACGCGGGGATCGGCAAGCTTCCATGATTCTCCATCGCTGAAACTTGCGTAAGCCACGGTGTCGGTGTAAAGTGCGAGAAGTGCATCGGGGCATTCCGTACACAGGAGCATTCAACCATGTCCCATCGAGAAGATACACGCCGCAACTTCCTCAAAGACGCCGGACTGGCTGCCGGGGCGTTGCTGGCCGGCGTGGCGGCGAGCCGA
>DATKZH010000275.1:0-16578 GCA_035528065.1 Thermoguttaceae bacterium | reverse complement strand
CTACCACTACCTCTCCTGCCCGGACGACATCTACGTCTCCCCCAGCCAGATCCGGCGGTTCGGCCTCAAGACGGGGACGACGGTGTCGGGGCAAATCCGCCCCCCCAAGGAGAACGAGCGCTATTTCGCCCTGTTGCGGGTCGAAGCCATCAACTACGAAGACCCCAATTCGCTTTCGGAGAAGGTCCCCTTCGACGATCTGACTCCGCTGCATCCCGATACGCGGATCGTGATGGAGACCAAGCCGGGAGAGATCAGCACGCGGGTGGTGGACTTGATCGTTCCGGTGGGATTCGGGCAGCGAGGCCTGATCGTCAGCCCGCCCCGGGCCGGCAAGACGATCCTCATGCAGAACATGGCCAAGGCTGCCCTGGCCAACTACCCCGACCTCTACGTGTTCATGCTGCTCATCGACGAGCGACCCGAGGAAGTCACCGACATGGAGCGGCAGGTCAAGGGCGCCAATTGCGAGGTGATCAGCTCGACCTTCGACGAGCCTTCCGCGCGACACATCCAGGTCTCGGAGATGGTGATCGAGAAGGCCAAGCGGATGGTGGAGTACGGCCACGACGTGATGATCTTCCTCGACTCGATTACCCGGCTGGCCCGGGCGTGGAACGCCGAGTGTCCCCACTCGGGCAAGATCCTCTCCGGCGGGGTCGACGCCAACGCCTTGCAGAGGCCCAAGCGCTTCTTCGGCGCTGCCCGAAAGGTCGAGGAGGGCGGATCGCTGACCATCATCGCCACCGCCCTGATCGACACCGGCAGTAGAATGGACGAAGTGATCTTCGAGGAGTTCAAGGGCACCGGCAACCTGGAGATCTGCCTGGACCGCAGCCTGGTCGACAAGCGGATCTGGCCGGCCATCGACATCAATCGCAGCGGCACGCGAAAAGAGGAGATGCTCATGGACCCGGAGGAGCATCGCCGCGTCTGCGTGCTCCGCCGCGTGTTGAACGAGATGAATCCCCCGGAGGCCATGGACCTGCTCGTGACCCGACTCACCAAGGCCGGAAGCAACGCGGAATTCCTCATGAGTATGAATATGAAGTAGGCGGGAGTAGGGAGTTGAGAGTTGGGAACGGGGAGTTGAGACGACACACTAGCCCGAAGCGCAAGCGAGGAAAATCGCCGCTTCCCTCGCTCGCGCTTCGGGTTGGTGTGACAAGCCAAGGCTAACGCGGAGTACATCGAGAACCGTTTGGTGTCAGTCGCCAACCGCAAACTCGAAATTCCCCATCATTCCCCACTCCCGACTCCAGACTCCCAACTCCCCACTCCCATGCCCAACGTCTATCAAGCCGACAATACGACGCCCGAAGGCCGTTTCGCCGTCGTCGTTTCGCGATTCAACGAGTCGATCACCTCGAACCTGCTGGACGGCGCGGTGCGAACATTCACGAGCCGCGGCGTGCCCGATGAGAGGATCGACGTCGCTTGGGTCCCGGGCGCGTTCGAGATCCCCACGGTGGCGAACCGCCTGGCCGCAAGCGGGCGCTACGTGGCGGTGCTCTGCCTCGGGGCGGTGATCCGCGGCGAGACGACTCACGATCAGCACATCAACCGGGCGGTGAGCACGGCCTTGGCCGAAATCGGGGCCCTCACCGGCGTGCCGGTCTTGTTCGGAATCCTCACCTGCAACACGCTCGAGCAGGCCGTCGCCCGGTCCGGCGGCCAGGCCGGCTCTCGGGGAAAGGACCGCCCGGACAGCAGACTCGGCAACAAGGGGGCCGAGTGCGCCGAGGCGGCCCTGGAGATGGTTAGCCTGATGACCAAGCTACCCCGCTGACGAGCAGCCCCATGACGCGTCGCAGCCGAGCCCGCCAAGTCGCCTTCCAAGTTCTGTTTCAGGACGACCTGAACCCGCGCATCAATCCGGCCCACGCCGACGCGCTTCTCCGCCGTCGGCTCCGGATGCCCGAGATGGTCGAGTTCGCCCGGGAGCTCGTCGCCGGGGTCCGCCGCAACCGCCCCGAATTGGACCGATTGATCGAAGAGACGGCCGAACACTGGAGTCTCGAGCGGATTTCGCCCACCGACCGGAACATCTTGCGACTGGGGGCCTACGAGATCCTCCACTCCGACACCCCCGATCCCGTGGCGATCGACGAGGCGATCGAGCTGGCCAAGCGCTTCGGCACCGCCCAGTCGGCCGCCTTCGTCAACGGAATCCTGGACCGGCTGATGCACGGAAAACAGGAGGCAGCGGGCAGTGAATCGTACTCAGAGCCCACGGGCTGCGACCCCTAGCGTAAGACGCCCAACCGTCAGCAGACAAGCCTCGGACTGAATACTGACCACGAACCACCGACCACGACTCTCCCATGGGCTTATTCGACAAACTCAAGCAAGGTCTCAAGAAGACCACGCAACTGCTGAACACCGACATCCGCGACCTGTTCAAGGCCGAGGGTCGCCTGGTTGACGACGGGTTCCTCGACGAGCTGTTCGAGATCCTCATCAAGACCGACATGGGCGTCAAGGCGGCTCAGGAAACGGTGGACGAGATCGGCGCCGCCTTCCGCGCCCGAGTGGTCCAGATGAGCGACGTGCTGGACCACGTCAAGAAGAAGCTCAAGGAACTGATGGCCCAGTCGCGTCATCCCATCGCTTTCGCCGACGCCGGGCCGACCGTGATCATGGTCTGCGGCGTGAACGGCTCGGGCAAGACCACGTCGATCGCCAAGCTGGCCCAGATGTTCCAGGCCGACGGAAAGAGGGTCATCCTGGGGGCGGCCGACACGTTCCGGGCGGCGGCCGACACGCAGCTCGGCATCTGGGCGGAGCGACTCGGCACGGAGATCGTCACCGGCCCCCCGCAGAGCGATCCGGCCAGCGTGGCCCATCGCGCCGTGGCACGGACGATCGAGGCCGGGGCCGACGTGTGCATCGTCGACACGGCCGGACGGCTCCAGACCCAGCAGAACCTGATGCAGCAGCTTACCAAGATCCACCGCGTCCTGGGCAAGCAGATCCCCGAGGCCCCGCACGAAGTGCTGCTCGTGTTGGACGCCACCACCGGCCAGAACGGCATCAGCCAGGCCCGTCACTTCACCGAGGCGGTCCACTGCACGGGCATCGTCCTGGCCAAGTTGGACGGCACGGCCAAGGGCGGCGTGGTGGTGGCCATCCGCCAGCAAGTCGGCATCCCGGTGAAGTACGTCGGCGTAGGGGAGAAGGCGGAAGATCTCGCGTTGTTCGAGCCCGACCCGTTCGTCGAGGCCCTCTTTGAAGACGTCGGCTCGTCCGACGAGTAACGCAGGCACGCCCCCCCCAAGTCGCAACGACGCTCCGTCCGGACCGGGACGTTGGCCGGGACCTGATAACCCGGCCAGACGTTCTTCCGCACCCCCTCCTGCGCGTTTGCGCGATCCGCAGAACGCGCACACGGTTTGTACCGGCAGGTCACACGATCCCTATATGCGTTACACGTCCGTCGCGATAAAAGCCGATCTAGTAACCGGTTCACTGACCGGCGAGTCCGGTCGTGCTGATCGCCACGGTGGTAGGCTTTTTGTACTGCTTGAGCGACGGGTACTCTAGGGCGCGGTTGCAGGATGCAACGGCTTTGCGGATGGGGGAGACAAAATGAGAGCGGCGTTTGTGTTCCTGGCCGTCTTGGCAATGGGCTTGTTCGCGTCGGGCGCAATCTTGGCCGACGACTACCCGGAGATCGGGCTGCAACAACCGCTGGGCGGTGACTGGATGTCGGAAGACTACACGGGGATGTGGATGCAGGAGGCCGAACCCTCGCCGTCGGATCAACCAGTCCCGCCGACGCAGGAACCGGTTCCCGGGGACACGAAGGGCCTCGTGGCAGACGAGGGGCCCGCCGCCGGTTGTGGCCCGAGCCGCGTCGCCGACTGCGGCGGAGGATGCATCGGCCGATGGGCATGCGTTCCGAGAGCATCCCGGACGTGCGGCCCGGCCGCGTGCGATTCCGACGCTTGCTGCGGCCCTTGCTGCTGCGGGTGTGGCGGCGTTTTGGACGGCCTCTGCTTGTGGTCCGACTGTGAGCAGTTCAAGCTGTTGGGCGAGAGCTGTACCGGGATCTCCGCCGGAGGTTGGCTCCAGAGCGGCTTCTACAGCTACGACACCGGGATGTTCAACAACTATCCCGACCACCTCAACGTCAACCAGGTGTGGCTCTACTCCGAGAAAGCGCTGGATACCGAATGCGGCTGGGACTGGGGCTATCGCGTGGACTACGTCTACGGTACGGATGCGCCGGATACGCAGGCCTTCGGCAACCGGCTCGACACCTGGGACTTCGGCTGGACGCACGGCGACTTCTACGGCCATGCCATTCCGCAGCTCTACGGCGAGGTGGGCTACGGCAACCTCTCGGTCAAGCTGGGCCACTTCTACACGATCCTCGGGTACGAAGTGGTCACCGCCCCCGACAACTTCTTCTACTCGCACGCCTTCACGATGTACTACGGGGAGCCGTTCACCCACACGGGCGCCCTGGCCACGTATAAGGCCGGCGACAACCTGACCTTCTACGGCGGTTGGACGGCCGGCTTCGACACCGGCTTCGACTCGTTCGGCGGCGACGTCTTCCTGGGCGGCGTCAGCATGGGGCTCGGGGAGAACATCACGGCGACCTACGCCTGCACGGCCGGCAACATTGGCTTCGGCACGGATGCCTCGGGCTATTCGCAAAGCATCGTGATCGACGTCAAGCTGACCGAGAGACTGAACTACGTGCTGCAAAGCGACTACATCGACTATGACGGCGTCGTTACCTCTTCGGCATCGCTCGCGGGCCAGCCCGGGGACGCGTTCCTGATGCGCCGCTATGGGGTGAACAACTATTGGTTCTACGAGATCAACGATTGCCTCTCGGCGGGCCTTCGCTTCGAATGGTTCAATGCCGAAGAGGGCCCGGGGGCTGGTCGCTCCGACTTGTACGAGTTGACCTTCGGCCTGAACTACCAGCCGCATCCCAATCTCCGCATCCGGCCGGAGATCCGCTGGGACAAGGATGACGACGCCTTCACCGTCAATCCGGACAGCAATGATCGAGTCGGATTCGGGATGGACATGATTCTGACGTTCTGACGGGCCATGGGCCACCCACAGACGTTATCGCGACCGAGCCGCCTGCGCCCCGCGCGGGCGGCTTGTCTGTTACTTTGCTTGAGGCAAATGCGGCTTCCGCTGCAATCACGCCGCGCATGATGGCCGGGCTGCGCATGGAGCGGCAGCTCTGCACTGCGCGCGGAGAGCTGTGCCCGAGTGCGCGTCACTCGACGCGTGAGGATTAGGCGGCCTCGCATCCCTCGTTCGTTACGGGCACTCCCGCTCCCGGCGTGGCATGGCCCGCCGCCGCCGTGTCCCCGGCACCGGCGGTTGAAGTCGGGGAATGCGGCAAAGTGCCGAGCCAAATCGAGCGGTAAGGGGCCCGGCGGGGGATCGGGCGGCCAGCGCCCCTAGCTCTTGCGCAATCGGCAGATGCCGCACGATGGTCGGCACCGGTAGCCGGCTCAAAGGCCACGCGAGCTGCACAGCCGCTACGATCCGAACCGATACTGATCTACGGCAGTCGGACCCGGCTACCCGTCGTGCCCGTCGCGCGGCGCAGCCAGAGCTTACCCATTTCCCGCAACTGCTACCATCGTGCGTTGTCCGACCCGGCGGTGCATGATCTATCGAGGGGGAGGAAGTGGCTTGAATGCCTCTCGCTTTGCGCTGGTCGACCTGGCGCTCGGCGTCGTTTTGCTGGGGCTGCTTCCATCGGGCCGTACCTCGACGCCCGGGCAGCGAGGGCCCGCCTCGACCCCGGCCGTGTCCGCGTCTTCAAGAGGCGATTTGTCGGGGAAGCGGCTCGATCAAGATGTCGTGGCGATCGAACGATGGAAGGCGACCAAGGAGAGGCTGCTTGGGGAGGCGAGCGGCGTACCAGGCCACGTGACAGCGGACGCCGGAGCCGAGTCGCTCGCCGCGACGGAAGCGGCGGTTGCGCCCTGCCAACGAGAAGCCGCGAGCCGCCAGGGAGACGGGCGGACCGAGGCACATTCTTCCACTTGCGACGAGATGGACGAGACGACCGGCCAACTGCGGCAGGCGGAACTGCGGCTCCTGCGACTGCTTGCCTCCGAGGGCGATCGGTCCGACGAGCGAGCCGAGCCTGGGCAGGACACCTCACAGCCCTCGCTGCTGGACGAGCTGGCCCGGCTCATCTCGTGGGAGAAGCCGGGCGACAACCGCCCCGACGTCTCGACACGCGGCCGGCCAGCGCCCGCCTCCATCCCCGGTTCGATCCCCCAAGTGCGCTATTGACTTCCCCCGCAGTGGGGGTGGACCGGTTCGGCGGTCCGTGGCCGAATCCGCCCGATTGGGGAAGCCCGTGCAGGGAAGACTGCATGGGCTGGGCCGTATGTGACCCAACGGCGAGAGATCCCCTTGAGGCGGACCTGTCACCAGGATACGATCTACGCACGCCATGACGCAGGAGAACCGCCCATGAAGTTGATCATCGCGATCATCCAGCCCAACCGATTGGAGGCCGTCAAGGCCGCCCTGGCGGACGTGGAGGTCTTCCGGTTGACGGTGATGGACGTGCAGGGATTCGGGCGCCAGCGCGGGCACACGGAGATGTACCGGGGCCACGAGTTCACGGTCAACCTGGTCCGCAAAGTGCAGTTGATGATCGCCGTCAACGAGGAGTTTCTCCAGCCCACCATCGACGCCATTCTCAAAGGTGGGCGCACCGGATCGGCCGGAGAGGTTGGCGACGGGAAGATCTTCGTCTTGCCCATGGAAGATTGCATTCGCATTCGCACCGGCGAGCGGGGCGGCGAGGCGATTTGACGCGGATTGCCCGCGCGACCGAAAATGCAGGGCGGGTGCTTGCACCCACGCGCCGGTGGCAACCTCGGCAATGGGCAGCCCATCCTCGGCAGAGCCAACGTCGCCAATGGGCAGCCGGTTTCCCGTGCGTGCAACCACGCACGCTACCGCGCCGCTCACTCTTCCTTCTTCTCGCCGTCTTCCTTCTTCTTGTCCTTCTTCTCCTCCCGTTCCTCTTCCTCGTCATACGGGCTGCGGCTCCGGGGCATGAAGCGGCAGAGGAGGATGCCGCCGAAATAGAGGATCGTCAGCGGGATGGCCATCATCAGCATGCTGCCCGGATCGGCCGGGGTCAGCAGCATGGAGAGGACGAAAATCACCAGGATCGCAATCCGCCACTTCGACAAGTAGGCATGGACGTCGAACACACCGATCCGCTCCAGGAAGAGCATCACCAGCGGCAACTGGAAGGCGATCCCGAAGCCCAGCGGGAGGATAAGCACGAAGCCGAGCCACTCGGTGATTCGCGGCTCGATGCCGATTCCCAGCCAGTCATTGAACGTGAACAAGAATCGCAGCACGACCCGGAAGACGAAGAAGAACACCACCGCCGCGCCGAGAAAGAACAACATCAGGCTAAACGGCCCGAAGACCTTGACGAATCGACGCTCGTGGTAGTACAGCCCCGAGTGCACGAACGCCCATATGTGCCAGAAGATCCCGGGACTGGCAGCCAGCACGCCGACCAACATCGCGGCCTTGACCCAGATCATGAACGCCTCGGGCACGTTGAGCGCCTTCGTTTGGATGCGGCGGTCGTTTTCGATCGGACGCCAGATGAAGATGCGGGCGAGGTCGTCCCTCTGGAGCTCTTCGTGCGGCTGGCGGACAGGCAGTTGCGTGCTGCGCAGTAGCTCCGTTGCTTGGGCGATGCGGGCCAGATCCTCCCGAAGACGTTCCTCTTGCCGCTTGATGGCCCCGGCCAGTCGGGTCAGGTCGTCTTTGGGGAGATCCTTTTCGCCCTCAATGGCCTCGGCGATGCGGTCCACGTCTTCCTGGGTCAATTGCCTCGTCGAGTCCTTGGCTTGCGCGGGCGAAGGGTGTAGCAGCCGGATCCCCTCCACCAGCTTGTCTCGTTCTTCCGGCTCGAGTTTGCGTTTGGGGTCGGCGGCCGGGAGTTGCAGGCGGCCCAGCAGGCGATCGGCGTCTTGAAGAGGCTTGGCTGCTTCGGCGCGGCGCTGGCCCGCGTCGGCATAGAGCCGCTGCAACCGGCGCTGAAGCTCGCTCGGGTCAAGGAAGGCTTCCTCGGGCAACACGTTGTGGTCGGCCACCAGTTGGGCCAACTGCTCGGCGGTGCCGGGAAGCGGGAGCCCCTTGGCCTCCATCTGGACGAGTCTCTTTTTCGCCGCCTCCTTGTAGTGCTCTTCCAAGGCGCCCTCGAGCGGGCCCTGGATGAAGTGCACTGCGGGGCGAGCGAAGATGAGCCCAATCAGGAATCCCCCGACCAGCCACATCAACGCCTTGAACAGACACGAGCGGAGGTCTTCGAGGTGCTCCCCGAAGGTCATCGTGGATTCTCGGAACAGGTCGTCGTCGGTTTTTCGCCGCATGGGTTCTCTAGTCGTGCAGTGGCGTAACGGATTGGCCGCCGGACAGCTTCAGTATACTCCGAGGCGGACAAACCATTCAGGATACCACCGGGTATGCGCCCCGACAATGAACACACGCTTCTGAAGCCGGTGAGCATTCGTCCAACCTCTTTCGGCAGCTCGTTACGACGCTCGCCACCTCGCTACGACGCTTTGCGTCCCAGCGTCGCCGGAAGCAATTGACCCACAAACAGTTGCGCCGGCCGGACGCGACGCGTCCCGGCCTTGCGTTTCCACGCGAAGCACGGGAACGAGGGTCGGCGGGGCGGGGCCACCGAATGTCCGGTAACGGGGGCTGGCGGGCTGGTTTCCCCGAACACCTGGCAAGGATGCCCCGCCCACTCACCCCACAATCGGGAGGGGGCTCGTCGGAATACTCGCCATAGTCTGCCGCGCTAACCCGTTGTCGCCAAAAGACTTGTAGTGACAGGTCCGGCGTCGTCGATCTTTGCAGTGAATGGCGTCAGCGAGAAGGGTGTCGGATTCGCCTTCTTCCGTCGCAAGCGAGCGCGTATAATCCGCCGCCCCGCGGACCGGGGGGGGACTCGTGCTCCCGTTCATGGAGGAGCGTTACGATGGGTAAGATTGGTTCCCTGGTGCTGATGGGGATTCTCATACTCGGGCTTGCGGGATGCCGGAGCGTCAGCCCGCCCAACTGGCTCCACCCGGGGCCGGCCGCGTACCAGCAAAGCACCGCGGAGCGGTATGATCCGTACCCCGAGAACGAGCTCGGGCCGCAGATCGCCGGTGCCCGACCCCGCGAGTTTCAAAAACCGCCTCCCGAGCCGTCCCGCGCCCGCTGGATCCCCTGGAACTGGGGCCGTTGACTTCCTGTCTGGAGGTTGGCTCCCGTTGGGACGTTGACTCCTGTCGAAGCGCGGCGGGCTGGGCTATCATGAAGCCAGCGGGAGATGCACTCCCGTAGACCGTTGGCCGGGTAGCCTGAGATGTCTGAGCGTCCACGCCGGAAGCGTAAGCCCTCTGTGAAGAAATCCCCAAAGAGGGGGGGTGAGGAGAGGGGCCAGCGCCTGCAGAAGGTGTTGGCCGCAGCCGGGCTCGGCAGCCGGCGGGAGTGCGAGGAGCTGATCCTGGCCGGACGAGTCGACATCAGCGGCACGGTGGTCACCGAGCTGGGTACCCGGGTCGACCCCGACCGACAGCCGATCCGCGTGGACGGCGTCCGACTGCCTCAACCCAAACGGGTCTACTACGCGCTGAACAAGCCGGCGGGCGTGGTCTGCACGAACCGGGACCCGTCGGGCCGCCCCCGTGCGATTGACCTCATCCCTGGGAAGCACGAGCGGCTCTTTGCCGTGGGCCGGCTGGACCTCCATAGTGAGGGGCTCATCCTGTTGACCAACGACGGCGAGCTGGCCAACCGGCTGACTCATCCCCGGTATGGTGTTCAAAAGACGTACCGCGTTGTGGTTGCGGGCCACCCGTCCCGGGAGGTGATGGTCACGCTTCGGCAAGGTGTCCACCTGGCCGAGGGGCTGGCCCGGGTCGCCGGTGTTCGGATCAAAGGGCGCCAGAAGCAGAGCACCGTCCTGGAGATGGTGCTCAAGGAGGGCCGCAACCGTGAGATTCGCCGGGTGTTCGCCCGGGTGGGGCACAAGGTCCTCCGCCTGGTGCGGATTGGGATCGGTCCGCTTCGGCTAGGGGACTTGCCGGTGGGCGAGCATCGCCGGTTGAGCCGAAAGGAACTCGATGCGTTGCGCCGAGCGGCGCGGGAAGCGGGCCGCAAATAAGTAGATCAACCTCGGTCTTTGCCCGGCGGTGAATCGATGACGGATCCACAGCACGCAGTCTCTTATCCCGATCGGGCCTGGCATGGAGGGGTGACCATCGAGGAAAACGTCCGGGTCGCTCGGGATACGTATCGCGTCCGATTCCGATGCCCTGAGATGGCCTCGCGGATCTTGCCCGGTCAGTTCCTCATGGTCCGCTTGGCGGGGAGCGACGATCCGCTCTTGGGGCGTCCGCTCGCGCTGTACAACACGGTGCTCGACCCGGACGGGCGCCCGAGCGGGCTGGACGTCGTCTACCTGGCCGTGGGCAAGATGACGCACCGCCTGGCCGCGTGTCGATCGGGCGAGCGGCTGGAAGTCTGGGGGCCGCTGGGAAACGGCTTTCCGCCCACGCCGACCGAGCACTTGGTGATGGTGGCCGGCGGGATCGGGCAGACGCCGTTTTTGGCCTTGGCTCAGGAGATCCTCGGATTGCGGAGCTACGGAGACCCTGCTCGCGATGTCCCTCGGGCGGAGAAGGTGACTCTCTGCTACGGGGCTCGGAGCGGGGACCATTTGGCCGGCGTGGACGATTTCGAGCGGGTCGGGGTGGAGGTTCGCCTGAGCACGGACGACGGTTCGACGGGCCACCATGGGCTGGTGACCGACCTGGTGCGGCCGGCGGTCGAGGGGTCGTCGCTTGCGTGCCGGGTCGTCTGCTGCGGTCCGGAGCCGATGATGGAGACCACGGCCAACATCGCCCGGGAGCTGGGCCTGCCGTGCCAAGTGTCGCTGGAGACCCCGATGGCGTGCGGGATTGGGGTCTGCTTCAGTTGCGTGGCGAAGGTGCGCGATCGCTCGGGGGGCTGGGACTACCGGCGGACGTGCGTGGAGGGCCCGGTCTTCGACGCGGAGGACGTCGAGTTTCCGTAAAGACCGCGCAAGGGCGCCCGGTCTGCGCGAGTGGGGAGGCTGCGCGGCGCGGTGGGAGCGGCGGGCTAAGGCGGACGTGCTCGCGATCAGCCCTGCTTGATGGCCTTGATCCTGGCCGATAGGCGTGACTTGATCCGCGCGGCGGCGTTGTGGTGGATGATGTTCTCGGCCCCCGCCCGATCCAGACGCTTGGCCGCCAGGCGGAACTCCACTTCCGCTCGCTCGGGATCGCCGGCGGCGACCGCTTCCCGCACCTTGCGGCACTGGGTGCGCAGGGCCCGTTTCATCGATCGGTTGCGTGCTTGGTGAACGGCGTTTTCTCGGAAACGTTTCTGGGCGCTCTTCGTGTTCGGCATGGTCTTACAGGTTTCTGCTTCCTTACTAGGGCGAGGGATTCGTCGGAGAGGACACGGGGCCCGGCTTCGAGGCGGGGATCAACCGTGCCGGGACTATATCTCTTCCTCCGCTTGGCTTTCACCGCCAGCCGCCGCATTCTCCCGCATTTCGCCGATCTTGTCCAGGAGGGAGGAGACGTCTCGATAGGAGAAGTCGAGGCCGGCCAGGGTGGTCAAGTGCTTCTCGCCGACGTCGAAGTTCTTCATGGCGGCGGCCAGCCTGCCGGCGAGATAGAGGGCCAGCTTCTTGTTTTCGGAATCGCGGTCGGGGATTTCCTTGATCGCGTCCTCGTAGTGGCTCATCGCCAGGCGATATTGCTTGATCTGCTGGAAGCATTGGCCCAGCGCCAGGAGGCAGAGACCGCGACGTCGGGGGTCGTTTCGCGCTTGCTGGTACTCGGCGATCGCCTCGTTGTAGCGACCGTTCATCTGAAAGCGGAGGCCGAGGTCGTAGCGGAAGGCGAGGTTGTTGGGGTAGCGTTTGACGCGGTTCTGGTGGACTTCCAGCTCCTTGGCGTTCAACTCCTTTTTGAGCTCTTGGAATCGCTGCCTGGCCTCTTCGGTGCCTGCCCGCTTCGCCTCGCGGTCGGCCCTGGCGACCCTTTGCCGGAGGCGTCGCATTTGGGCGTCTTCCCAGCGCTCGCGGACGTCGTCGTCGCCGTCGGACGCCTCGAAAGCACGGGCGTAGACGTCTTCGGCCTTGTCGTACTCCTCGCGGCTGATATACAGCTCGGCCAGCTCGATGTAATGGGAGATCTCGTCCGGGTGCCTGGCGATCTCCTTTTCGAGCCTCTTCTCGGGGCTGACTTCGGCGGCACCCGTCTGTTTCTTCTTTTGGTGCTGTTGTTGCTGTCCTCGCAGGGAGTCGCTCGTCCGATTGGGGTCCTCGTAGCCGCCTTTGGAGATCGTCTTCTCGACGCTCAGGCTGGCGATCGCCCGCGAGGCCTCCTCGTCTCCCGGCTTAGTCTTTTCGACCCGGTGCCAACAAGCGATGGCCTCGTCGTACCGTCCCAACTGTCGCAACGCGAAGGCGCAGAGCCGGTTCACACCGGGGTCCTTGGGGCTGCCCTCCTGGGCGGTCTTGAGGTAGGCCAACTGGACGTCGAAGCAGCCCATCGCGGCGGCGGCGTCGGCCATTTGCGTCAGCGTGGCGACGTCCCACGGGTTGAGCTTCAGCGCCTCCAGCCCGGCCTTGATGACTCCCGCCCAATCCTTCTGCGAGGCCGCCTTCTTGGCGGCGCCTCGGGCGCCCCGTCCCTGGATGAAGGCCAGGTTGCTCCCCCGCTTGTTGTTGTTATACTTCTTCTTGAGATTGCTGAGGAAGCTCTGGAGGTAGATGAAGTTGGCCGGGTCGCCGGCGACACACTGGGTGAGCAATTCGGCCGCGTAGTCGTAGTTCTCCTGCGACATTTGCAGGTTGGCGTGCTCGAAGCACTGTTGGAGCCGCTTGCGTTTGGCCGGGGAGATGGTGGGCATGCCGGCCTGTTCACCCTGCGGCGATTCGTCAGGACGCTGTTCGTCTGCCATGTTGAACTCGATCAAGCGTGGGTGGGTGGGACGCGGAAGGACGGCGGGCCCCCTCCGCCCTGCCGTCTCGCTCTAACCGACCGACAATACTATTCTATCAGGTTGATTTTGCAACACAACGCCTCTCCAATAGCTAGCCTCGTCGGTGTCCGGCACGCGCGGCGCTGCTGATTTCTGCCGGGCGGGACCCGGACGAGCGTCTTCTGGCGGATCTTCCGGCAACCGGATCCGGCAAGCAGATCTGCCGCGGGGCCCTCCTGCGGGGCCCTACAGACGAGTTCGATTCCATGCAGCATCACGGCAATGATCCCGGCCGAGTCTATCTGGTGGGGGCCGGCCCCGGAGACCCGGGCCTAATCTCCCTGCGAGGGGCCGAGTGCCTCCGTCACGCCGACCTGGTCTTGTACGACTGCACGGTTAACCCGGATATACTGGAACATGCCCCCCCATTAGTGGAGTTCGTCTGCCTCGGCCGCCGGCCCAACCAACGCACGATGCCTCAGGAGGAAGTCATCGCCCGGATGATCGAGGCCGCCTGCCAGGGGCGGATCGTGGTTCGACTCAAGGCTGGGGACCCGATGGTGTTCAGCCGAACCGCTCCCGAGACCGACGCGCTCCGCGCTGCGGGCGTCCCGCTCGAGATCGTCCCGGGGATCACGGCAGCGGGGGCTGTCGCCGCTTGTGCCGAGATCCCCATCACCCATGTGGATCATGCCTCCGCGGTCGCACTGGTCAGTGCTTACGAGAGGGAAGGGGGCGGGCCGCCGCTTGACTTCGGGCTGCTGGCCGACTTCCCCGGCACGCTGGTCGTCTACATGGGCGAGTCTTCCGCAGACGATTGGAGCGAAGCGCTCACGCGGGGCGGCAAGTCGCCCGATACGCCGGTGGCGGTTGTCCGCAGGTGTTCGTTCAGCGACCAGGAGACGGTCCGCTGCACGTTGGGGACCGTGGCCCGGGTGATCGCCGAGCGCAAGCTGGGTGCGCCGGCGGTGGCCGTGGTTGGGGAGGTGGTCTCACGTGCTCCGGAGGCGTCGTGGTTTGCGGCACGGCCCCTGTTTGGCGCGCGGGTGTTGATCACGCGCCCACGCGATCAGGCTGGGGCGTTGCGGGACCGTCTGGCCGAGCTGGGGGCACAAGTGCTCGTCCAGCCGATGATCCGGATTTCCGATCCGGCCGACTGGAAGCCCGTGGACGCCGCGTTGGCCGAGGTCGATCGCTACGACTGGCTGGTTTTCTCCAGCGCCAACGGAGTCCGCTACTTGTTGGACCGGCTCCTGGCGACGGAGGGAGACGTGCGGAAGCTGGGGAGCATCCGATTGGCGGCGATCGGGCCAGCGACCGCCGAAGAGATCGTCCGGTACCGACTCCGGGCCGACTTGGTGCCTGCCGAGTACCGCGCAGAGGCCCTGGCCGCGACGCTGGTCCATGAAGCCGCGGGCCGCGCCTTTCTGCTCGCCCGGGCCAGTCGCGGTCGGGAGGTCCTGGCCGAGGAGCTCAGGGACGCGGGGGGGACCGTGGAACAAATCGTCGTCTACTCAAGCACCGACGTGGAGGACCCTGATCCGGACGTGGCGGCGGCGTTGGCCGCTGGTCGCATCGACTGGATCACGGTCACCAGCTCGGCGATCGCCCGATCGCTCGTTCGGCTGTTTGGCGACGACCTGCGGCAGGCGAGATTGGCCAGCATCAGCCCGATTACCTCGGACGTGCTCCGCGAGTTGGGCCACGAGCCGGCGGTGGAGGCGGCCCGATATACGATGGAGGGCCTGGTGGAGGCGTTGGCGGGGTCGGCCCAGAAGTGGACGCGGGAGTAGGCGGGGCGATGCGGGTGGTCGTGGCGGCTTCTGCTGACGGGCCTCAGCCCTGTTCCCGCATGGTGGCGAAGCTGATATAGCCGAGGATCCCTGCCGCGATAAGAAAGCCGATGTCCATGACCATGGCTTCGCGTCCGAAAGGAACGCTTATCGCCAGATCGAGTCCGAAAAGGACGAGCAGCAATACCGAGATGACCAACCCGAGAATGCACAAAGCCTTGGGCATTGCAGCTTTCCCCAAACCGGCGGCAGGATGAGATGTCAGGTCCATACTAACCTCCGTGCGAGCCATAGTATAGTCTGTACCCTGGGAATCTCTACCGCCAATGGGGCGATTTGCCGGCGGGGCGCTGCGGCGCTCGGGGAGAGCGTACTTGAGCACAGGCCCACGCCCCCCACCACGCAGGATGCTTACCATGGATAGCACTTTCGGCCAATCCCCGGACCCTTCGACGCCGTGGGACCAGTTTCGCCGCCAGATGCCGGTGACTGGAAGATGGGCCTATCTCGACCACGCGGCCGTCGCGCCGTTGCCGGGTCCCGCTCAGGCGGCGTTGGCCGAATGGGCCGAAGATGCGGCCGAGAACGGGGATACCTCTTACGAGGCATGGAGCGAGCGGATTGAGGAGGTTCGGGCGCTCTCGGCCCGCCTGATCGGGGCGGAACTCGAGGAAATTGCGCTAGTCCGCAACACGACGGAAGGGATCAACCTGGTGGCGGAGGGCTTCCCCTGGCAGCGGGGCGATAACTGTGTGACGTTGGCCGACGAGTTCCCGTCCAACCTGTACCCCTGGATGAACCTAGCCGATTGGGGGGTGGAGACTCGGCGCGTCCCCACTGACGAGGGGAGAGTGGACCTGGGCCGGCTTGCCGACGCCTGCGACCGGCGTACACGAATCGTGACCATAAGCTGGGTGGGGTACTCGACGGGATGGCGGAACGACGTGGATCGCCTGGCCGAGATCGCCCACCGTCACGGGGCCCTCCTGTTCCTCGACGCCATCCAAGCGCTGGGGGTGTTTCCGCTGGACGTCCGTCAAACGCCGGTCGACTTCCTGGCGGCCGACGGCCACAAATGGCTTTTGGGCCCGGAGGGGGCGGCCATCTTCTTCACGCGGCGCGAGCATCTCGAGCGGTTGCGCCCGATCGGGATCGGGTGGAACAGCGTCCGGCACGCCCACGACTTCAGCCGCATCGAGCTGGCATTGAAGGAGACGGCGGCCCGCTACGAGGGTGGGTCGCCGAACTCGGCCGGGATGATCGCCTTGGGCGCGAGCATGGAGCTACTGGCTCGATTTGGCTCGGAGGCGCTTGCCAAGCGCATCGTCGAGACGACCGATCTGGCATGCCAGCGACTGGCCGAGATCGGCGCGACGGTCGTTAGCGATCGGCGTTCGGAGCACAAGAGCGGCATCGTGACGTTCGAGCTGCCGGGCAAAGACCCGCAGGCCGCCCGGCGCCGATGCCTCGAACAGGGGGTAGCCCTGAGCTGCCGGGCAGGAAGGCTGCGGATCAGCCCCCACGCCTACAACAACGCCGACGACGTCGAGCGGCTGGTTGAGGCGCTGGAATAGACACCGCCGATCGCCCGCGCAAGGCCCTTGCCACGCCGCCAGGCGCTAAGCGCGGGTCCTTCCCGCACGGCCATTCGGCGGGGAACGGATTCGGCGAGGTGGCGTCACCCGGCCGCCGGGCTTCTTCTATCGCCGACAAATCGATGGTATAAAGGGACCTTTCA
>DATKZH010000274.1:0-6693 GCA_035528065.1 Thermoguttaceae bacterium | reverse complement strand
CCACGGTAAACGTAAACGCCCCATCGCCGGAAAGCAGGATCACGGGCCGATCGGGATAGAGCGCCCGGGCGGCCAACGCGCCGGGGAGCCCCCATCCGACCACGCCGCTTGCGCCGCAGGTGACCCAGTGGCCCGGCAGGCGATCCAACAGGAGCTGGTGGAACCACTGCCCGATGTTGCCGCCGTCGACCAGCAGGACGGTCTCGTCGGTCAGCACTTCTCCGACCGCCAGGGTCACGTCGCGGCCGTTGGTGCCGGGCGGAAACTTGTCGGCCGCCGCGATGCACTGCCGGCGGAAGTCGTCGCGCCGCCGCCGGGCCTCGGCCAGCCACTCGCTGGTCGGCGGGCACCCGAGCCGGCGGCACGCCTCGGCCAGTTGCCCAAGCACGGGTCCCGGCGCGGCATGGATGCTCAGATCGACCTCGCGGCCCGATCGCAAGCGGGTCTCATCGACGTGGATCCGCACGACGGCCGCGTCCTGGCGAACCACCGGCGGCGAGAGCTGCCCGACGCGGTAGTCGAACTCGGCCCCGGCCAGGATCACCAGGTCCGCGTCCGGCACCAGCCGAGCCCCGCCCGACGCCGCCCCGATGACGCCCAGGAACGGATCGATCCTTTCCGGCACGCTGCCGCGGTCCCAGATAGGCGTCACCACGGGGATCGCTTGCTGGACGGCCAACTCGGCGAGCGCCTTCTCGCCGTGCGAGTAGTAGACGCCGGTCCCGGCGACCAGCACGGGCCGCTTGGCCGAGCGAATCCGCCGGGCAACCTCCTCGACGAGCTTCGGGTCGCCCAGGCCGGCGTGCCGCACCTCGCCGGTTCGCACCGGGGAGCGGATCGCGTCGGCCGCGTCGACCTCGGTCGAGGCCACGTCGATGGGGAGCGACAAGTGCACCGGGCCCGGGCGGTCGGTGGTCGCGGCCGTGAATGCCTCGTGCACGATCTGGGCCGCCCGTTGAGGCGCATCGACCATCCGGGCGTACTTGCAGATCGGCGTTGCCATGGGCACCGGGTTGAAGTCCTGGAAGTCGCCGTATCCGAGCCGGGCGAGCGGCGTGATGCCGGTGATCAGCATCATCGGGGCGCCGTCGAACCACGCGTTCAGCACGCCCGTCAGCGCGTTGGCGTGGGCCACGGCCCCGCTCACCGCACAGACGCCCACCGACCGGGAGAGCCGTCCGGCGACCTCGGCCATGTAGGCGGCGGCCTGCTCGTTGCGCACGTCGATCATCCGCATCCCGGCGCGGCGACACGCCAGGTAGAACGGGTCGAGCCCGTGGCCGTTCAACGTGGCGATGAACTGCACACCGCGTGCCTTCAGCTCGTCGACGACAAGGTCGGCCACCGTCATGGCATGTTCCTCCTGGCAGTAGCAGAGGGGTCGCAGAGGGGTCAGGCTTTAAATATAAACTTTGGTTTCTCCCGCGTGTCGACCCATCGCCGTGGGGAGCGGCGCTGAGCAGGTGCTGCTCTCGCCGATCCTGCAACCGATCACGATTGCCCCATCACCGCGGGGCCCCTCGCTCAACACCATTCCCAACGGGGACGGTCGCCCGCTGGACGTGGCAACACGACAACGGAATCGACGGCCGCGGTAAAGTTAATATTTAAAGCCTGACCCCGTTGCCGTTGCCGTTGCCCGTGGCCATCAGCCATGCCGCGACGCCCTGCTCGATGCTCTTCATCTCGCCGAGGAACTCGCCCGTGATCTCCTCGGTGGGGAGGAAGATCGTCTGGGGGTTGCCGGTCGGCTCGGGCGGCACCCGGACGGTGTTCCCCAGCGGCTTGTAGTTGTAGTCGGCCTCCGGGATCTGGTCGCTCAAGGGGTAGTGCATTCCTACCCAGCCGCCGTGGGGTAGCTGGTTGTCGAGAAACGTGAACATGGCCACGCGCTCGGCGATGCGGTAGGCCGTTTCGAGCGTCTCGTGGTCACCCAGGCCGTGCTGCACCAGCACCCGCATCAACTCGCCGACGCCCCAGCCGACCTTGCACTTGGAGGGCCAGAGGTACGTATCGAGCGGCATTTGCGATTCGAAATCGAGGAGCATGAGGGCGGCGTCGAGATACGGCTTGGCCTTGTCCTCCGCGTCGTCCCACTCGGTGAGCATCACGTCGTAGAGCACGACCAGGTAGGCCATGGCCGTGCCCACGTGCCAGAACTCCTGCTTGGGCCGCTCCAGGTCCAAAAGCTTCCCGATCCGCTCGCCGGGCCCGATCTCGGTGACCAGCTCGCCCGCGGTCGTCATCTGGGTGTACAGCCGCCCTCGGGTGAGATGATCGCGATTGGCCTCGATCCACGCTCGGACCCAATCGCCGCAGGCCACGGCCTCGTCGCGGAGGTCCAGGGCGATCATCAGGTGTCCGAAGAAGGTGGTGTTCAGGCTCCCGATCGTCGTCGGCTCCTCCACGCGGCTCGGGTCCTCGCCGATGTAGTTGAACACCCCGCCGGACGGCTTGTGCTGGTACTGCAAGATGCGGTCGACGACGCCGGGCTGGCGGATCACCGGATGGTCGATCCAGGCGGCCACCTTGCCGAACGTCGCCGCGCGGTACACCCGCTGCATGTCCTTGTAGCCCACGGGCTCGCCCGGGATGTAGAAATCGCGATTCTCGCGCAGGGTCTCCTGCTGCACCCAATCCATAAGCCGGGCGATCACGTCGTGGTCGACGCCCGCCGCGTACATGCCCCAGGAGGCCTTGTGGACGTAGCTAAGGCTGGGCTCGCGGAGGATCGGCCCGTTCGGCGCGATGCGACTGGTGAGGAAATGCGCGCCCTGGGCCAGAGAAACCCGCATGGCTCCCAGAAGGTGTTGCGGATCGCTGATTCGCCAGGTCATGGTGGTCTCCTGCACTGCTTTGCAGCCGTGTGTGTGCAGCCGTGTGTGTGCCACTGCTTCGCAGAAGCAGTGCTTTTGTGCTCAACTACCGTGCAACACTGCTTCTGCGAAGCAGTGGCACACACACGGCACACGATCCATCATCTCCCCAATCCAGCGACCGTCTGGCCGTCAAGATACACGACTCGGCCCCCGATCGGAAGCCGCGCCGTCCACCTTATCGGGCCGTCGCTGCAAGGTCCTCGTACGCGCGGAGCGCCTCGCGGTACTCCTGCAAGCCCTCCGGCCGGAGCACGTCGCCGTTCCGCTCGATCTCCTCTTTCATCCGGCGGATCAGGTAGTCGACCTCCTCGCGACGCGGCCGCAGCGGCTTTCCGGGCACGTCGACGTGAACGGGGCTCGAATGGGCGAAGCGGATCCGCTTGTCCGGGCGGTCCTCGAATGCCCGGACCGCGATCCAGGACGAGCCGTCCAGCTCGACGCCGGCTTCGATCGGGCTTTCGTACGCGCCCCGAGCCGTCTTGCGATTGGCCGCGGGAATCCGCCGGACGACCTCGCCGCCCGCCACGATCTCGATCGGCCGCAACGGCTCGCTGCTGACGGCCTGGCCCGTGATGCGATACGTCCGCTTGGCGGCGTCCTCCTGCCGGATCGTGGCCCCCGGCGGTTGGCCCTCGACCTCGACCATCAGCATCGGCCCGGTGGTCACGAAGCTGCGGCCCGCGCCGAGCCCCTCCATCCACTTCTCGTAGCTGAACCCGCCGGGCAGGTGGACGTAGACCCGCCCGAACCCGAGCGGCACGGGGTGTACGCCGGAGGCCGTCCCCGCCGTCGGCCGCATGCGGAAGCCGCAATTCAACAGGGCGTAGTACGTCTGGAAGCCGAAATCGATCCAGCCCCACTCGGTGAAGCCCTGCTCGTCGATCTGGAGGCCCTGGTACTCGGGGGCCATCTCGATGGTCCACTTCCGAAAAGCGAACTCGGTCCGCCAGACGTGGTTGTTGGCCAGCTCGAACAGGTCGACTTGCATCACCGGCACGAGCATCAGCGACCACGGCCAGGAATGCTTGTCGAGGTCCAACAGGGCCCCTTGGCGACGGGCCTCCTCGGCGATCGGCCCAACCGGCGGCACGCCGGCCTCAAACGGCGTCTTGTGCCCCAACGCGAACACGGCCCCCAGCGTGTGCCGCTTCCCCGCCACCGTGAAGATCTCGTACTCCGTGTTGACCGGGTAGATCACGTGCGTCGGATCGATGTAGATCGGCTCGCACGCGACGTCCTTTGCCGTGCTCTTCGGGCCCGAGCCGGGCGGCGTGTCGGCGGTCGTCACCCAATAGGAGAGCGGCAGGCCGACGTTCAGGTCCTCGGCCACGAGCAGGTTCGGCAGCTCCTCCAGGCTCCGGTGCACGTGCGTGTCGCCGGAGTACCAGCCCAAAGCGGCCATGTCGATCCACCGCGCCAGCTCGAACTTCAGCAGCGGCGGCGGCTCCCGCCCCACGTCGACGGTCCGCTCCACGGGCGAGTACTCCTTGCCCCGCTCGACCCGGATCGTCAGCCGCCCCGGCGGCGCGTCGACCAGGAAGGGATGGGCCGACACGGTCGTGTGCATCTCCACGCTCTCCGGCGAACGCTCCTTGCGATACTCGACGGCCGTGCCTTCCGGCGAAGCCGACCGGGCGAACAACCACTGCCCGTCCGACGTGCGAACGTAGACCCGCGCCGCCAGCGGTGCGCCGCTCTGCGCGTCGACGACTTCACCCCGCACGAGAACGGTGGCCTGGGCCTCTCCTGCCGCCGCCGCGATCGGATAGAGTAAGACGGCAACTAGTGCGAAAACCATGCGCATGATCCACCTCGTCAGTTGGCTGGCGGCATTGCCAAAGCGGTCTCCGGTATGACGATCGGCCGTCCCTCGCGATGATACCCGAATCGGCCCGCCGATGTGACTCCTCCCCGGCCGGATTTCGACCGCTTGGCAGGAAATCGTTGGCAGGCGGTCGGGCTTCGGGTAGGATGGACGGCCGGACAGAGAACCCCTCACGGCACCCGCCCGCCCCTGAAATAAGGAGATCCGTCATGCCCAGCTCGAACCGACGTGAGTTTCTCAAGTCCTCGGCCGTCGCCGCCGGCGCCTCGGTCATTGCCGCCCCGGCCGTCGCCTCCGGCCGGCTGAGCCCGAACGACCGCATCCGCGTAGGTCTGGTCGGCCTGGGCGGGCGGATGCGGGCCCACGTGGCCTGTCTGGCCGCCATGGCCGAGACCGACAACGTCGAGATCGTGGCCGTCGCCGACTGCGACGAGGGCAAGCTCAAAACGGTCGAGAAAAGCTACCCGCAGCTCGCCGGCAAGAAGCTGGCCGCCTATCACGGCCTGCGGGAGATGCTCGAAGACAAGTCGATCGACGCGGTCTCCAACGCCATGGGCGACCGCTGGCACGCGTTGTCGACGATCTGGGCCTGCCAGGCCGGAAAGCACGTCTACGTCGATAAGCCCGGCACGCACAACCTCTTCGAGGGCCGGCAGATGGTCGCCGCCGCGCGCAAGTACGACCGCATGGTCCAGCACGGCACCCAGAACCGCTCCAGCCCCAACATCATGGAAGGAATCCAGAAGCTCGCCGAAGGCGTCGTCGGCGACCTCTACATGGCCCGAGGGATCGACTACAAGATCCGCGGCAACCTTGGCACGATCACGCCCGCCCCCGTGCCGCCGGGCTTGGACTGGGACAAGTGGCTGGGCCCCAAGCCGATGCGCCCTTACAGCCAGTTCTGGCACCGCCGCTGGTACTGGAACCTGGAGCTGGCCAGCGGCTGTTTTGCCAACCAGGCGGTCCACGAGATGGACGTCATCCGCTGGGGACTCGGCCTCGACACGCATCCCACCCAGGTGACCGCCATGGGCGGAAAGTTCGTCCACGAAGACGACCGCACGTCGCCCACCCACGTGGCCATCACCTACCGCTTCGGCGACGCCAAGCCGCTCGTGACGTACGAGCACCGCTCCTGGCACACCAACAGCGAGGCCGGCTTCCGCGAGCAGTACCCGTTCGTGCAGCCCGACTTCCCGGTGGGCACGATCTTCTTCGGCAGCGACGGCTACCTGATCTTCCCCGACTACAGCAGCTACTACACGTTCCTCGGCCCGAAACGCGAGCCGGGGCCGTCGAAGAAGGGCGAATTCGATTGGCGCACGGAACAAGGCCCCTGGCAGACCGAAAGCGTCTCCCACTTCCGCAACTGGGTCACGGCGATCCGCGCCGGCGACCACAAGCTCCTCAATGCCGACGTCGAGGAAGGCCACAAGTCGATGGCCGTCTGCCTCCTGGCCCGAACCTCCTACCAAGTCGGCCGATCCCTCCGCTTCGACCCGGCCACCGAGAAAGTCCTCGACGACGAGGAAGCCGACCGCATGCTCAACCAGCCCGAATACCGCGAGCCGTACGTGGTGCCCAAGGAGGTGTGACGCGCCGGCGGCGCGGTGACGGGTTTTTTATGCGACCGTGACTCAAGCGACGATTCCCCGCAAGCCACACATCGTGTGGCTTGCGGGGAATCGTCGCTCGGATACACTTCAGACCGAACCGATGACGTTCGGCGAGTTGCTGTGGCTTGCGGGGAATCGTCGCTCGGATACACTATCCACGTGCGCCTCCCGCCGGACCTCCTGCTGTGGCTTGCGGGGAATCGTCGCTCGGATACACTCACGCCTTCGACGGGGGCGACGTCGGTCACGCTGTGGCTTGCGGGGAATCGTCGCTCGGATACACTCGCTTCTTTGTTCCGGGTCATCGCCGTATCAGCTGTGGCTTGCGGGGAATCGTCGCTCGGATACACTCAATGCTCTTGCTGCGCTGCCA
>DATKZH010000273.1:0-7027 GCA_035528065.1 Thermoguttaceae bacterium | reverse complement strand
TGTGAGAATGCCTGAGACACAGGCTGGAAGCCTGTGCTACGACTCCTACTCAAAACAGAAGCCGCTGCTCACCCGTGCCGGCGTCCGAGGCGGGACTGATCCCCACGTGATCGAATCCCTTTGCGGTCAGCCGCCGCCCGCGGGGGGTGCGGACTACCAACTCCGAGCGGAGCAAGTAGGGCTCCACCTCATCGATGAGCGTATCGGGGGCGAGGTTCATCGTGTGGGCCACGGCTTCCACGCCGACGGGCCCGCCGCCGAACACCCGGGCGATCGTCTCCAGATACTTGCGGTCCTGGCGATCCAGGCCTCCGGGGTCGATCCCCTGCATCTTCAGGGCGTCGCGTGCCACCGGAAGCGTGATTTTGCCGTCCGCCCGACTCACGGCATAGTCGCGGACCCACCGCAGCCGGTTATTCGCCAACCGGGGGGTGTCGCGGCTCCGGCCGGCGATCTCCGTGGCCGCCTTGGCGTGGATCTCCACGCGGAGCTTGCCGGCGTTCCGCGTGACGATCTGGGCCAGCTCCTCGACGGTGTAGAAATCGAGGTGCTCCCGCATCTGGAACCGGTCTCGCAAGGGGGCCGATAGTAGCCCGGTTCGGGTAGTGGCCCCGATCAGCGTGAACGGCTTGAGCTGGAGGTTGAGTGTTCGGGCGTTGACGCCTTCGCCGAGCGTCAAGTCGATGCGGAAATCCTCCATGGCCGGGTAGAGGAACTCCTCGACCGCCGTCTGCATCCGGTGGATCTCGTCGATGAACAGGACCGACCGCTCTTCGGCGTTGGTCAGATAGGGGATCAGGTCCTTGGGGGCCTTGAGGGCCGCGCCGCTGGCAATCTGGAACGGGACGCCCATATCCCGGGGGATGCACGTGGCGAAGGTCGTCTTTCCCAGACCGGGCGGGCCGTCGAAGAGGATGTGCCCGAGCGGCTCGTCGCGTTTCGAGGCCGCGTCGACGGCGATCTCCAGGCGCGCGTACACCTCGCGCTGCCCGACCATGTCGCGCATCCGCTGCGGGCGAAGATCGCGGTCTTCGTCGTCGAAGCCGCCGCCATCGGACGGCGGCAAGATCGGCTCGCGGCTCATCGTGGTTCGTGAGGACGGCTTCTGGGAACGCCGGCGAGGTGAACGTGTGTTGACTAACGGCGTCAGTATAGCAGAAACGGGGCGGTGGCATGAAGGGCAGCGGGCCAGCGGCGGCGTCCTCTGGGCCCGCAGGGCGTCACTCCGGCCCGTCCGGCTCGAACGGCGAGGCAGGCTCGCCCGGGTCGGCATCGGGCGGGCGGTCTCCCAACGGAGTCGTCGATCCTTTGCGAGCCGTTCGATGCAGGACGTAACCCAAAACGCGGAGGACGTGCAGCACGCCCAGCATCACGCCGACCAGCGCGGCGTGAAAGAGGAAGAAGGCAACGACGGCCTCCCCAGGCGGGGCGCTCCGGTCAAACGCACTGGCGACGGCCACAACGATTGCGGTCATCACCACCACGTACCCCGCCATCACCACGGTGCTGCGCAACTTGCCACGAGCGACGAAACAGGCCCAGAGGCACGGCAACGTGGAGAAAGCACTCCAAACGGTGCACATTACGCAAAGGAGGAGAAACGGCATCCACTGGTCGTCCATATCCCCTCCATGGGCGAGGCCCGAGCTGGCCAAACTGAGCGCCACGGCAAGAACGCCCGTGGCGGCCAGCGCATCCTGCAAGCGGAACTGGCGCGCTCCGGTCGCCGGGTCGCCTGTTTCGGCGTCGGCTCGCACGATCCGCCAGCCGCCCGCAATGCGCCGAATCCACAGCGGGAGTTGGGCGGCCAGGAACACCAGCGGCGCGAAAAGGAAAGCTAGAGCGACGTCGTCCGACGGAGGAGTGTGTCCTTCGGCGACGGTTGCTCCCAGAACCACCGAGGCAATCACCAGCAGCGCAAACGCAAGCATTGCGGGCAGCCGCAGGAACCAGCGCTGCGGGCCCAGGACCGCCCAGATGACGAGCACGCCGAGCTGACCGGCGACCGTGCCGAAACAGAGCGCAGCGAGGACCTCGGACCGACTCGCCCACACTATCAGTGGCACGACGAAGTCAGCCGCGGCAAACGCCGTGACGGTCAACCCGAGGAGATACGCATATTGAAACGGAGATATTCTGACGGGGCCGGTCACGACTTCTGCTCACGATGCGATGGGAGACGTTCGTGCCGCCGGGATAGGGGACAATCGTGTGGCTGGAGTTGCCCGCCCAACGGACGCCGACGAGTTGCTAACCGGAAGCCCACCGAATACCTCAGTCCCGAGGGGAGCGTTGCGGCTTGATTGCTTCGTCCCATGGGACTCGGGAAGGCGCGTTTGGTGAACGTTGGTGCCATTGGGCGATGGGGACCCTACAAGTTGGGATTTCGGGGCGTCGAGAACGTCCGTCCCGGGCCCCGTCGCTTGGCTCAGGAAAGCGCCAGCCAGAAACAGGAGGAAAAGAAACACGAGGACCGCGGTCGCCACCGCGATCAGGATTTTCTTGAAGGAGACCGGCGCCTGCCCGGTCGCCCGGCCGGTTTGCCCGTTGATCAGGAAGCGGAAGAGCTTACCCTGGTAGCGATAGGCCATGATCCAGACGGGCAGGAGCACCGGCTCGCTCGACATCGACTCGATGCGGACGTTCACGTGTACGTTCCGCGCCCGGCCCGGCACGTAGCGCGACTGGCAGGTGGCCGTCTCCGATTGTTCGAGCCCCCCGCGCGCGAGCGGCCGGGCGTATTTCCGCGCAAGCGAGAACTGCTCCACGGTGACGTTCTCCAGATCGACCCGCTCAGGCGGCTCGCCCGCGCTGAGGTCGAACGGGCAGATCGCAAGAGTCTCCCGCGGCGCAAGCGCCCCGCTGGCCCCGATCAACAGGCCCGCGTAGCGGCCGCGATGCTCGCCGGAGAGGGGATACCAGTCGCCCCAGGCGCCGGAGGGCGTCTGGCTGGTGTCGGCCGTCCAATAGGTGTGCGTGGTCGCCTGAAAGACCCAGTAGGGGACGTAGACCGGCGTCATCTTGACGACGTTGGCCGCCCGGGCCAGATCGCCCGGCCGCCAGAAGCCGCGTCCCAGCCAACTGCGCATCGCGGCTTCGGCCTCCTGCCGGCTCAGCTTGAAGGGGACGACCCGGCTCGGGGCCAGGATCTTGGCGTCGGCCCGCTGGTGCACGTCGACCGAGCCGCAGAACGGGCAGCGGAGGGCCTCGGCGCCCGCGTCGTAGCTCATCGACGCCCCGCAGCCGGAGCACTCGAAGTTGTATTTGGCCACCCGGGCGGAGTCGGCCGGCGCACTGGGGCGCTCCTCCCGCTCGGGCGCCTCGGTGCCGCAGTTGGCGCAGAAGAGGTCTTCTTCGTCCAACAGGCTATTACAGACTTCGCACTTGGAGATGATGTCGGACATGGGAAGAACGGCCTAGGCAATCCAGACGGGGGTTCGTGGCGGTCGAATCGAGTGGTGCAGGGGGACTAGGAAAAACTCTCGCAAAGACGCAAAGACGCAAAGACGCAAAGAAGGAAGATAGAGAGAGAATGTGTGAAGCCAAATGGAGCGGTTCCCTGTGTAATGAGGGAAAAGGGGGAAGGGGAGAAAGGGAGAAGCTGGATTGGTGTCATTGTGGCTTCGTCTGGCTCTGGAATTCGTCGTTCTCCTTTTTCCCATTTTCCATTTCCCCCCTCTTGCACCACGCCTCAGACAGCCAGACAGTCACCCAATCCCTTCCTCCCCTTCGCGTCTTGGCGCCTTGGCGAGAGCCCTTCCCCCCGATCCCCTCTCAAGCAGCGACGTTTTCCGTCTTCCCTCTTCTTGCACCTCGCCTGAGATGGCTAAACGCTCACCAAATTCCTTCCTTCCCTTCGCGCCTTGGCGCCTTGGCGAGAGCCCTTCATCCCCGATCCCCCTCCCAAACAGCGAGTCACAGGACCGCGAACAACAGCACCAACAGCAGCAGCACGGCGGCGATCCCCACGCCCACGGCGGTTGCGATTTTCGGCCATGAGAGCGGCTTATCGCCGGCCGTCT
This sequence comes from Thermoguttaceae bacterium, assembly GCA_035528065.1. GTDB lineage: Bacteria > Planctomycetota > Planctomycetia > Pirellulales > Thermoguttaceae > DATKZH01. The sequence continues at coordinate 3,005 of DATKZH010000273.1, read as the reverse complement.
TGCCGGTCTGGCCGTTGAGCAGGAAACGGTAGAGCTTGCCGTGGTAGCGGTAGCTCAACAGGTAGACCGGCAGGAGGATCAGGTCGGAGTTGACGTCGCCAAAGCGGGTCTCGACGCGAACGTCCCGCTGCGTGTCGCCGGGGAGCAGCGCGGCCACGTTCTCCTCCTCGCGGCGATGGAACTCCTGCTGGCACGTGGCAAGCGCCCGGTCCCGCTCGATCGAGTATTCCTCGCTCAGCCAACCCGCCAGGAAGTAGGGCTCGTAGCGCTTCAGCGCGGCCAGGTGAAACGGCTTGATCCGCTCGGCGCCGCCTTGGCTCAAGCCCCGGCTGCCGGAAACGAGGTACCCGCTGTAGTAGCGATGATGCCTGCCGGCCAGCGGCCACCATTCGGTCTCCTGCACCGTGCGGGTCTTGGTGACGGTCTTGCCGTTTTGGACGGTGGTGTAAGTCTCCGTCCGATACCAGTGCTCGCCGATCGAGGCCGACCAGCCGCTCTCGGCCAGCATCGAGAACGACCAGAACGGCAGATACACGCCCCGAAGCTTCTCGGCGATCTGGGCCCTTTTCAGGTCGCCCGGCCGGAACCAGGCGTTCCGCCCGAGCCACGCGCGGAACTTCCCCATCGCCTCTTCCGGCGTGACGGAGAAACCGATCACGAACTCCGGCGCTTGCCGCCCCGACTCCTCGGGCGCGATCTCCACCACGTAGCTCGAATCGCAGAACGCGCAGGTGTAGCTCCGCTGGTCGGGATCGACGGCCACTTCGGCCCCGCAGTTCTTGCAGCGAAAGCGCTTCTGCTCGACCTCCGGCTCGTGGACCACCGCGGCGGCCGGCTGCTCGGCGCCGCAGGTGCCGCAGAACTTGTCCAAGGGCTCGACCGGCGCCCCGCAATGCTCGCACGCCTGGGCATGCACCGCGGGGGCGTCGTCGTCGACCGTCGGCTCGGAGCTGCTGATCCGACTCATCCCTGCTTCCCGTGGCTCATCTGGTAGACCGCCTGGAGCAGGCTCTCCACGTCTTTGTACTTCTTTCTGGCCGACAGGGCGGCGTCCATCAGCCGCCGGGCGTCGCTCTCGCTATGGCCCAGGCTGCGGAGCACCTCGAACGTCTCGGCGATCACGTCGGGCTGGACGTCGGCCTCGTACTCCGCCTCCCGGGCGACCATCAGGGCGAACTTGGGCACCTTGCGGCGCAGCTTGGCGATGATCCGGTCGGCCATGGCGGGGCCGATGCCCGGCAGCGACGACAGAAACTTCGCATCCTGTTCTTCGATGGCCGTGGCCACTTCTTTGACCGGGCGGACCATCGCCCGAAGCGCCTTGCGCGCGCCCACGCCGTCCACCGAGCAAAAAAGCTCGAAGAACTCCCGCTCGACGTCGGTCAGAAAGCCGATCAGCCGGGGCGTCATCCGGCCCTGCATCGGGTTGCCTTCCAGGTACTCGATCGTGTGCAGGCTGATCTCCCGGCTCAGCTCGCCCTGCAAGTGGCGCCGCGTGAACTCGGGGATCAGCACTTCGTACTCGAAACCGCCCAGGCGGAGCGTCAACACGTCGTCGGCCAGGGCGACCAGTTGTCCGGTGATTTTGGTGATCAAGAGACGGGCTCCTCGCCTTCGATCCTTCGGGAACGTGCTTCGCAGCCGGGCAAGCCGCGAAGCGATTTCGTCACATTGCCCAAGGTAGCTTCGCAACCCGCGCTTGAAAAGCGCCCGTCTGCTAGGCAGGACACAACAACCGGCTACACTGGGCGGCATGGACACTCCCCGATTCGCCTACCAGAGCGATCCCCTGCCGCCGGAGCCGCTTCGGATCGGGCCGGTCGTGGTCGATCCGCCCTTGTTGCAGGCGCCGATGGCCGGGTTCACCAATTACGCGTATCGCCAGATCGTCCGCGGGTTCGGCGGGGTGGGCCTGCCGGCGACCGAGATGGTCAGCGCCCGGGGATTCCTGGAGACCGACGCCTGGAGCGGGCGGCTCCCGCAGCGGCTCTGGGGCGTCGAAAACGAGGCGCGTCCGCTGGCCGTGCAGGTTTGGGACAACGATCCGGGCGTGTTGGCCGCGGTGGGGGCCCGGCTTGCGCGGGAGTTTCGGGTCAGCGTGATCGACGTCAATTTCGGCTGCCCGGTCAAGCGGGTGACGGAGAAGGCCCACAGCGGCTCGTACCTGCTGCGGTCCCCGGAGCGCGTGGGGACGATCGTGGGCCGGGTGGCCTGGGCGTGCGAGCCGGTCCCGGTGACCGCCAAGATCCGCTTGGGGCTCACGCCCGACTCGATCAACGCCGTCGAGGTAGCCCGGGCGATCGAAGAGGCCGGCGGGGCGGCGGTGACCGTCCACGGCCGCACCGCCCGGGACATGTTCCGCGGCCGGGCCGACTGGGACCGAATCGCCCAGATCAAGCCGCACCTGCGTCGCATCCCTCTGATCGGAAACGGCGACCTCGGGACGCCCGAGGCGGTCGTCGAGGCGTTCCGCCGGTACCAGGTCGACGGGGTGATGATCGGCCGGGCGGCGCTGGGCAGGCCGTGGCTCTTTCGCCAGGCCCAAGCCGCGCTGGCCGGCGAGCCCGTCCCGCCCGATCCCTCCCTGGACGAGCAGCGGCGACTCCTCCTCGACCACTACCGGCTGCTGGTCGACCAGTTGGGGCAGGGGAAGGCGACGATCCTCATGCGCAAGTACGCCTGCCAATACGCCCAGGCCCGCCGCGGGGCGCGTGCGTTTCGCGCACACGTCAGCCGCGTGACCACGCCGGAGCAGTTCGTCGCGGCGGTGGACGAGCATTTCCCGCGGGATGAGGTGGAGGGCTGCTAGCCTAGGTTGCGCAGTTACGGGGTTGGAGGTTCGCCAATCCCGAGAGATATTGAGCGGAACGTGTCAACCGGTTTGAGACAACTCCTCGTCGAAATTAGTGTAGCGCGGTAGCTCTAACGTACGGGGTTCCGGCCCGTCGGCCGGGGGGTTGATCCAGACTTCGTGGGGCAGCTTGAGCGGCTGGGGCGGCTGGCGG
>DATKZH010000272.1:0-2087 GCA_035528065.1 Thermoguttaceae bacterium | reverse complement strand
CCCAAACGATCACCGCGTCGAGCGACCCCGCTTTGATGTGGTTGGCCAGTTCCGTGACCGTCGGCGACCAGAACGTCACGTCGACGTCTTCTTTGGAAATCTTGTTCTTCTCGAGGATCCGCAGCGATTTGGGGCCGATCGCGCACGCCTTCGGATCGCCCAGTCCGACCTTCAGCCCGTCCCGCGTCAGGTGCTCCAGCGTGTAAATCTTCTCGGGGTTTCCTGCCTGGACCAGGATCACGGGCACGAAGTAGCAGACGGTTTCTTTCCGGGCGATCAGGCCTTCTTTTTCGGCCAACTCCACGTAATGCACGTCGCCCGGCATGTAAAGATCGCCCTCGCCGGTAAGCTTGATGCGGCTGAGCAGCACCTCGCTTCCGGCGTAATCGCAGATGATGTTCACGCCGTGCCGGCGGCCGAACTCCTTGGCCAGCTCTTCCACCGGCGGCCGGATCCCGGCCCCGCAGTAAAGGCGCGGCCCTTCGGCGCCGCAACCGAACGCAATAGACGGCAAGAGCAATGCCGCCGACAAAAGCTTGCCTCTCATGTCAGATATGAATGGCACTGATATTTCCGTAACTGATTACCCAGAATTGCCCTAAGTAAAGGCGGCCTGTCTTGCTACAAAGGTGTTTTCCCGACACCCCAAGCAGCAAGGAGGCCGCTGTGAGTGATTATACCCGATGGTCGTTTCGGCAACAGATCGATTGGTTCCGCCAGCAGTTTGCCCAGCATGCCTGTCTTCCGTTTTCCGACGTGCTGCCGGCTCAAGTGGTGGCGGCGGCGCTGGAGTCGCTGGGAAGGCGGTTCTACGACTCGCTTTACAATCCGGTCACGGTCTTGTGGTTGTTTCTCAGTCAGGTGATCGATGCCAATCCGACCTTGGCCGCGACGGTCGAGAACTTCCTCGCCTGGCGGCTGGCACGGGGAATGTCCCCCTGTTCGACCGACACCGGCGCCTACGCGCGGGCTCGGAAACGTCTTCCCGAGGCCTTGCTGGCGATGCTCACCAAGCACACCGGACGCGAGGTCGAGCGGGCCGCGCTGGGCCAGTGGCGATGGCTGGGCCGCATCGTCAAGCTGTTCGACGGTTCGACGGTTTCGATGCCCGATACGCCCGAGAACCAGGCGGCCTTTCCACAAAGCCGCACACAGGCTCCCGGGGTGGGCTTTCCGCTGGCCCGCATTGGAGTGCTGTTCTCGTTGTCGGTGGGCACCGTGTTGGACCTGGGCATCCGCCGCTGGGCGGGCAAGTTTCAAAGCGAACTGTCCATGCTCCGCGATATGATTCCGTCGCTCGAAGCGGGCGATGTGTTGTTGACCGACCGCTATCTCTGTTCCCACATGGAGATCGCCCTGCTGCTGAGGCAAGGCGTCGACTACGTGGGCCAGATCCACGCCCATCGGAATGTCGATTTTCGCCGTGGCCAGCGGCTCGGCCCGCACGATCATGTGGTCCAGTGGAACAAGCCCAGACGGCCCGAATGGATGTCCCCCGAAGACTACGCGACGATTCCCGAGACCCTCTCGATCCGCGAGCTTCGTTTCCGAATCGTCCGCCCAGGCTATCGAACACGGACGATCGTCATCGCGACGACGCTGCTCGATGGGGAACTGTTCTCCAAAGACGAGCTTGCGAACCTGTATCGCCTTCGCTGGGATGCGGAGATCAATCTGCGTTCGCTGAAGACGATGATGAACATGGACGTGCTTCGCTGCCGAAACCCCGACATGGTGCGCAAGGAGATCTGGGCCCATCTGTTGGCGTACAACTTGATCCGCACGGTGATTGCGCAGGCGGCAGCCAAACATGGAAGACATCCGCGGCAGATCAGCTTCACACGCGCCATGAGGACCCTGGAGGCCTTCCGACCCGCGATTGCCCACGTGCCAAGCGAGCGCCTGGCGGACCTTTACGAACACATGCTCACCGCAATCGCTTCTCATGAAATCGGCAACCGAGCTGACCGCCTCGAACCACGCCAACGCAAACGAAGACCCAAGCCCTACAAACTAATGACCAAACCTCGCAATCAAGCCCGAAAACAAGAAGCCAGAAAACGTTAAGGAAATATCAGTGCCATTCA
>DATKZH010000271.1:0-2682 GCA_035528065.1 Thermoguttaceae bacterium | reverse complement strand
ACTCGCTCTCACTCGATGCGGCTAGCTGCTCTCATGGTCGGCCGTTCCGTCGTCTCCTCCTCACGGTCCCCCCTTTCGTCGTCCAGGACGACTACTCCGGGAGGGCTGCCGTCCCCAAGGCGGAGGCGTCTGGGGCGATTTTTCCGCGCCATCGCATGGACCGGCCCTTTCGTCTTGGACTTATAGGCCGGCGTTGCCCGGCGGACCCCGGGACGATGTGGGGCTTGCATCGGTCAGTGTTTTCGGCCATTGTGTCCAGGCGACTCCGCCAACCACCTGATCGGCCCACCCGCGGTAACCGCATTTTCGCGGATGAAGATGAGTTGCGACCCCCACAAAACTGAACAACGCGGCAACGCTAGCACTGCAAGCATTACGCTGAGGGTTGTTCAGCAGTCTCGCGCGGGCCCGAGGGGGAGTGCGCTGGGGCCCCATGGTGAATGCGCTGGGGTTCCAGCGCAGGTGCTACCGGGTCACAGGCCACCTGCGCGCAAGGTAGGTACTGGGCGAAACGCCCTTTTCGGACGAGGTCACTCGCGGAAGCCCTGTATAGACCGGGGACATAGGTAACACTTGTTCGGAGACATGGGTAACACTCTGGTAATGGCCTGTTGTCTCGAAAAAGGAGGCTCGACATGCCATGGAAAGCGAGTGATACGATGTCGTTGCGGGAGGAGTTTGTGAGCTTGGTGATGGGGGAGGGGTCGAACGTGTCGGAGCTTTGCCGACGGTTCGCGGTCCACTCGACCAGCTCGTGCTCACCATACGAGTGGATCCGGTAGCCGGGCGCGGCCTCGAGAAAGGCCATCAGGCGCTTGCGGTCCACCTTCGTCCGGAGGATGACCACGGCGGCGGGCTCGGCGTACTGCCCGCCGTAGATCGTGATGCCGCGAAGGTCCTCGGCCGGGTCCAGCCCGACGACGGCCCCCACGCGCTTCAGGTGCTCGGCGCCCGCAGGCAGGTTGAGCCAGAGCGCGCCGATGGCCCGGGCGACCTTTCCGGTCTTGATCGCGTCGACGTCGATATGGACCAGCCACTTGGCGTCCGCCGGAACGTGTGTGCTCGCAAGGGGTTCGGCGCACACGAGCGACGCCGACCCGATCGCCAACGCCAGTGCTGCCAAGAGCGTTTTCATGCTCACGACTCGTTTCGCCCAAAGTGGTGTTCGGTCCTCGTCTCCTGTTATCGATACACCCGAGGCCGCCGCCCGGTTACCCGCCCGGCAGCACAACGACCGGGAAATCGCAAGGCGAGCGGCAGCTTCAGGGGCTCGTCGCGCGATACCGCTCGTTTGGTGCATCCCTGCCCCCCCACGCACGGTTTGCTTGCCGGGCCCCTCCATTGACGCACTTTCCTTGAGGTGGTAAACTACTTTGCGCAACAAAGTCACAACCCTGTTTCGGGGGATTCTGCCATGGACCGTGACGAAGCCCGCGCCCGCATGCAGGAAATCCAGCGGATCATGGAGCGGGCGACGCTCTGGACGCTTCTGCCGGGCACCGCCGCCGTGGTGGGCGGCCTGCTGGTGCTGGCCGGCTGCGCGGCGAGCTACGGGATGTTCCACTCGCTCGACTTCGCGCGCATGCTCGACATGTCGGTCGCCGGCCAAATCGCGTTCTGTCTGATGTGGTTCGCCATCGGCGTCATCGGCGTGGTGGTGGAGGTGGTTTCGACCGCCCGGGCGGCCAGGAGACAGGGATTGTCGCCGACGGTTCGCTCGGCGCGCGTCGCCGCGTTCTCGATGACGCCCAGCGTGATCGTGGCCATGGTGCTGACGCTCAAGTTCCTGATCCCCGTCGAGCCGAGACCGGAGGAGATCCAGTACATCGTGCCGGTCTGGATGATGCTCTACGGGACGGGAGTCTACACGGCGGGCCTGTTCTCCATCCGGCCGCCGCGGGTTCTCGGGCTGGCGTTCATCGCCCTGGGCGTCGTCGCCCTGCTTGCTTTCCAGGAGTACGGGGTGGTGTCGGCCGCGCTCTCTTTCGGTTTGCTGCACGTTGTTTTCGGACTCTACATCGTTCGCAAACAGCGCCAGGACGGGGCGCAATGAGCCAGCCCATCAAACCTGACGATATCGACGCGATCATTCACGAGCGGGTCCGCCTGGCCATTGTCTCGGCGCTGGCGGTCGCGCCCGAGCTGAGCTTCAACGAGCTGAAGGCCATGCTTTCGCTTACCGACGGCAACCTCAGCGCGCATTCGCGGACGCTGGAGGACGCCGGATACATCGTTCTGGAGAAGACGTTCCGGGGACGCCGGCCGCACACCAGCATGCGGCTGAGCCCCAAGGGTCGCCGGGCGTTCGAGCGCTACGTGGAGACGCTCCGCCAGATTATCGACAAAGGGGATGAGGCGATGGATGATCCTCCGTGAGCGTTTCCCGCACCATTCTCCTCGCCCCCTTTTTTTTGGGCACTAACTTTGCGGCACAGAGTACTTTGCAGGGAGCCGTACGATGCGAAACCGACTGTTGCTCATTCTTCCCGGTCTACAGCAGCTTGACGATTACCGGTTCCGGCTGATCAAGTACTCCCGGTTTCCCCCCCTCAGCCTGCTCACCATCGCCGGCCTCACGCCGCCCGACCGGTGGGACGTGATTGTTCGGGACGAGCACGTCGAATCCTCTGAAGTGGACGAGCACGTCGACCTGGTCGGCATCCAGACCTACATCTCGTCGTC
>DATKZH010000270.1:0-27130 GCA_035528065.1 Thermoguttaceae bacterium | reverse complement strand
TGTCTATGGGAAGTTGAGACGGAAACCTTTCAGCGGAGCCTTTGCGGGTGGAAGTCCCGTCCGGCAAAGCCTGACCAGCAGCCGGGAGCGAGTCTTGCGTGGGGTACGGGTAACCGGCACCACGAGGCGTAGACAGCGAGGTGACAGAAAAGGTGGCAGGCACCAAATATGGGTCAGCCAGAAAAGGTGGGTAGACTGGCACGGTAGGGCGGGTGACACGCACCATACTCTGCTCAAGCGAGGCGCAGGTGCGTGAGCTGGTCGGCGTACAGTTGGGATGGTAGCAGAGATGGTGCGTTTCACGCACCCTACTTGTACTTCCTGAACGCCGCTTGCGGCTTCCCCCACTACATCTTATCGACCACCTTGATCCCCAGCAGCTCCAACCCCTTGCGGATGGTTCGGGCGGTCAGGTCGCAAAGCAAGAGGCGGCTGGCTCGGACCTCGTCGGGCTGGGCCTTGAGCACGGGGCATTGCTCGTAGAAGGTGGAGAAGTGGTTGGCCAGGTCGAAGAGGTAGGCGGTGAGCTGATTCGGGCGGTAGTCGGCCGCGGTCGTTTCGAGGGCTTCGCTGAAGCGGAGCAGCTCGAGGCCGAGGGCCCGTTCGGCGGGCGTGTCTAAGAGGATCGGCGCGCCGGACGCCCGGAGTGCGTCCACGTCGACGTTTCCTTTGGCAAAAATGCTCCTCACCCGGGCGTAGGCGTACTGCATGTACGTGCCCGTGTTGCCGTTCATGGCCAGCATCTTGTCGTAGCTGAACACGTAGTCGCTGGTGCGGTTGTGGGATAGGTCGGCGTAGACGATCGCCCCGATGCCTACGATCTCGGCCACCCGGGCGCGCTCGTCGGGCGAAAGCTCGGGGCCGTCCTTCTTGGCGTCGTCGTTGGCGGCGACGATCTCGCCGGCGCGGCGGACCGCTTCGTCCAGGAGCCCTTCGAGGCCGACCGTGTCGCCGGAACGCGTTCGGAACGGGCGCCCGTCCTCCCCCAGCACGGTGCCGAAGCTGACGTGATCGAGCCGGACGTCGTAGCCCATGCGCCGGACCGTGGCGAAAAGCTGCTCGAAGTGCAGGCCCTGGCGATGGTCGACCACGTAGAGGATCGCGTCGGGCTGGAAGTCCTGCATCCGGTAGCGGAGCGTGGCCAGGTCGGTGGTGGCGTAGAGGAAGGCGCCGTCCTTCTTGCGGATGATCATCGGCACGTCGTGGCCTTCGAGGAAGACGCAGATCGCGCCCTCGCTTTCCCGGGCGACGCCGCTCGCGGTCAGCTCGTCGACGATCGGCTGGAGACGATCGTGGTAGAAGCTTTCGCCCAAGGTGTGGTCGAAGGTGACGTCGATCCGCCGATACATCCGGTCGATTTCGCGGGTGCAGACCGGCATGAACTCGTGCCAGAGCCGGAGATTCTCCTCGTCGCCCGCGTGCAGCTTGGCGGTCTCCGCGAGAACGGCGGAGCCGATCTCGCAATGCTCGGCGGCGAGCTTCGAGAGCGTGGGGCTGGCGTCGACCGTTTCCAGCTTGTGCTTCAGTGCGTCGAGGTCGTCGCGAGCCGCTTGCACGTTGGCTTCCAGGCGTCGCAGCGCTTTGGCCGTCTTCTTGTCGGGCTTTTTCCCCCCACCGATGCCGGCCGCTTCTCGCTCGGCGGATAGGCAGGCTTCCTGCTCGGCAACTCGCGCTGCGAGCGTTTCCCTTTGCGACCGGCCTTCGTGATACTGCACCAGTTGGCTGACCAGCCGGTACAAGCGGGCCAATTCCTGGACCGCGTTTTCTCGGTACGCCTCGCGGTCGAGGAAGTGCTTGTGCCCGTAGATGATCATCCCGAACTGCGTGCCCCAGTCGCCCAGGTGGTTGTCGGTGACGACGCGGTGGCCGAGGAAGCGGAGCGTTAGGGCGAGGCTATTGCCGATGACCGTGGAGCGGATGTGGCCGACGTGCATCGGCTTGGCCACGTTGGGGGAGGAGAAGTCGATCACGTAGGTCCGCGGGGTGTCCACTTCCGGGATCGCCAGCCGGGGGTCGCTCCCCGCGTGGGCGAGGCGCCGGGCGATCCAGTCGTCGCGGACGGTGAGGTTGATGAAGCCGGGGCCGGCCACCTCGGGCGCGTGACACAGATCGTCCACCCGCAGGCGGTCGACGATCTGGGCGGCCACCTCCTGCGGCTGGCGCCCGAGCTGCTTGCCCAGCGGCATGGCCAGGTTCGCCTGGTAGTCGCCGAATCGCGGGTCCTGGCTGCGGCGGATCAGGTCCAATAGCGGCTCGGGGTCGTCGACCAGACCGGCCAGCGCCCGGCGAAAACGGTTCGTCAGCTCGAAGAGGATACTCACGGCTGGCCAGACTGCGCTGCGTGCACGTCGGGGGACGAGGGGGCACAGCGGGGCTCGAACGGCACGCGCTTGGCCTGGGCCCAGAGTTGCTCCAAGGCGTAGTACGCGCGGGTTTCGGGCTCGAACATGTGGACGACCACGTCGCCGTAGTCGAGGAGGATCCAGCGGCTTTCGACGTAGCCTTCGATGCCCATCCGCCGGTCGCCCATCCCTTTTTCCAGGGCGTCGTCGATTTCTTCGCTGATGGCGTGCAGTTGCCGGCGGCTGGAGCCGGTGACGATCACGAAGTAGTCGAAGAAGGTCGTCAGCTCGCGGAGATCGAGAATGACGACGTCGCGGCCGCGGTTGTCGTCGGCGGTTCGCGCCGCGGTCAGGGCACGCTCCAGGGCCCGGTCGGACCGCGATGCCGACGCCGCCTGAGAGCCGGCGGAACTCTGATCCACTATCATCCTTTCCCTATGGAAGAAGCACGCTCTACGACGGGAAGCCCATCGGGCTTGAGCACCCTTCATTGTAGTCTGGGACAACTCCCCAGGGGAAGAGGTTCGGCCGCCATGTTGCCCAGGCCCCCAGCCCGTGCAGATGGGAACCCAGGCAAGATGCCGGCAACGACGCAAGCGTATGAGTCGTCCGGTCCGGGGGCGCGAATGCTCGCCGGGCGGCCTCCCCCGCGCTATGATTCCCCGGCCCTTCACGGGCCGAACCAGCACCGGGCCGAACTAGCACCTCCACTAGGTGACGACACCCCCAATAGTGAGGGAGATCTCCCCATGGGCGATTGGGTCGAAGCCGGCAAGAAAGCCCCGGATTTCACGCTCCCGGCGGACGGCGGCAGCAAGGTGAAGCTGAGCGGGCTGCGGGGAAAGCCCGTGGTGCTCTACTTCTACCCCCGCGACGACACCCCCGGCTGCACGCGCGAGGCCTGCGCGTTTCGCGACCGGAAGGCGGAGCTGGTCGAGCTGGGGGCCACCGTGCTGGGCGTGAGCACCGACACGGTCGAGAGCCACGAGAAGTTCCGCGACAAGCACGGGTTGAATTTTCCCCTCCTGGCCGACGCCGAGCACAAGGTGGCCGAGAAATACGGCGTCTGGCGCGAGAAGACGCGGTTCGGCAAGACATCGATGGGCGTGCAGCGGTCGACCTTCCTGATCGACGCCGACGGCGTCGTGCGCGAAGTGTGGAAGAGCGTCAAGGTCGACGGCCACGACGAGCAGGTCCTGGCGGCACTCGCGGAGCTGTAGCCTCCAGCGCTTTCGGGCCGTTCGGAGCGACTGCATGGATGCGGTCGGGTGGGGCTTCGACGCGATTGGACCCGATCGATCGGGGCACTACGAGCTTGGTTTACCGGCGCGGACGCGTGCCGGCGCAGAAGCAGGCGCGGCAGTCCGGCTGCCGCACCTGCCGTGAATACAGGGTTTCTTGCCGGTTGCCGGGCCGATTCACTCGGTCTTGGCCGGCTGCTCCGCCGGGGCCTCACACTTCTTGCCGAGCATCGGCACGAGGAACGTGGCGGCGATCACGACCAGGAGGATCAGGAGGCCGATCGACACGCCGGCTCGCGTCATCCCGTACCGGACGATGAATCCGGCGATCACGACGCTGACCATGCTCATCAGCTTGATGAGGATGTTGAGGCTCGGGCCGCTGGTGTCCTTGAACGGGTCGCCGACCGTGTCGCCGACGACGGCCGCCTTGTGGGCGTCGGTCCCCTTGCCGCCGTGGGCCCCGCCCTCGATGTACTTCTTGGCGTTGTCCCAAGAGCCGCCGGCGTTGGCCATGAACACGGCCAAGCAGAACCCACAGGTCAAGGCGCCGACCAGGAGCCCGATCACGCCGGGCACGCCCAGGATCAGGCCGGTGACGAACGGGGTGCCGAGCCCGAGCAGCGACGGAATGACCATCTCCCTCTGGGCCGCCTGCGTACTGATCTGCACGGGTCGCTCGTAGTCGGGCTTGTCGGTCCCTTCCATGATGCCCGGCTTTTCCTTGAACTGCCGGCGGACCTCCTCGACCATGCCGAACGCGGCGCGGCCCACGGCCTTCATCGTCATCGAGCAGAAGACGAAGGTGACCATGGCGCCCACGAACACGCCGACCAGCACGGCGGGATTCATCAAGTGTGCTCGATAGTAGCGCATGAAATCGGGCATCGTGGCGGCATGGACGGCCACGAGCGGGGCGGCGGCTTCGGGATCGCTCGGTTTGAACCGCAGCGCGTGTCCCGCCTGCCCTCCTTCAAAGAAGGCGTCGGGGATCCTGACCGGTCCGACGCGCGTGTCGACGTCGGTCCAGGCGGGCGTCTTCCCGCTAGGCCGGGTAAGGGGGCCGACGAACACTTCCTTGGCGATCTCGTCCGAGAAGGTCAGCTTGTCCATGCCCTCCGGGAACGCCAGGTAGGCCTGGACTCGACCTTGTTTCTCTGCGGCCGTCGGATCGACGAGGGCCACGAGTTGGTCGTTCATCTTGTAGTAGCCCGCGTCGAACGATTCCAGCTTGGTGTCGGCCCATCGCTCAAACCCGATCCGCACTTCTTCGACGTACGCGGCCAGGAGGGCCAGGGCCGTCAGCGCGGCCGAGCCGATGGCGAAGCCCTTGCCCGTGGCGGCCGTCGTGTTGCCGAGCGAGTCCAGCGCGTCGGTCCGCTTGCGGACTTCGGGATCCAGGCCCGCCATCTCGGCGTTTCCCCCGGCGTTGTCGGCGATCGGGCCGTAGGCGTCGGTGGCCAGCGTAATGCCCAGGGTGCTGAGCATGCCGACGGCGGCGATGCCCACGCCGTAGAGGCCCATGGCAAACCACGCCGGGTCACCGACGTGCCCTTGGCAGGCGAACCCGAAGGCCAGGATCGTTCCCACGCACACGGTGAGCACCGGCACCCAGACGCTCTTCATCCCGTCGGCGATGCCGCCGATGATGAGCGTGGCCGGGCCGGTCAGCGACTGGTCGGCCAGTTCTCGGGTCGGGCTATACTCGTCACTCGTGCAGACTTCCGTCCAGAATCCGATCAGCACCCCGGCCAGCAGCCCCACGACCACGCTCACCCAAACCGACAGGAAGCCGGTTCCCAGCAAGATCCACACGAAGAAGAACGCGGCCACGGCGGTCGCCACGGTCGCCGCATAGACGCCCTTGCGGAGCGCCCGGAGCAGCGTCGCCTGCGACGCCTGGTCGTCGTCGGTGCGGACGAGGTAGACGCCCCAGATGGAAATGAGAATCCCCACGCCGGCCAGCACCATGGGCAGGAACAGGGCACAGAGCTGGAACGCGAACGGGTCTTTGCCCTCGGGCAAGATGGCGCCGGTGGCGAAGGCGGCCACGCCCAAGGCGGCGGTGGCCAGGATCGAGCCGCAGTAGGACTCGTACAGGTCGGCGCCCATGCCGGCCACGTCGCCGACGTTGTCGCCGACGTTGTCGGCGATCGTCGCGGGGTTCCGCTTGTCGTCCTCGGGAATCCCGGCCTCGACCTTCCCGACCAGGTCGGCCCCCACGTCGGCCGCCTTGGTGAAGATGCCTCCGCCGACGCGGGCAAAGAGCGCCTGGCTGCTGGCCCCCATGCCGAAGCAGAGCATGGTGACCGTGATCTCCACGATCGTCAAAGGCTCCGAGCCGACCATGGGAGCGATCATGGGCCAGATCCAGTAGAGGAAGCAGAACCAGGCCATGATGTCGAGAAGTCCCAGGCCCACGACCGTGAGCCCCATGACGGCTCCGCTGCGGAAGGCAACCTGAAGCCCTTGGTTGAGCGACTTCTGCGCCCCGGCCGCGGTCCGGTTCGACGCCCAGGTGGCCGTCTTCATCCCGCACCACCCGGCCAGGCCGGAAAAGAACCCTCCCGTGAAAAACGCGATCGGCACGAACGCACTCTGCGTGCCCATGTACGCCATGATCGAGAGCAGTACGCAGATCACCAGGAAGAAACAGAACACGACGATGTACTGCTGCTTCAGGTAGGCGTTTGCCCCCTTGCGCACGGCGGCCGCGATATCGCGCATTTCCTCGGTGCCTTCGTCGGCCTCCATCATCGACTTGAAGAACCGCCAGGCGAACACCAAGGCCGCGATCGCGGCTCCGAAGGCGAACAGCCATGCCGGGTAGATCAGCCAAGTCCCCGAGCCGCCTTCGGCCGCCCACGCCTGATTCGTGGAACTGAAGAACGCCACCACCGCGGCCACGAGGACCATCCAAGCGCGGCGGGGCACGATGTTTTGCGAGCAACTCATTCTTGCTGAACCCTTCTGTCGGAACATGCGAACTCCCAGGAACAATGCGTGCAGTGCCTCGAATCCGCCGATTTTAGGGGAGCGATTCGCTGACTGTCAACCATAGCATGCGTGCGGTTTCCCGGCTTCGAGGCTGTGGCATCTTCGAGCGGTCTGACGCCCCTGGGGACTTCACCTGGGACGCCTGTGTACATTACGGCCATACACTTCGAGGGGGGTGTGTGGAGGTGCCGGACGGGGGGGAGGCGAGTCCTCCCACGCGGTGTCGGCTTCGCGGATCTTTCGCGCACGAGCCTGGCGGGCCCAGCGGCAAGCCCGATTTGGCGATTTCTGCTTGGATTCCGATGCGCGAACGATTACGCTATAGGGAGAGTGGAGGCTGGGCTTCCTCCGCGCGACGAGCAAAGTCACGTCTTGCGAGGAGATCGATCATGACGTCTGGTTATCGAACCGGGTGGTGGCGGTGGCTGATTCTGGCGGTTGCCGCGGCCGTAGTCTGTCCGCTGGCTTTGGCCGCGGACCGAACCGCCAAGGCCCCTGAACCGGCCCTCGAGGCGGTGGAGATGTTTGCGGCGATCGAAGCCGGCCAGATCGGCGTCCAACTGATCCCCAAGGATTCGACGGAGTGCCGCGTCTTGATCGAGAACAAGACGAAGAAGCCTCTGAGCGTGAAGCTCCCCAACGCGTTCGCCGGCGTGCCGGTCCTCGCCCAGATGGGCATGGGCGGCGGCGGCATGGGCGGCATGGGCGGCGGCGGCATGGGTGGCATGGGGGGCGGCGGCATGGGCGGCGGCGGCATGCAGACCATGGGCGGAGGCATGGGAGGCATGGGAGGCGGCATGGGTGGCGGGGGAATGATGGGCGGAATGGGCGGCGGGGGAATGTTCAATGTCCCGCCTGAGAAGGTCGGAAAGTTCAAGGTCGCCACCGTCTGCCTGGAACACGGCAAAGACGAGCCCCGAGCCGCCATGAAGTACGAAATCAAGCCCATCGGGGAATTCACCGACCGGGTCCAAGTCCACGAGCTTTGCCGCATGGTGGGCAGCGGCATGAACCAGCGGGTCGCGCAGGCGGCCGCTTGGCACCTGTCCAACGACATGAGCTGGCAAGAGTTGGCGGCCAAACAGCTCCGATTCGCCAACGGGACACGAGCTCCTTACTTCAGCGGCCAGGAGATCCGGGCGGCGATGCAAGCGGCAACCATGGCCACCCAGTTGGCCGAGCGCCGCCAACAGGAGTCGCCTGGGTCCAGCATGGACTCGCTCAGCCAGAAGTAGGCCGCCGACGCGCAACCCGGGCTCGGCAGATCGGCTGCCGACGCCGGATCGATTCGGTCAAGAAATCCAAGCCCGCGGGTCCTCATCAGTCTGGCCCGGCGGGCTTGCTCTTTTTCTTGCTGCTGCCCCGGTTCCGCGGAACGAG
Source organism: Thermoguttaceae bacterium (assembly GCA_035528065.1). Classification (GTDB taxonomy): domain Bacteria; phylum Planctomycetota; class Planctomycetia; order Pirellulales; family Thermoguttaceae; genus DATKZH01. Next base: position 19,170 of record DATKZH010000270.1, on the reverse strand, counting down.
CAGTCCGGGACTACCACTCCGACGTCGCTCCACGCCTCATACGGGTTTTAGGCTCATCCGACTAAAGCGTACTTGGTTTCATGGATGCCGAGGATTTTGAGTTTAAGGGCTCTTCCGTTTCTGGGTGCACACTAACCCGAAGCGCGAGCGAGGACGTTGCACGACGTAGGCTCTCCTGCCTCGCTGGCGCTTCGGGTTAGTGTGAAAATGACGACTCCCGCACCCAGAAACGGAAGAGCCCGTTTAAGGAACTCGGGGTGGCGGAATCCGCAGGCATGGCAATTGTACGCCACCGTCGCTCACTTGCTGACGAATCAATTCAATCTGGCGGATTTACGCCATAGGGCCTTTTGATTCAGTATGGCAATTGTACGCAACCGTCGCTCACTTGCTGGCGAATCAATTCAATCTGGCGGATTTACGCCACAGGGCCTTACTTCGTTGACGAATCGATTCGTTCCGGCTAGATTGGTTTCCGTTCGGGGAAGTCCGGGGAAGTCCGATGGCGCAGGGTCGCACGGGGCTTCCCCGAGTGGCGTTTGCCCTTTTTCGGTTCTTCGTTCTCTTTTTAATTGGGTGTTACGTATGAGTGTTAAAGTGACCAAAGCGCGGTCGCGGGCTCCGAGTGAAGGTTTCACACTTGTCGAGCTTCTGGTCGTCATCGCCATCATCGGGATATTGATCGCCCTCTTGCTGCCGGCCGTACAAGCCGCCCGCGAGGCCGCCCGTCGCTCCCAGTGCGTCAACAACCTCAAGCAGCTCGGCCTCGCCCACCACAACTACCACGACACCTACAGAACCTTCGTCTCCCGGATGGCAGGTACGCACAACACCGCTGTAAGCTGCGCTGGCAACCACAACAACAACCGTCGCAGCGGTTTCATCTCGCTCCTCCCGTACATGGAGCAGACCCCCATGTGGGACAAGATCAAGGCCGGCGATGCTACTGCCGCGTCCGAAGGCCCGTGCGGTTGGTCACGATGGGGCCCTTGGGACTACCCGCCCGAGATGGTCCGTTGCCCCTCCGACGGCGCCCTGGCTGCATTCAGCACCAACACACTGGGCCTCCACAATTACGGCTTCTCCATCGGCGATCAAGTCGCCAGCGTTCCCTACGATTCCTCGGTCCGTGGAATTTTCTCGGCCTACACGTGCACGGGCATCAGGGACATCACGGACGGCACCAGCAACACGATCATGATGAGCGAACGTCTGAAATCCTACTTCGGCAACCGGACCGCTATCCAGGGTGAGACCGAGCACGTCCTGGGAATGGCCCTCGGCGTCAGCGGCCTCGCCGGCTCGCCCGGGACGTGCCAAACGGTCACCGACGGCAAGTACTTCCTCGCTGGCCAAACCATCAGGGCATACTTCGGCGGTCAGTGGGTCGAGGGTCTGCCCGAGAACACCGGGTTGAACACCGTCCTCCCGCCGAATGCCCCCGCGTGCCGCGACGGTGGCCAGACGTACAACGATGGGCGCGACATGGTGCAGCCGCCCACCAGCCGCCATCCCGGCGGCGTGAACGCTTTACTCGCCGACGGCTCAGTTCGCTTCATCAGCGAGACGATCGAGACCGGCAACTTGATGGTCGCCCAGCCGGACGCCGGCCAGAGCAGGTACGGCGTCTGGGGCGCGCTTGGCTCCAAAGCCGGCGGCGAGACCGTCGGCCAGTTTTGACGACCCGGGCCCGGGCGCGCCCCGATCGCCCGATGTCCCCGTTCCCAAGTTTCACGAAAGGACTTGCCCATCATGCGATCCGTAGCTACTTGCCTACTCGTGTTGACTCTCCTGCTCGGTCCTGCCCTGGTCGGATGCGGCGGCGGAAACGGAGCCCCCGACAGCAGCGCCAACCCCGACGAGGGCATGTACGCTCCGCCGTCTGAAGCGCCGTCTGATACGCCGCCTGCCGGCGAAGCCCTCCCCGGCGATTGACGAAGCGCGCCCGGGCGCCCCGATCGCCGCCGGCCAGGGACGCGTCCGGCTCAGCGATCCCGGGCCACCGCCGGATGGGCTCCGCGGCCTACTGAGGGAGCGACACGCCCCCATTGGGGCTGCCTCTGTGAAGGTATCCGGTCCCCGTCTCAACCCATCTGCTTGGCATTTTTGCGCATACTCATTAGGGTGCAAGCAGGGACGAGACCTTCTGTAGTTTCCGGAACCAGAGAGGAGGTGCGTGTCATGAGAGAGGTCTGTTCGGTTGGTTGGCTGACGCGGCTTGCCACGCTGGCGGCCGTGGTGCTTGTGGTTCCCCCCTTGACGGCGTCGGACCAGATCAAGGGCGTGAGGGAGTTCAATCCGCAAGACGAAACGGTGGAGCTGTTCGCGGGGATCGAGCAGGGCAAACTGGAGGTCAAGCTGATCCCCAGGGACTCCACGCAGTGCCGGGTGCTCATTTCCAACAAGACCGACAAGCCGCTGAACGTGAGTCTGCCCGGAGCGTTCGCCGGCGTGCCGGTCCTGGCGCAAATGCAGTTCCAGCCGGGCAATTTCCCGCCGGGCAATTTCCAGCCGGGCATGCCCAACCCCAACAACGCCAACAACGCTCCTCAGCAGCTCGGGATCGGCAACCAGTTTGGCAACAACCAGGGGATGGGCAATCAGGGCAATCAGTTCCTCAACATGCGGGGGCCGGGCAACAACTTGATGCCGGGCGGTGGTCCCATGCAGCCGAATTTTGCCCCGTTCAACGTCGCCCCGGAGAACGTGGCCCAGTTGCGGTTGACGAGCGTGTGCCTCGAGTACGGCAAGCCCAACCCGAGGCCGAAGATGGCGTACGCGATCCAGCCCATCCAGAGCGTGACCGAGAAGGCGGAAGTTGAAGCGCTTTGCCGGATGCTCGGCCGCGGGCAAGTGAGCCAGCACGCAGCTCAAGCGGCCGCATGGCATTTGGCCAACGACATGAGCTGGGACCGGCTGGCCCGACTGCGACGCAAGTTCGCGATGGGCCGGATCACGGAACCGTTTTTCACGTCACGAGAGCTGGCCGAAGGGAAGAAGGCTGCCGAAGCGGCGGTCGAGATGGCCGAGAACCGCCCGCAAGCCGCGAAGGCGGATTCCGACTCGCTGAGCATGCGATAGGCCGGCGACCGACGCGCCGTCGGCCGCGCTGCGACGGCCGAGCGGCGTTTGAGCGCGATCAGGTTCCCCGACCGCGGCGAGGTCGTCGTCGAAGAGAAGGCCCGCCGGGAGTGGGCCCGCGAGGCGTTGCTACCGCTTGCGCCGGCGGCTCCGTTATGCGGCGTCGGGTGGAGCGGGCGGCGCGGCGGGCGGTGCTCAGGCGACGGCCAGGGCCGCGTCCGGCTCGCTGAGGCGGGTCTTCAGCCGGCGGATTTCCTGCTCGTAGCCGATTTGCCCGGCTTGCCACTGCCTGGCCAAGTCGTTGAACACCGTCTCCTGGCGCTGGAGCTCCTGCTCGCGGGCGAGAAGGCGTTGGGCTTGCTCTTCGACCTCTTGCCGGTGCCGGGCGGCCCACTCGTCCAGCTCTCTCTTTTTCCGGACCAGCTTCTGGTGCTCTTCGGCAAGCTGGCTGCGGAGCCGTTCCAGTTCCTCTTTTCTCTCGCCAAGCTCGGCGTTGGCCATCCGGTAGTGCTCGGCCAGCTTGGCGCGGGCCTGGCCCAGCGAATGGGTAAGCGCCGCCGGGGGGGCGGAGCCGGACAACCGGACCCAAAGCTCTTCGGTGGCCAGCCGAATCTCCAGCGTCTCCCGGTGCATTCGCTCCAACTCTGTCCGCAACTGCTCCAGCGCCGCCCGGCTTTCGTCGACGTGCTCGCTGCGACGCGCAAGCGCCTGGCGCTTGCGGTCCAACTCGACCAGCGCGCGGCGGTGCTCCGCTGCCATGCGCTGGCGCTCGGCGCGGGTCTGCTCCCACACCTTCCGGCGGTCCTCGGCGAGCTGCTTGCGGAGCGCGTCGACTTCCGCTCGGGCAGATGCCAAATGGCTTTCGCCCTCCTCGAGCCGTTGCTGCCCGGCTTCCAGGAGCTGGCTCGCCTTCCGGACCTGCTCTTCTCGATCGAGCAATTCCGCACTCGGCTTGCGTGCTTTCTCCAAGAGTTGGGCTGCCCGGACTTCGACCGCCTGGCGTCGCCGCTCCAGACCGTCCAACATTTGCCGAGCCAGTTGTCGGGAGGCCTCGCGATGGGCGTCGATTTTCTGCTTCTCGTATCGCAGGGCCTCCTCGGCCCGCTCCGCCTGTCTCTGGAAGGCCTCTTCGGCCTTTCTGTGCGAGGCGGCTGAGGCCGCCAGCTCCTTGTCGCGCTCTTCGAGGGCCTGCCGGCGGCGCGCCGCGTCGTCGAGCGACTTGCGCAGGCGCTGCTCTTTCGCGTCCAGTTCCCGTTCGCGATTGGCGAGCGCTTCCTCGCGGTGCGAGAGACCGTCTTCGATCCGTTGGCAACTTTGCCCCTGTTCGCTTTGCGCGGCCTTCAGCTTGGCCTCACGCTGGTCCAGCTCCCGCTGCTTCTCCTCCAACTCCGCGGCTCGCTCGTTGAGCGACATGCGGGCAGCACGGGCCTCGTTCTCCAACTGGGCGATTTGGGCGTGCATCTGCGACTGCCGATGATCGAGATGCGTCTGTCGGCGGCGCAGGTAGTCCGCCAACTGGGCGGCCTGGGTTCGGAGCTCTTGAGCGGGCGACCCCGCATCCTGCGACTCTGCCGATATGCCGGGCTCGGCCACGGCGGTTGGCGCCGGCTGGGCCGAATGGTCACCCTCGGCCTCCTCCGCCCGGACCTCGCCGAGCGGGTGGGCCGCGTCAATTCGCGTTTCGGTCGCTTGCCCCTCGTCTGAGGGGGCGTCGCCGCGGTCAGAATCTGGATCGGACATCTTGCCTGGACTCCCCACAAGCCGCGGAAACCCGCCGGCGCGACACCTTCCGCGCAATCGCTAAGGTTTCCCCAGTCTCCTTAATCGGCACGTCGGGCGGGCAAGTTGATTCCAACCCATGGGCTGCGCCGCGAAAGCCGATGGCGGAGAGACTGGAGTCCGTTCGCCGGGGAAGGATGGGTGCTCTGGAGAACACAGGAAAAGCGTCCCGCGTGGCGACTCGCCAGCCCGCTTGCCAGCCGCCGGACGGTCTCACGGAGTTTCCGGGCGGGCAATCCAACCTGAAGGGATTGACAGAGTGTACCCAGGCCCCTTGTTAGGGGGTGATGGAAGCTACGAACCTACGGCCTGGTCGATGGCGTCTTGCAGTCGGTTCTTTGGCTGAACGCCCATGAAGCGGTCGACCACCTCGCCCTGCTTGAAGAGGATCAGCGTGGGGATGCCGGTGATGCCGTACTTGGCGGCGACCCCCGGGCTGTCGTAGACATTCACTTTGGCCACTCTGACCGAGCCCGCGTTCTCCGCAGCGAGTTCCTCGATCATGGGACCAATCGTGCGGCACGGGGGACAGCCGGGCCCCCAGAAATCCACCAACACCGGCTCCGTCGCTTGGAGGACCTGGGAGTCGAAATCATTGTCAGACACTTCAACGACATTGGCCATTGGAGGGAACTCCTTTCTGTTGTGGTTCTCCCAAGCCGCACGCCATCCGCAAGTCGAAGGACCATGGCGGGCCATCCCGGCAGGGCAGCTTGTGCGACGAGGATCGACGCTCGTCGAAAGATTATAATGCCCGGGACGCAACGGTCAACGAAGTCGCCGGGCCGACGCCGCGCGTGCGCACGTCGGATTCCTTGGCGGTTCGGGGCGGCGCCGTGCGGACCGGGGGCGTCACGACGGGCCGAGGTGGATCGCACAATCCTGCTCGGCGCCAGGTTGGCTTGGGACAACGGAGCGACGGGGGACTGCGTGGCGCGGCCCAGCGGTCCGTCAGACATGGCCGGTTCGGTGCCGCTGGTGTCTCGCCCGTGCTGGAGTGGGAGCAGGGGCAAGAGGCCCCCGGCACCGGCCAAGACCACTCTGCCCGACGTTAGCTGCGTGGCGACGGGATGAGCTTTTTCAGGGCCGCACGGAGCTGTTTCATGGTGATGGGCATCGAGAGCACGAGGCGGTGTTCCGCCGTCTTGGCCTCTTCGGTCAGATGCTGCTGGGTTTCGTCGAGCAGGAGCACGACCGGGACGGTGTCGGTCTTCTTGTCCTCGGCGAAGTCGTTGAAGGCGGTGAGGGCGGAGCGTCCGATCTCTTGGGCATTCAACACCAAGCAGTCGGCGGTCTGAGCGTCTTGTCGGAAGCGTTCCACGGCCCGTTGCGGGTCGCTCGTCAGCAGCACCCGGTACCCGGCCCGCTTCAATCCGCGGCGGAAGAGATCCTGCATCTTCAGGTTCGACTCGACGACCATCACCGAGAGCGCGTCCTTTCGTTGCTCCTTCATTTTGGCGGCCAGTCGCTCGCGCTGGCGCTGGCGATCGGTTTGTTGCTCCTTCTGCTTGGCATCGAGCGACATTTGGCGGGCGGCGATACCCAGGTCTTTGACCACCTCGGCGGGCGTCTGATAGCGGCGAGTCGGGTCGAGCGCCATGCACTTGTTCACGACGATCGTCACTGCATGGGGGATGTTCGGGTCGAGATCCTGGATCGGGATCACCTCGGCGAAGCGGCTGCGGCTGAGCCGTTGCAGTTGATCGCTCGTCTCCGGCAGCGGCGGGCTTCCGACGAGCATGTGGTAGTAGATGCAGCCGAGGAAGTAGATGTCGCTGCGGGTGTCGTCCCGCCGGACGCCCGTCGCCCGCTCCAGGGCCGCGTAGTCGATGGTCCGGGCGCTGGTGTTCGCGCCGATAAAATCATCCGCCGATTTGTCGTCGATTGCCGCCAGACCGAAATCCACCAGTTTAGGCTCGCCGCGGCTGGAGACCAGCACGTTGCTCATCTTCAGATCACGGTGGGTCAGCCCCTGTTCGAAGGCATGCCGCAGCCCGCTTGCAATGCCGATCGTCAGTTGGGTTGCCTGGTCGGGCTCGATTTTCTTGCGTATCTTCATCAGCTCCCGGAGACTCCAGCCCTCGACGAAATCGAGCACGAGGAATCGCGTCGAGCCTTCGGAGCAGACGTCGTGGATGGGGACGATGTTCGGGTGCCTCAGCGAGCGGCCCAAGTTGCCCTCGCGGATGAACAGATCGGCCTGCTTGGGGTTGTCGCTGAACCGACGTCGCAGGACCTTGACCGCCACGACCTGCCCGGTCTCCCGGTGGGTGGCTCGGTACACTCGGGCGAAGGTGCCGGTTCCCACGAGGTAGAGGACCTTGTAATCGCCGAAGTAGAAGCCGGTTCGGTCTCCCTTCATCAAGCGTTCGACCTGATAGTTCGTCAGATACTCTCTGCTGATCAGCTTGTGAAGGAAGTCCTGACAACTCACGTTGCGACTGCCGAACTCGGCCCAGACCTCCTGCAACTGCCGTTCGGTTATCAGGCCCAAGTCGAGTGCGCGGTCGGCGATCTCCGAAGCGGTTGGATCGGGCATGATGGGGATCTTCTCCCTCGCAAGAATGGTCCGAGCGGTCGCGAAACACGCCCCCCTGTCCAGACGCATTCTATGGTAGTGCAGCGTGGCCGGTCCCGCAATCCACCCATACCCCTCGATTTGGCGGGGGAGAGCCAATCGGCCGAATTCGGGGACCCGCAAACCGGGGCGCGCTATTCTTGGGATCAGCGGCGGGGTTCGTCCGGGCGAGCCGCAATGCGGAGCGCCCTCGCACGCCGTCAGGGGCACGAGAAAGCAAAAGGAGCTCCGCATTTCGGGGGGGTGCGGAGTTCCCTTCTGGGAGCCGAGATTCGGTGTGGGCGAGGTTCGCCGCCCATTGTGGGGTAGTCGCCGGCGCGGCGCGATCAGGCCTCTTCGAGCTGGCGGCGATAGTCGTCGCGTTCGCGGCGTGTGGCTTCCAGGTCGAAGACGAGGTATTTCATGTCCAGGCGGAGCTGGCCGAGGGCGTCCTGCACCAGGTTGAGGATGCGACGCCGACGCTTCGTGCTCTCCACGACTTGGTTCAACGCGGGCTCGATTCCCATGCGGTGCTCGACCGGCAGTACATTGACCGCCGCCACCAATTGGGCGATTTCTTTGGGGACTTCGTTCGTTTCGGGACGGGCGGATTGGGGCTCTTGGCTCATGCGTGTCTCCTCAAGGTTGTCGAACGAGTTGAGAGGAAAGCATCCCGCGTGCCAGAGACGCGGCGACCGGGCGAACTTCGCCTAACGTATTGCCGTAAAAGAGGTTGTGCATTGCCGCCGAGGTGCGCCCCCCCGGGGGCCGTTGCGCAAACGCCACCCGGGCGTTGGCGCCGGGGTGACAAATGATCTGGAGCTGTCTCGCAAATCGTGTTACAAGCACACGTTACGTTCAAGTTGCCCGGGCCCCACGGTGTTGTGTTTGTGCCACGTTTCTCGCTAGGGCTGATTTGCGCGACCACGATGCTTGCGACGCTGGCCGTCGCCGCAGGGCCTGCGCGCGGAGAGACCCCTTGGTACGAGGGGTTCGAGGGGCCTCAGCCCAGTTGGCGATCTGCCGGCGGGGACGCCCAGGTCCAGCTCTTGGCGCATCGCCGGGTGCGAGACGAGGCGGCGACGGGCGAGGGGTGTGAGCACGTGGCCATCTCCGCCGCGGGCGGGACGCACGTCTACTTCAGCCACGACGTCGGCCGGCCGCGGGTGATCGACGAGCTGTTGCCCACCGTCCAGGTCAAGTCGGACCGTGCGGGGATCCAAGTCCTGGCGGAGGTCGTGTTGCCCCGTACGACGGACCCGCGCAGCGGGCGGCCGGTAGCCACGCTCGTTCACGGTTCCAGTTACACGACCGTCGGCCGCTGGCAACAACTCCGCCTCGACGACGTCCCGCAACAGCTCGCCCGGCGGACTCGCGTCCTTCGAGCCGAGCTGGGGACGGCCATCGACCCGCGAGAAGCCTACGTCGACCGCGTCCTGCTCAATGTGTACGGCGGCCCGGGCGCGACCAACGTGTGGATCGACGACCTGGACGTGGGCGGCTACGTGGGGCCGAAGCCCGGCGTGCCCGGCCCGCCTGCCGATGCCGGCCCGAGTCGGTCCGCTCCCGCCACGTCGTTGGACATGGCGGGATGGACGGGCAGCCGTTCCGAACCGGCCGCGACGGTGCGTGCTGGTCGAATCGAGCTGGACGGCTCGTTGTTGCTGGTCGACAGTCAACCGTTCTTCCCCCGCATGGTTCAATACCAGGGCGAGTCGCTTGCGCTGCTCCAGCGACTGGGGTTCAACGTCGTATGGCTCGAGCAGCTCGCGACTGCTGAGATGCTCGACGAGGCGAGCCGGCTGGGGATTTGGCTGGTCTGTCCGCCGCCCGGTGCGCCCCCACCAAGCACGCCACACGGCGCTTCGGTGGCTTTGGCCCCCATCGGACCAGGGTACGAGCGCGTGCTCGCGTGGGACCTGGGCCGGGACCTATCCGCCGACGAGCTCGACACGGTCAAGCAATGGGCGTCCCAGGTGCGGGCGGCCGACCGCCAAACCGGCCGACCGCTCGTCTGCCGGCCCAAGAGCAACTTGCGGGAGTACAGCCGGTGCGTCGACGTCTTGATCGTCGGGCGATCTCCGTTGGGCACGAGCCTCGAGCTGAGCGCGTACGGGACTTGGCTCCGTGAGCGGCCCCGGCTGCCCCGGGCCGGCAGTTGCCTCTGGACCACGGTGCAGACCCAGCTTGCCCCGAGCATCCGCCGGCAATGGAGCGGTCTTGGCTTGATGGGGGTGGAGCCTGCGGCCGCTTCTTGCGAGCAAATCCGTCTTCTGACCTACACGGCGGTCGCTGCGGGGGTCCGTGGCCTGTTGTTCGAGTCCCAGTCATCGCTCGACGCACCGGACGCCGACACGCGAACTCGGGCTCTGGCACTGGAGCTATTGAATCTGGAGCTCACGCTGATCGAGCGCTGGGCGGCGGGCGACTTCGTCGCGACCGTCCAGGGCAGCGAGCCCGAGGTGCTTGGCGGCGTGCTGCGCACCGAGAGGGCGCGGCTGCTGGTGGCGATTTGGTCAGGCCCGGGCGCCCAATTCGTCCCGGGACAGTCGGCCGCAAGCGGCGTCTCCTTTGTCGTCAAAGGGGTGCCCGAGTCGAACCGCGCGTACCTGATGATCCCCGGGGCGATTGAGCCGCTTCGCCCCAAGCGAGTCGCCGGGGGCACGCGGATCACGCTCGACGAGTTCGGCCTGACTTCGCTCGTCTTGATGACGGAGAAGCCCATCGTGGTCGCCACGATGAGCCGGCAAGCGGAACGGATCGCGCGCCGTGCGGCCCAGTTGCAGCGCGACCTGGCTGCGGCGAAGTTGCAGGCGGTCGAGCACGCCCACGCCCAGCTATCCTCGCACGCGGGCGGGCCGCAATCGGTCGCGTGGCTGGGCGAGGCCCGACAGCGGATTCAATCCAGCGACGCCTCCCTGGGAGCGGGAGACTATCCGACCGCCTATCGTGAGGCTCAGCGGGCGATGCGTCCGCTAAGGCTCCTGGAGCGGGCCCATTGGGAGGCGGCGGTCGCGAGGCTTCCGTCGGCCGTCTCCCATCCGGCGGCCGTATCGTTCGCCACGCTTCCCGCGTACTGGACTCTGACCGAGCAGACTGCCTCGGCCGAGACCGGTCCGAATGTCCTCCCAGGCGGCGATTTCGAGGATCTCGACACGCTGCTTGGGGCGGGGTGGCAGCATTTCCGGCACGCGCCGCCGGAAGGTTCCGCGGAGGCCGAGCTGGTCTCGACGGCCGCCCACTCGGGGCGGTACGGCTTGCGTCTGGCAGCACGGCCCCCCCTGCCCGACGATTCCGACGTGTTGGCCGAAAGGCCCCCTTCGTCCATGACGAGTCCGGCCGTGCCGGTAGACGCCGGACAGTTGGTCCGCATCCACGGATGGGTGCAGGTCCCCGAGCCGATCACCGGGAGCGTGGACGGGCTGATGATCGTCGACTCGGCGTCCGGCGAACCGTTGGCCGAGCGGGTGCAGCAAACCGCCGGGTGGCAGGAGTTCACCTTGTACCGAGTCGCGCCCGAACGGGGGGAGGTCGCCGTCACGTTCGCCTTGTCCGGCTTTGGCGAGGCCCGGATCGACGACGTCACCATCCAGCCAATCCACCCCGGCGCAATCGCCGGCCCACGTCCGGCCGTCACCCGTCTGCCCGGCCCTCTCCGCCCCTGAAATCGGCCGAAAGGCAGATTCTCGACTTCTGTAGTGGGTGATTGCCGTGGGCCGTCCGCTGGTCGCGTCTCCCGCACGCCCCATTGATCCGCCACCCCCTCAGAAATGCGGCGGTCTGTCGGAGCGACGCGGGCAAGGACTCGCTGCGCTTTGAAGACGAGCACCCTTCGGATGGGGGTGTAAGGCTCGCGTCGGCGGTTCCATGCGGCTGTCGCCGTTTTTCCAAGCCCTTCGTTTTCAGCCGTTTGTGTTCGCCTATCGGTACCCATACGCGCTTGGCTCCGGGCACGAAGTCAAGTCGAAGAACACGAAGAGGTGACATCTAAACCATTTCTTTCCAATGACTTACGTCCATATTGCCGCAGGCGCCGGAGAAGTGGGGGCCCGGGCTCATTTTGAATGCGAAATGGCGCAGCCAATCGAAATTATATTTTGCTATAGCACGGTTGATCGATATTTTATTTGACTTCACTCACGGCTTTCAATATACTGCCTGCATGGAAGCGAAGAGAAAGAACCGTGAGTGCCCTTACTGCAGTGCGTCGATGCGTCCGGTGGTCATGGTCTGCGACCGGTGCGAAGTGGAAATTCGGGGACGGTTTCGGGTGACGCAGTTCTCCCGCCTGTCCAGTGAGGACCTGGAGTTTCTCCAGCGCTACCTTCTGGCCGGATTCAGCATCAAGGCCTTGGCCGAGAGAAGCGGGCTGGGATACGTCGCGATTCGGAATCGACTGGACCGGATCATCGAGTCGTATCGCCGCCTCCACGAAGGCGAGGAAGCCAAGCGCGCCATTCTCGAAAGGCTGGAAAACGGCGAAATCTCGGCCGAGGCGGCAGCCGAGGCCATCGAAAGGTTGTGATCATGCAATCAGCCGACGTCTCGTCCCAAGAAAAGCTCGATCAAATGCTCCACAATGGGAGCATTACGGAGGAGGACTACCAGCGGCTCTCGCAGGTGATGGCAGGTCCTTCAGAACAACTCGCCGCCGACCAACCGTCGGGCACCGAGCGCGGCCCATTCCGCAAGAGTTGGGAGCATGGCGTGATCGGGGGGCTCTGCGCCGGTTGCGCCGAGTACTTCGGCGTCGATCCGCTGGTCGTTCGAATTGTCCTGATTGTCGCTTGCGTTCTCCTGTCCGCGCTGAGCGGAGTGGGGCTCGCACTCATACCCCTCCTGTATTTTGCCCTGTGCGCCTTCATCCCGTGGGACGAGGCTGAGAGGGCGAAGGCCTTTCTCATGAGCGGACACCCACGCCTGTTCGTCGTCGCCGTGGCTTCTCTGTTCGTTGTCCTTCCGCTGCTCTATTCGTTTCTGATTCTGCCGGGACTCGAGTCGATCTACTCGGACATGGGGATCGAGGTCTGGTCCCGCGAGTTCCAGCAGACGTTGCCAGGCAGGGCCATTGACGGCGGATCGGAGTATCGGAATTGGTGTCAACTCAACGATGGAGCCATCTTCCTGGGGGCGGGAATCGCGGCGTTGTTCACGCTCTTTCTTGGGGTCGTCTATTCCAGCCTTTGCAGGGCTCGCCTGCGCAAATACTATGCGATCATCACCGTCGCTCTTGGCTGTGCCTGGATGGTCTTTCTCGTTGCCGGCACGTTCTATCCACTTGTGACGATGATGGAAACGATCTGACAGGGGGATTCGCCTTTCCCCCCCGCGCAATCCCGTCGCTGTCTGACCAATCGAGATCTCGTGATTTTCAGGCGATTGCCGGCGTTCCGTGCTGGCCGTCTTCCTCGCCAAGCCAGCGGTTGAGGTCGCGGGTCTGGCACTCTTCGGCGCGGATGCGGTCCAGCAATCTGCGGCATCGAGCGGCTTCCTCCGGCGGAAGACCACAAGATTGCCCGATGATGCACGGCCGCTCGTGCAGCAGGCCGACCAGATCGAGGACATGGTCGCCGATCAGGCCCTCGCGCTTTTCCCGTGGCGAGGGGATGAACTCGGCCTCTCTTTCAGATGGAAGACCAACGACCTGAACTCCTCATGCGTTCATCGGGTTCACGGTCGGGCGGATCCTTCTCATGTACGCCGTGCTCAAGATCGGCCAGTACCCGCGCGCCTGGGAATCAAAGGCGATCCTGAGTGATCTTGAAAAGTCAAACTGCAAGTGTGGGAGCCCGGAAACGGGGACTGGCTCCGTCGAAATAGGATCCCGCCGCGGTCTTTCACGCTGCCAACCGTGCCCGCCCCCGTTTCCCCTGCCGTAATACGTTTGTTTCTCAGGACGCGCGATCCAATTGGCTTACTTGTTTCTGAGATTGGACTTAAGTGCTGCGCAGAGGCGAAGTTGCTTGTGGCGGGACTTCCGGGCGGCTAGTATCAAAGGGGGGACGATCGTGTGACGGTTGCGGTCGGTTCGACCAGAGACAATCCGTTGGAGGAGCACCCGTGGCTGGACAAGGTCCCCGGCAGACGTCCCGACGCACTCTGCTGAAGCACGTCGCCTCCGGGGCCGGGCTCGGCGTGGGGGCCCTGCTGGCCGGCTGCCGGCCGGACGACGACGGGGGAGGCTCCCCGCGGGAGGGCAGGCGTCGCCGGCTCCGCCGGCTCCGAGCGGCTTTCTCCAGCGCGGGCCTCGAGGCAACCTGGAACCAGCTTGGCCGGCAGGCGGCCGAACTGTGGGGCGAGTTCCTCGACGTCGACGTCGAGTGGTTCGACGGGGATCTCGACGCGCAAACCCAGCGGGAGAAGATCGAGTCGATCGTCGACCAGGATTGGGACTTCTGCGCCTTCCAAGCCCATCAGACGGGCATCCTGGAGGAGCCGGTCAAACGACTCAAGAAGCGTGGCATCCCGGTGATCTCCATGGACACCCTGTTGGTGGAACGGGACCGGCTCCGCGACGTCGGCGTGTGGACCCAAATCGGCGCAGATCACGTCTACATGGCGGAAAGCAGCACCCAGTATCTGGTGAACAAGATCAACGAGCAGGGCAAGCTGATCCACATCGGGGGACGGAGCGCCCACAGCGTCGCCCAGGACCGCGAGAAAGGGTTCGCGAACATCGTCGCGGAGTATCCCGACGTGGAGGTGATCGGTGGCGGGGTGCAGTGGTGTGACGGGGGCCCCGAGCGCGCCCGGGAAACGTTCGAGGCCCTGCTCAAGCAGAGTGAGGAACCGATCGCCGGGGCGTTCTTCCACAGCGACGACCTGGCCCTGGCCTGTGTCCCTGCCCTCGAGGGGACCCGTCACGCGGGCATGGTGGTCACCGCCGTGGACGGCCAGCAGGCGGGCCTCAACGCCGTCCGCGACGGCAAGCTGGCGGCCACGGTGGTCAATCCGGCCTGCATGATCCACGGATGGTCGCTCGTCATCGGCCAATTCGTCGTCCGCAATCGCGAGAAGGCCGACAACTTGCCGCTGGAGATCATCTGCCCGAGCCCGTTGGTGGCCAGGGAGATGGGCAACCTCGATGCCGTGTTCTACCTGGCCGATCCGAAGCATTGCCTCGTATAAATGTGCCTGCCCTCTCTCGGGTGCATGACGGGCAACTCCAGACCACCGATCAAACGACGCAGGCCGGGCAACTGAGCTGGCACCGCGACTGCGAGGGAGCGAGGGCACCGGCAAGCCCTCTGACGCCCGCGAGACGACTCCGGCCGATCCACGCGCCGTCAGTCCACCAGGCCTTCTCGAAGGGCCAGCGTCGCCAAATCGACCGATTTGTGAACGTCGAGCTTCTTCATCAGCCGCGACTTGTGGTTGTCCACCGTATTGGGTGTCAGCTCCATCCGCGCCGCGCACTGCTTGACCGACAACCCCCGTGCCAGGTTCAGCAACACCTCCCACTCCCGGGCGGTCAACAGCCCGAGGGCCTTGCTCTTCTCAGAGGGCCTGAATCGCAGCCCCCTTCTCGTGGCGACCACGTATTGCCGGGCGACGTGACAGAACGACGGCTTGCCGGCTGCGACCTGGCGGATCGCCTCCAGGATCTGGTCGACCGAGGCGTGCTTGGTCCAGTAGCCGGAGGCGCCGGCCTGCAATGCCGCGCGGATGTGGACCTCCCGGATCGAGGCGTCCAGAAACAGAAACCGTGAACCCCGGCAGTAGAAGCGGATCCGCCGGGCGATCTCGAACGGACCGGCCTCCGGCAGACAGGGGTCGACCGACACGACGTCGGGGCAGAATCGCCCCGCCAATCGTATCCCCTCGGCGAGACCGGTGGCGGCCGTCGCCTCAGCGATCCCCGAGGCGCTTTCCAACAATCGCACCATCCCCGCACAGAACAGCGTGTGGCCGTCGATAATGAGGACGCGGGGCCGGGTCGTCAGGGGACAGGAACCCGGATGCTGCCGGTTCATGCTCGGCAGGATACCGAATCGGGGTGACAACCAGGTGTCACCCCGTGGCGAAATGCCTCGGGTTTTCCGGGACTTGGGCCCTTCCTCGGATCGCCGGCCGTGAGGCGAGCGCCCGCTCACCAATAGTGGCGTCCGGGGTTCCAGGGCCAGTAGGCCACGCGGCTTCCGCCGAACCGCAGTTCCGCGCCCCCGGTGAGCGACATGTGATGCACCCCGTTGAAACTGCCGCCGAAGCCGATATTGTCGGCCAATTCCAGGCGCAGGGCCAACCACTCGTTGCAGCGATATTTCACCCCGACGGCCAGCGGCATGCCGAACACAGTGTCCCCGTAACGGGTCGACAGCCGATCGATGAACTCGATGCTGGAGACCCCGAGGCCCGCCATCAGGTAGGGCCGCCATGTGGCATCGCCCCACGGATAGTACAGCAAGCTCACGTCCCATACCGTCGTGGTGAGGTCGCGACGCCGGTCGAATCGCCGGCGAAAGGGGTCGTCGAGGTCAAGCTCTTGGGCATCGTCGGCGGCCTGCTGGGCCTGCTTTGCCCGATGGCTGTCACACAGCCCGATGTTGCCAAAGCCTAACCGCATTTCATAGCCCCAGTAGTGATCGTAATCCCAGCCCAAGCGGTACCCGCCGAAGAACCCTCGCTTTCCTCCGACCCAGTCGTCGACGAGTGTGCTCCCTTCGACCATCCCCATGAACCAACTCGCGCTGAACGGCCGATAGCGCCAGCTCTCGCAATCAAGCGGCCCACCGATCCCACGATTCCGGCCTGTGGGCGGGGCCAGGCAAGCGGGAACGAGTCCTCGCGCCCATAGGTTCGCACACCGAAATGGGCCGAAGAGCCGGCAGCTTGGGGCAGTGCCAGAGGCATTCGCGTCGACCGCGGCGCCGTAGGGCTCGTACGGTGTAGCCCATCCGGTTGCCGGAAGCGTCGGGTGGGAATCCGTAAGAGGCGACGAGTCGACGCGCTCCCCAGAGGGCACGGGCGTGGAGAGGGAATCCTGCGTGGCCGACCATCCGAGATCGGCGCCCGGGGCATTGAGCCCTTCGGCCGATTGGCCCCAGACCGTGGGTGCCCAGCACGCAAGGGCCCATACGCCGACCCAGAGCACTCTCAGGGCAAGCATTCCGTGCGTTGCCAGACCGAGCCCGTCCGGTTCGCCGTGCTTTGCGTCGGAAGACGTCCTATCGCCCGCCATGGCAGTGGCCGTTTCTTCGGCACGTGGTCGCGAGAGGTGAGGTTGGGAAAAGCCGGGCCGCCCAGCTCAACGTAAGCACGAGGATGAGGGAGAGCTGGGGCGTCAGGGCGGCCTTCTGGAGTGGAAGGCGGGGATTATCCCGAACTGGGGACTGGCTGTCAATGCAAGACGGTTACCCCATAAGCGGTGGATTTCGCTTATGCTATCTGTCAGTGTGGGGTCAACGGTTGCTCGTGTTGGAAGGGATTTGTAGCTCTTGGTATCCCCGGCAACCGGGGGTACGGAAATTGCGTGCGGCCACTTCGCCACTGGTCACGTATGACTCCGGCTGCCTGCCCGTGGTTTTCCCCAGCGGTGTGTCTGAAACCCCCCGATGGAACGTCGATTTGGGCAGGTTTTATACGCCCGGTCTTTCGGGGAGTCCGTACCCACGCCGAAGGCTGGATTGAATCCGGTAGCCCGATGGGCTAGGCTGGAGATTGGGTCTGTGGACCGGTAGTTAAGTACTGCGCGCGCTTTCGGTTACGGCGTTGCCGACGCCTTGCCTTGTCCGACCCTTCCGAGCAATTGTCGGTAAGGGAGTTTTGGGGGAGCCAGCCATGGCCGCCAAGAAGAAAAGCGACTATCTCGAGATCCTCATCAGCCGGGGGATCATTAGCTCGGAACAGCTTGCCGAGGCCGAAGAGATGGCGCGACACTCCGGCATGAGACTGCCGGACGCGCTGGCACGCCTGGGCTACGCGACGGGCGAGGAAGTGATGCGGGCAATGGCGGAGGAGCACGGGCTGGATTTCGTGAAGGTCAGCGATGTGGTCGTTCCACCGTCCGTGCTGGAACTGGTCCCCGAATCGGTCGCACGGGAAAACGTCATCCTACCGCTTGCGGAAGAAGACGGGGCCTTGAGGGTGATCATTTGTGATCCCAACGACATCGACACCTTCGAGAAGCTCCGTTTCATCCTGAATCGCCGGATCGAGCCGGTGCTGGCACCCCGGGACGCGATCCTCGAGGCGATCAACCGGCACTACGGCCAGAGGTTCGCCGAGAGCGCCGACTCGATGCTCACGGAATTCACCGACACGGCCATCGACTTCACCGAGGCCGACGACGAGAGCATATCCCGTGACGATATAGTCGACGAGAGCAGCGCCCCGATCGTTCGCCTGGTCCAACTGATGCTGAATGAGGCCGTGCAGCTTCGGGCCTCGGACATCCACGTCGAGCCGTTCGAGGACCGGATCCGGATCCGCTACCGGATCGATGGCATGTTGGTGGAGCGCGACAGCCCCCCACGGCGGCTATTGGGGGCCCTCTTGTCCCGCCTCAAGATCCTGGCCAGGCTCGATATCGCCGAGCGGCGGCGGACGCAGGACGGGCGTATCAAGGCCATCGTGGGGGACAAGGATTACGACCTTCGGGTGAGTGTCATCCCCACCAATCATGGGCAGTCCATAGTGATGCGGATCTTGGACAAGGACAGCATCCGGGTGGGGCTTCGGCAGCTTGGTTTCGCCGAGGAGGACTACCAGAGGTTCGAGAACCTGATCCGCCGACCGAACGGGATCATTCTGGTTACGGGGCCAACCGGTTCCGGCAAGACCACTTCGCTGTACGCGGCGCTGAACGAGTTGAACACGCCCGACAAAAAGATCATTACGGCCGAGGACCCCGTGGAGTACTACCTTTCGGGGATCAACCAGGTGGAGATTCGGCATGAGATTGGGCTGGACTTTGCGCGGGTGATTCGGGCGATGCTGCGTCAGGCGCCGAACATCATTCTCGTGGGAGAGATGCGAGACCTGGAAACTGCCCAGATGGGAATTCAAGCTTCTCTGACTGGACACTTGGTTTTCAGTACGCTGCATACGAACGATGCGCCCGGCGCTATTACGCGCCTGGTCGACATGGGTGTGCCCGCTTATCTGGTCTCCAGCAGCGTGGTCGCCATCATGGGGCAACGGCTTGTGCGGCTCGTCTGCCAGAAGTGTAAAGAGCCATACACCCCCGCAGATGTATTGGTCGAGGCCGCCGGTATTACCCCTGAGATGGCAGAACGGGCCACATTCATGAGGGGTGCAGGATGTAATGCTTGTGCGGGGTCGGGCTACCGTGGCCGGCAGGGGATCTTTGAACTCATGCTGATGTCCTCCAAGCTCCGCGAACTCACATTCGCCGAGGCGCCGACGGGAGATATCCGCAGAACAGCCCAAAGCGAGGGAATGAAGACGATCTATCAGGATGGCCTTAGCAAGGCGATGTCTGGCGTAACTACGCTGGACGAGCTGTTCCGTGTAGCCAAGCCGGGTGAGGAAGCCTGATGTCAATCCGAGGATTCTGAGCGATGTGGGTGCTGTGGGAATCTTCGGACAGATGGGAAATATAGAGGCCGTGACCAGAGCGTCGAGTGACTTTGGGTGGATGGCTGGGCCGGCAGGGTTGGATCGGGGTATCGAGTCGGTTGTCGCTGCGCCCTTTGCCGAGCCGGAACCGGTCATTTGCCTGCGAAACTTGAGATGTCGGGGGCAGGTGCGAATAATCGTGGCGTGACGTGAGTAGGAAGCTCACTGCCCGCGCC
>DATKZH010000269.1:0-30115 GCA_035528065.1 Thermoguttaceae bacterium | reverse complement strand
CGCCTGGTCGTACGAGGCGAAGCGGCGGGGAAACTCGGGGCAGTACTTGAGGGTCTTGAACTGGCTTTCGGAGAACGGGTTGTCGTTGGAGACGTGCGGCCGGCTGTGGGACTTGGTGATGCCCAGCGTGGCCAGCAATTGGGCCACGGTCTGGGATCGCATCGACGGCCCTTCTGTAATAACGGAGGAGGTAGTTGTCTCTCCTATCATTGACACAGAGGGCGGGGTCGTTTTCTGACGCATCTCACAATACATAGGAGATTATGCGACAGCGAGGGCGGCAACTCGGTCGGCGGATCGGCTGCCGAACCGGAGCCTCGTCCTTTGCTCGGTGTGATTAGCCTCGTTTCTCACGGATTCATGGTGGCTTCTGTCATCTGGCTCTGGCCAAGTTCGGTCAGGAGCACTTCATCCATCGTTCTCTTTCCGCAGCGAGGACAGTTGATTGGTTTTTCGAAGTCCGGGCGCATCGTCCTCCCATTGATCCCGATCCTCCCCATCTCACAGTCGAATTCCTTCCGACACTTCTTGCACTGGAAGTTGATGGTCACGTTATCCTCCTCATTACGCTATCCTTGTCAACGTCCTCGCTGCTCACGATGTGGCGCAACACCTGGAACAACATCTTGCGATGAATCCTTCATTCTGCTTGCGATCTTGCCTTGACGCCGCTGAGCGGATGTTTCGTGACCGCGTCCCAAGCCAGCTCTTGCAGCAGGCGGTTCAGGTTTTCCTTCTCATTCTCAGTCAAGCTTTCGGCCTTCGCCACTTCTTCCGGCGAAGGCCGCCACCCGGGCTTGCGCAATCCGACGTCGGAGATGATGCGGCGATACCTCACCAGTTCTTCCGGCAGCGGTAAACCTACGGGACTGCGGCGATAGATCACCGCGAAATGGCAATAGCCCGACAACACCGTAAGCGGCGGCTGGGGATGGCCCCAGGGGTCGCGAAACAGGTCCCACTGCATCTCCAGCCCGGGCGCCTGGCCGGCCGCGATCTTCTCGCGCAATGCAAGGGCGGCCTGCCCGACCGGCACGACGAACGCGGCGTCCTTGCCCTGTTCTTGGTTGATGCCGCGGACGTAGTCATCCAAGTCCTGCAGATAGCGTGTTTGTTTTTCCCGCAGATCCGCCAGATCCGTAGCGTTGTGGTCCACCTTCTTGCGGACATCAAGGGGATAGATCGGCTCGTAAGTGTCGTTCGGCAGCCAGAATTCTTGAACCGTGATCCGAATTTCCGGGTTGTGCTCCAGGCCCAGCTTTGCGAACTTCTCGATTCCCGCGTCGGGCAGCCAAATGGGAGAAAGGGTGAGCACGTCGACTTTGCCGGCGCGGAGGGCGGCTTTGGCCTCGTTCTTCCGTTCCGGCACGTCCCAGTGCTGAATGACGCGCGAGCCGCCGATCCGCGATAAACCGACGGATTGATGGTCCTCGAAGCCGGCGGCTTGGGCCATCTCGCCTACGAGGCGATACACAAAGACGTGAAAGCTGTGACCGCATGTAAACACACGCTGCCCTCCGGCAACGGGTGCAGACTGCTTGTCGCTTTGCTCGGCAGCGCTCTTGGCTTGAGATAGCGCCAGCGGATTGCCAGCCAACATCGCGAGGAACAGAGCCGCCGTTCTCGCGCGAAAACCGGATCGAACGTTTCCAACCATCAGGCCGCCTCCTTATTGGCTATCGGTCCACTCAACCTTATCCATGTCGCAGCCACCGGACCCACGGCAGCGGCGCAAAGAACTCTGATTCTCATTACGACTCTTGGCGTTATCAATCGCCGTCTTCCGGAACAGCAGCCTCCGCCGCCGCCCCGAAGAAATGGCCCCGGCTGTTCCAGTGCTGGACCTTCTCCGTATCCACCAGCCGCAAATAAGCCTCATGGACCAGAGCCGTCGCCTGGAGCGTCTGGCCCGGCGCCTCCTGGGCCATCTTCTGAGCCGCCAGCTTTCGCAACTCGTCGTAGACCAGAGGGAGAAGCTGCTCGGCCGCCGATGGATCGCTTTGCTCGATGGCGGATAGGATGCGGGTGATGTCGGTCATGACGCCCGCGATTATAGCAGCTCTGTGGTGCGATGCCTCGATGGGGCTGTCCCTGCATGGATGCTGCCAACGCTGCCGGGACGGGCATCAGACTGCGTCCCGAAATACGTTGGGTTGATGAAGCAGTTCCGGCTCGAATCTGGCCGATTGCACCTAGCCGTCCCAAGCGACGGGTATTGGGAGCACTCCTGGGTGTGTCGAAAAACGGGTGCCGGATAGCTCGCGATCGGGCGATCGGCTGACTCGGGCCACCCCCCGGAGGAGTGTTTCACGCACGGTCGATTCTTGGGACGAATCCAGCGCCGGTGCTTTGAAGCAAGGATTCTCTCCTGGCATAGGAGCCTGGCCACGAAGCAGGTCACTGCCCCCCCGGGCGGTTATGGTCAGAAACCCGTTTGTGTTGAGAGAAGAGGCGATGGTGGGACTTGTTACGCTCGGCCGGCCCTTCTACACTCGTCCACCGCGTGGGCGGCTACAATGAATTACTGCATCCTTCAAGTCTTGAGGGCACGGCATGGCGGAAGTGGAACTGATTGCCACATCGACGATGGGCCTGGAGGCGGTGGTCGCGAGGGAGTTGGAGGACCTAGGCTACAAGGCGGAGGTTGTCGAGACGGGCCGGGTACTGTTCCGGGGCGATTACCGGGCGATCTGCCGGGCCAACCTGTGGCTCCGGGCGGCAGGGCGGGTGCTGCTGCGCCTGGGTGAGTTCGAGGCGACCGACTTCGGCCAGCTTTTCGATCGGACCTACGCCTTACCCTGGGAAGCGTGGATCCCGTCCGACGGGGCCTTTCCGGTGAACGGCCGCTCACGCAAGTCCCAGCTCTCCAGCGTGCCGGCCTGCCAGAAGATCGTCAAGAAGGCGGTGGCCAACAAGCTTCTGGCCGCCCACCGGGTCACGCATCTGGACGAGACCGGGCCAACGTTCACGCTTGAAGTGACGCTACTCAAGGACCGGGCCACCCTCACGCTCGACACGAGCGGAAGCGGCCTGCACCGGCGCGGCTACCGGCGTCTGGTCGGTGAGGCCCCCCTGCGCGAGACTCTGGCCGCCAGCCTGGTGCTGTTGAGCTATTGGAATCCGGAGCGACCGCTGGTCGACCCTTTCTGCGGCTCGGGCACGATTCCGATCGAGGCGGCCCTGATCGGCCGGAATATGGCGCCTGGCCTGAACCGGCGGTTCGCGGCCGAGTCGTGGCAGGCGATCCCCGTCCGGCTTTGGCAGGAGGTACGCGAGGAGGCGCGTGACCTCATCCGGCCGAACCTTGCCGAGCGGATCATCGGGACCGATATCGAGGAAGGGGCACTGAAACTGGCCCGTTACCACGCGGAACAGGCTCACGTGGCGGCCGACGTCCATCTCCAGCGGCGGCCTTTCGCCGAGTTGCGTAGCACGAGGGAGTATGGTTGCCTGATCACCAACCCGCCGTATGCCCAACGGATGGGACGGGAGCGCGAGGTGCAGGCCCTCTATGCGTCCATGCCCGAGGTCTTCCGTCGCCTGAAGACCTGGTCGTTCTACGTGCTCACGGCGGGAGCCGATTTCGAAAAACTCTTGGGCCAGCCCGCGGACCGGCGGCGCAAGCTCTACAACAGCCGGATCGAGTGCACCTATTACCAGTTCTTCGGGCCGAAGCCTCCGGCGATTGATGGTGCATGCGTCTCACGGGGAACGCAAACGGATCAGGGCCCAGTTGCGGACTCGGAGCCTGCGATCGCCGGAGCCGAGGCAGCGGAACCACAGCAGCCGGACGCAGGCGAGTCTCCTGTTCCCAGGAAGGAGACGGGCAAGAGGCCCGTCGTTCGGGGACGCCAGGCCTTCGGCGGCCTGTCGGAGAAGGCATTCGAGCAGGCAAAGTTGTTCCGCTCGCGGCTGACGAAGCGGGCGCGCCACCTGCGACGCTGGCCGACGCGCCAGGGGATCACCTGCTACCGCCTTTATGACCGCGATATCCCCGAGATCCCCCTGATCGTCGATCGCTACGAGGACTGCCTTCACATTGCCGAATACGAGCGGCCGCATGA
The DNA here is from genome assembly GCA_035528065.1 of Thermoguttaceae bacterium. Lineage (GTDB taxonomy): Bacteria > Planctomycetota > Planctomycetia > Pirellulales > Thermoguttaceae > DATKZH01. The sequence goes on along the minus strand of DATKZH010000269.1, from coordinate 26,051 downwards.
CCGCACGCGCGCGGAACACGCCGATTGGCTCGACCTGATGAAGCGGACCGCGGCCGATACGCTCGGCCTCGAACTCCGAAACACGTTTCTCAAGCACCGGCGGCGACAGCGGGGCGAGTCGCAGTACGAACGCTTCGGTGAGCAGCACCGAACGTGCCTCGTCTCCGAAGGCGGCCTGCGCTTTGAAGTGAATCTGTCCGACTATCTCGACACGGGCCTGTTTCTCGACCATCGCATCACGCGAGGAATGGTCCGCGAAGCGGCCGCCGGCAAGCGGTTCCTGAACCTCTTCGGTTACACCGGTTCGTTCACCGTCTACGCGGCCGCGGGCGGGGCGAAGTCGACGACGACCGTCGATCTATCGAACACCTATCTCGAGTGGGCCCAACGCAATATGACCGTGAATCAGTTGGCCGGGCATGAGCATCGCTTCGTGCGGGACGACGCGATGAGTTTTCTGCGTGCCCATCCCCGCCTGCCCAGTTACGACCTGGCGCTGGTCGACCCGCCGACGTTCTCCAACAGCAAGATGACCGAGGGCTTCTTCGACATCCAGCGAGATCACGTCGAACTCCTCAACCGCCTTGTGGACCTGATGACGCCCGACGGGCTCGTCTTTTTCTCCTCGAACTTCCGCCGCTTCAAGCTGGCCGAGGAGCATCTCCGCGGGGCGACGATCCGCGAGATCAGCCGCCAGACGGTCCCGCCCGACTTCCGCAACGCGCGGATCCATCGGACGTGGAAAATCTCCCGAGTTGCCTGAGACGACGGGCTTCCACAGCGACTTCTCGTAGAGGATCATCGCCATGCGAAGAAGGCCACTGTCAAACGCCCGTACGGACCACCTCCCGTGCCAGCAAACCTTCGGCAAATGAAACACGTCGATCCCCCGAAAGGCCGAAGGACGCCTGTTCACCTATGCCGAATTGCTCGGCGCGACCGTTTCTTGGCACGATTTGCCGATCCCGTAAAAGGTGTCCCAGATTGCTGGAATCGACCCCAAATGAGTCGTCGTGCGGATGGGGCGCAGGACTGTTTCGCAGACGGTCGTTTGGTGAGACGCCCTGGGCCGGTTAGAATTGTGCGGTAACAGGATTACGACTGCACTGGGCTTTGGATTTGCGACGAATTCTCTTCCAAGAGAAATTGAGTAACGTGCAAGCTGATCATCTTGCCCGTCGTGGGTGTGTTGACAGGTTGCGGTCAAGCTCGTAGTACGTCCGCGTGATCAGGGGGCCGAAGAGGCAAAGGATGCAACATCCCATGTTCCATTCGCGAATGACGACGACACGGTTTGTCCTGCTGCAGTTTCTTATCGCAACGGTCCTGACACGCACAGGCTTCGTTGACGAAAACGATACCAGCGCGACGCGACGCGAGTCGTTGGTTTCCGTGGGTGTTGCCAGAATCGACGTCACCCCCGAGGGACCGATCCGGCTCAACGGCTATGCGGTCCGCAAAACGGAGTCGACCGGCATCGCCCAGAAGCTCTGGGCCAAAGCGCTGGCGATCGGCGCCGACGGGCAAGGCCCGGCGGTGCTGATCACGGTCGACAACTGCGTTGTTCCGGGCGAGCTGACCGACGAGGTCGCGCGACGGTTGCATGAGAAGGCGGGCATCCGCCGCGATCGGTTCGTCGTGTGTGCATCGCACACCCACGCCGGACCGTGTCTGGCAGGAGCCGCTCCGTTCATCTTCGCCGAACCGACCCCGCCGGAGCATCAGGCAAGAATCAGCCGATACACCGAGCGGTTCACCGATCAGTTGGAAAAGGTGGCCCTCGACGCGCTTGCGGCTCGGCAACCCGGTCGTTTGGCGTGGGCGCAAGGTCGGGTCGGGTTCGCGGCCAATCGGCGCAGGCTGGAGAATAACAAGTGGGTGGGCTTCGGCGTAAACCACGACGGACCGGTCGACCACGATCTGCCCGTGCTCGGTGTGACGGACCCCGAAGGCGAGCTCCGTGCCGTGCTGGTCAACTACGCGTGCCACGCGACGACCGTCAAGTCGTACGACGTCCACGGCGATTGGCCCGGTTCGGCGCAAAGGGACATCGAGACGAACCACCCGGGCGTGACGGCCATGGTCTCCATCGGTTGCGGCGCGGACGCCAACCCGCAGCCGTTCGACGAAGCGGAAGTCGACCGACACGGCAAGGCGATTGCCGACGAAGTCGAACGTCTGTTGGCCGGTCCGTTGCGGCCCGTTCGAGGGCTACCGGAATGTCGGTTGAGGCAAGTCCGCCTGCCGCTGGATGAACTGCCCACCCGAGCCCAGTGGGAGAAGCAGGCCACCGGAAACGACCGACCGGCGTACTACGCCCGAATCGTACTGGAGCGTCTCGATCGCGGCATCCAGCCACCCACTTCGTTCCCTTACACAATCCGGACGTGGACATTCGGCGACGACTTGGGCATGGTCTTCCTGTCCGGCGAGGTGGTGGTTGACTATTCGCTGCGTCTGAAGAAGGAATTGGGCGACGACCTTTGGGTGACCGCGTATGCCAATGACGTCCCATGCTACATCGCTTCTCGACGGGTCATCGAGGAAGGTGGCTACGAGGTCGACGGTTCGATGCCCACGTTCGATAAGCCGACGCGTCTGGCTCTCGGGGCGGAAGACCTGATCGTCGAGACCGTCGAGGCCCTCCTGCCGCGGCGGGCGAAGCGTGCGACCGACGCGGCGAGCGAACCGTCCGGCGAGCGTCCCAACATCCTTTGGATCACCTGCGAGGACATGAGCCCCAACCTGGGCTGCTACGGCGACGCCTATGCGGTGACCCCGAACCTGGACCGCCTGGCCGCCCGAGGCGTTCGCTACACGCACGTTTTCTCCCACGCAGGCGTGTGTGCGCCGTCCCGTTCGGGGTTGATCACGGGCATGTACCCGACTTCGCTAGGGTCGCACCACATGCGCTGCACCACGAGCCTGCCCGACTTCGTCAAGTGCTTTCCCGAATACCTTCGCGAGACCGGCTACTTCTGCACCAATCAATCCAAGACCGACTACAATTTCCCCGTGCCGCCGAACGCTTGGGACGTCCCCGGGGGTGCCAAGGCCCACTGGCGGAACCGAAAGCCCGGTCAGCCTTTTTTCAGCGTGTTCAATTTGACGATCACGCATGAGAGCCGAATTCGGGCGAATTACGAGAAGCTGGAACATGACCCGGCCCAAGCCGTGCTGCCGCCGTACTTACCCGATACACCTCTGGTCCGTCGCGATTGGGCCAGGTACCACGACCTGATCACCCAGATGGACGCCCAGGCCGGCCGTCTTCTCGATCAACTCGAAGAGGATGGCCTGGCCGACGAGACCATCGTGTTCTTCTTTTCCGACCACGGCGTGGGGCTGCCAAGGGCAAAGCAGTGGATCTATGACGCCGGCACTCACGTGCCGTTGGTCATCTATTTCCCCGAGAAATATCGTCACTTGGCTCCGGCGAGCCCCGGTTCGGCCATCGATCGGCTGGTCGGTTTCGTCGACCTGGGGCCGTCCGTGCTGAGCTTGCTGGGGCTTGAGATCCCCGGCCACGTTCAGGGTGTGCCGTTCCTGGGGTCGCAGGCCGGCGAACCTCGCCAGTACGTGTACGGCGTGCGCGATCGGATGGACGAACGCTATGACATGAACCGCACGGTTCGCGACCACCATTACAAGTACCACCGCAACTACTTCCCGTCTCGACCGTTCGCTCCCTGGCTCGATTACATGGAGAAGTTGGCTACCATGCAGGAGTGGCGGCGGCTTCGAGCCGAAGGGAAGCTCTCCGGCGTGCAAGCCTTCTTCATGCAAGACACGAAGCCCGTCGAGGAACTCTACGACATTCAGGCCGACAGGTTCGAACAAGTGAACCTGGCCGACTCGCCGCAGCACGAGGACGTCCTGAAGCGGATGCGAGAGGCTCACTTCGAGTGGGTTCGGCGGACGCTCGACCTGGGCCTGTTGCCCGAGCAGGACATGCGAAATCGGGCCCGAGGCTCGACGGAATACGAGATGGCCCGGAGCGGCTCGGAGGCGTTTCCCGTCGATCGGATCTTTCAGACGGCCGTGTTTTTCGGGCAGGGCCCCGATACCATCCCCGAGTTGCTCCAGCGATGTGATGACGACGACGCAGCGGTCCGCTTCTGGGCAGTGATCGGCCTGACCAACACGGCCGCGCGAGACGAGTCGGTCGTCAGAGCGCTGGAGACGGCGCTGGCCGACTCGTCGGTCGAGGTCCGTATCGTCGCGGCCGAAGCCCTTTGTCGGATCGATCGAGAAGAGACGGCATTGCCGGTCCTGACCGATACGCTAACTCACGAAAGCTCGTGGATTCGTCTGCAGGCGGCCAATGTCTTGGACCGTGTCGGCGAGAAAGCCCGGCCCGCAGTGGACGCCATAGGAAAGGCGGCCGAAGATCCCGGCCAAGAAAACATGTTTGTCCGCTGGGTGCTGGCCCACACGCTGAAGCAATTAAGCAAATGACATGATCAGCTCGTCCGCCAGTTTTGGACCCCTTGCCCTGCCCACGGCGAAAATCGTTGTGATTGGGACGCACGCTGCCGCCCGTTTTGGCCCGTTCCGCGGGTTGGGGCCGATTCCGAGAAAAGGTATGGAGATTCCGACACGCGCAGCCTCTGTCCTGGGACACCGATGGTCACTGCGGTCACATGATATGCGTGGACAACGCGGTTGTCAGTGGTTTTCGATCGAAAGGTCGTCGACGTAGAAAACGCTTTCGGAAGTGGCGTTGCTGGTAATGCCAAGCCAGGTGACTTGTTCGAAGGCCGGGTTGCCATTTTCGAGGTGTTTGAATTCCTGGGGTTGCTGGCCGGCGGGGGTGACGATCAGGTTCCACTTGCCGGAGTTCCCTTTTCCAAGGTCGGCTGCGATCTCCAAGTGAACCCACTTGTCCGCCGGTAGTTCGAGAAGCGTCTCGCCGCCTACGATGAGCCGGTTCTGGTCGATGTTCAGCGTGGGGCCGACACGATAGGGCGAACTCCGCCAGTCGCGCCATTCGTAGTTGATTTTCACTCGGGGTTCAACGAGCAGGTCGAGCTTGCAGACCGTCGTGCCGTTCTTGTGCTCCGGTGCATAACAGAAATGGGGATTGTAGGCGAACTGCAGGCCAGAGGTATCCCCGACCTTGAGGCATTGCTTTCCGGAAGCCGCCCGTTCCGCAGTGACTTCAATCACATCGCCGCGGCCCTCCACGTAGGCTTGGGCGGCTCGGGGCCGGCTCCCAACGGGTGTCCTCTCAAAGTCGTCGTGGATCGCCATGGGCGGCGGTCCCGGGGGCAATTCGAGCGTGGGCATCTTGGCCCGGGCCGCCTTCTCGATCCATTTCGGATCGCCGTACACACCGGCCTCGTTGGACTGGAAAGGTTTGAAGCCGATCTTCAGCGCAGGCGAGTCGGGCTTGAGGCGATAGTCGCTGTTCTCGGGATCCACGAAGAGCGGATCGGCGATGACGGAGTGTTGGTCATAGCCGAGCGCCTGCCAGGCCTGGAGGTCCATGCCGGCGAAGGTCACGGGATCCCCGGCCGCGTTGAAGTAGCAGTTGTTGTCGACCTCGACCCGGATGCGATTCCAGGGTCCGCCAAGCAGGCTGCCGGTCTTCCAGTACACGAGGTTGTGCTCGAACGTGAAGGAGAGATGGTCTTCAACGCGAGTCGCCGCAACTTGCGGGTTCTCGCTACAGACGAGGACGTTGTTGCGGACCACGTTCTCTTTGCCGTAGTGTTGGTGGAAGCTGCCGGTCTTGGTGTTGTAGACGAGGTTGTTCTCCATCGTGATACCCGTACTGCCCTCGTCGGTATACATTCCCCAGCCGCCGTAGGAGTAGGCGTAGACGTCGCGGAATACGTTATTGCCGACGACGGTGCCTTCCGACGGTCCCAACGTGTAGATGCCGCCCATGTCGCTGAGCACGCCTTGGCCGAGGTGGTGGACGTCGTTGAAACAGATGTTGTTGTTCTTGGCGAGCCCGTCGCTATATCCCCAACGCCAGCCGGCGGAAATGCCGGTGTAGTAGAAGTCGGCGACGTCGTTATGAGTCACCGTGTTGTCGCCGCTCTGGCCAATCCAGACGCCGACGGCCTCCGTGTAGACCCGGCCGCCATGGTGGATGATGTTGTTGTCGACCGTGACGTGATGCGTCCGCTCGGCCGGGTTTCCGCGGATCCCGCCCTCGCCGATGCGAACACCGCCCGAGCCGAGATCGGCTAAGTGACAATGGCGGATCTCGCAGTTCCGGCAGCCGCGGCGGAACCAGACGGCGTAGTCGCCCGTGTGAAGGATCTCGCAGTCGACAATCGCGACGTTTCGCGCGCCGTCCGCCATGACGGCTGCCTCGGTCACGAAAGCGGCCTGGTACGGGGCATAGCCGTGCGCCGGCAGTGGATACGAATTGTGCCGGAACGAGAGCCCTTCGAGCGTGACGTGTTCGACGAACTGTTCTTCTTCGGGTTTTCCCTGAATCACGACGAGTTTTTCGGCGACGGGAGCAACGACCCGGGCTTTCGTCATGTCCTGACCGGGAAGAGGCATGTAGTACAGCGTGCCTTCGCGGCTGAGGAACCATTCGCCGGGCGTGTCTAACGCTGCTTTGAAATTCTCAAGATGGAAGCGCGTGTTGACGGGCCAGCCGGAGTAGCTCTTGAGTTGCTCGCCGACGGTAATGATCGTGTTGGCGTCGGGGTCGATCTCCCGGAGGAATCGGCGGCTGATGCACCACTTGTGGAAGGCGACGAGCGTGACGTCGTGGAGTTCGGCGTCGCTCAGTCCCTCGAGCCGTTCGAGAGAGGCGGCCGGAACCTGGGTGGTTCGGCGAAACTGGCCCTGCTCGCCTTCGACGGGAACTTCCAAGGTGTCGCCCAGGTAGTCGTAGAAACGGTTGGGCGTTTTGGCTCGGACGGCGCGGACACCATCGACAACCAACTGCTCGAAGCGCCACTTGCCGGCGGCCGCTTCGGGGATCTCCGCCCTCCAGATTCCGTTTTCGGCGGGCTGGAAACCGGTGATGATTCTTCCGCCCGAGATGACAGGCGACGCTCCCGGCGCACTTTCGTAGGTAATCGGACACGACTCCGTGCCGCTGTCTTGCGGTGTGAGCGCAAACGGCCCGGTAATCGAATAGGCACCGTCGGCCACAATCACGCGGACGGGTTCGTCGAGCGGGCCTGCCGTCTTCCACTCGCGGATGACGTCGCGGGCCCGCGTGAGCGTGGCGACGGGGCCGTCGGTTAGCTCGGCGTTGGGCTGGCCGGATCGCCCGGTCCAGACGTCGTTTCCGGCCGGGGAGACGTGGATGTCTTTGGCGGTGGCGGATTGCGAGGTGATGAGCAATCCGGCGACGAGGACGGCAAACGTGTTGACGTGGTTTTTCATGGTGATTGGCCCGTAGTCATGAGGATGGACACTGGGGTTGGAAGGAGGAGGAATGTGCGAAGGCGGCCCTGGCACGTTCACCGAGCACAGCGACCCCGTAAGGAGGGGCGCATCAACTACTGTCGCAATAGTCGCTTTTCGCCCCGCGCAAAGACGCTTGTTCGCGGAGCGAACAACGACACTCACTGCGGTGTATCCAACTCGAGCCGGGTGATGAACTCGACACACTCGGCCATTTCCGGCATGTTGTCCATGAAGTCGTAGGAATACTCCAGCCCGATCAGCGTCGGTTGGATGCCCTGGCGACGAATTTCCTGGAGCAGCTCCCCGAACTCCGCCTTGCCCGTTCCCCAGGGAACGTCGTGTCCTTCCGGGGAGAGCTCGTTCAGGTCGTGGGGTTGAATCGTGATGAGCCGATCCCCCAGTTTTCGGATTCCTTCAAGGGGATCGACGCCGGCTCGGATCCAATAGCCCGTATCGGGGCATGCGCCGACTCGTTGACTCCGGCCCTTGCAGACCTCGAGAATCCCCTCCGGTCGCCAATAAACGGGAGATTGATCGGGGCCGTGATTGTGAATGCCGAGCTTGACGTCGTACTCGTCGCAAAAGCGCTCGATCACGTCGAGCGAGTCCGGCGGTGGTTCGGAGATGAAGGTCTCGATTCCCATTTTTCGGCCGAACTCGAACACTCCGCGGCAACCTGCCTCGTCGCCTGGGATTCGTGCATAAAAACACGTCGGCATCCGAACGCCGGCCGCGTCCATTTTCAGGCGGATCTGCGTCAGCTCCTCCTCGGAGAGGTTGGCGTCGAAGTTCTTCGGAATCTCCTTGCTCACCTTCTGAAAGCTCAACCCGCCGACGTAGGACAGGCCGAGCTCCCGGGTCTTGTCGATGCCTTCAAACAGCGTGTATTTGTGCAGCCCCCACATGGTCACGCCGAGTTTCCAGCCAAGCTTTTCCCAAGCGGCGACGGTGGGAGTCAGTCGGTTGCCGGGCGTCGTGGAGCCGCAAATATCACCCACGATGAATTGGATGGCCCCCAAGTAGAATTCCAGGATCTTGGGATTCATGAAGTCCTGAGGGCTGTGGCCGATCGTGCAATAGACGACGCGGCCGCGACCGTAGTTTCGCGTCCAGGCCAGCGCGTAATCCTCGTCGGCCCGCTCGACACCGGGGTGCGTGCCTTTGGGAGGAAGCGCCGTCTTGGCCGTATCAATGCTGAAGAGTACGTGAAGGCGGTCTCGTGAATAGGGGCCGCGCACCCGAAAGAACTCACTGACGTGCTCGAAGCCTTTGCCGCCGAAGGGTCGGGTGAGCGGATGGTCTGGTGAATCGAGCTTGACGACGACGCGTTCGTCCTGCGTCAGATGAGCCGCGCCGCGTCCGCCGATCATTTGCCCGAATTCCGGCCAGGTTTCCTTGGCGCCCTTTTCGAAATCGGTGAATGCCACGGTGGTTCCATGGATGCCCAGGAGTCCACCGCCGCCGAGGACAAATTCAAGCAGGTTCTGCCGGAGTTGCGGATCGGTGAACAGATTGCCCACGGTATTGTTCAGGCAAACGGCGTCGAACTGCTCGAGATGGTCCTTCCTGAACACGGCGGGATCTCGCGAGACGACCGTCGTAAACGCCCCCGTCTTCTCACCCATGCACGTGAAGGCGTGGTTCGCGTAGGGGATGGAGCCGTGTCCGCCATACCCGACGTTGCCGTCATAGATCAGGAGCTTGCGAGCTTCTTTGGCAACCGCCGGTGCCTTCGCAGGCAGCACGCGTTCCACCTGCTGCTTCGCCTCTTCCGAAAGCGGTCGACGCGGCCTCTGGGCAAACGCCGACGTTGCCGGGGCAAGCAGTAGGGCCGTGATCAGGAGTCGATGGAGAGTGGATTTCATCGGGTTGGTCCTCGCTCTATCGAGGTCTGTGCAGCCATGGAATCGAGGGGAGCTGACGGGAACGATCTGTTGGCAGCCGACCGGAAGCGCACTAGACGCTCCACGGTTCCCGCGATGCCCTGGATCGCAGCGCATTGGCCTCGCGGTCGTCCTGGAATGCTTCCTTGACCGGGTCCCATTTCAGCGCCCTGCCGGTCCAGAGGGCAATGCAGCCCAAATGGGAAAGGATCGTGGAGCACGCGCCGATCTCGACGTCCGCTCTCGGGCGGCGCCGGGTGCGGATGCAATCGAGCCAGTCGCGGTGGTTTCCTTCGACGGAATGGGCCTTCGAGACGTTGCCGTCCAAGAGGTTCTTGGGATAACAGTCCAGCAGTCCGAATCGAGCGACGTGAACCCAGCCTTTGTCGCCGACGAATAAGACGCCGAAGTTGACGATCGGGGTTTGCACGTCCCATCCTTCGGGGACGAAGTGTTTGCCCGGCTCGAGCCTCGTCGCGAAGACGATTTGGGTGTCGTCGGCATAGGTGAACGTGAGCGACGGCGCCCCGTCGATCCCGGGGGGCGTGAGCTTGACCGGACCGTCGCCGTCCTTGCGCAGTCCCGCGTGGGCGGAATCGAGGTTGTGAACCGTCCCCGAAGTCATCCCACCGGCGCCGAAGGCCCGGTTGCAGCTCCAGGGGACCACGTTTTTCGGTTGGCCGCTGTGGTGATATCGATAGTTGTAAGGATGCCAGGGGCACGGGCCGAGCCACATGTCCCAGTCGAGCCCCTCGGGAAGCGGCTCGGCCGGAAGATTCAGATACTGACTGACGCCGCTGGCGGAGACGTAGGCCAGCTTCACTTCGCCGATTCGGCCGGCATGAACCATCTCGAATGCCTTCCGATACTCCGGTGAATTGCGCTGCTGCAACCCGGTCTGAAACACCCGATTATGCCGTCGCACGGTCTCCGCCATGGTTCGCGCCTGCCGAATCGTCAGGGAGATCGGTTTTTCGCAATAGATGTCCTTGCCGGCCTTCGCGGCTCGAACACTGATCGCCGGGTGCCAGCGCTCGCCCGTGGCGATGATGACCGCATCGATATCGTCGCGATCCAGCAGTTCCCGGAAGTCGCTATATGCCTTGAACCCGTGAAACAGACCGCTCGGTTGCCTCTCGGCGTAGATTTGTTCGAGCGCCTTGGTCGAGTCGTTGCGGCGCCAAGGGTCGACGTCGCTTAGCGCCAGGAGCTGAACGTCCGGATATCCCGCGAAGATGCGGAAATGGCCTCTCCCCATCATGCCGACGCCGATGGATCCGATGGTGATGCGGTTGCTCGGCGCGGTCGCACCGTCCTTTCCCATCACCGTTGCCCGAACCACCAACGGGGCGGCGACCGATCCGGCGGCAGCGGCGGTTCGCCGGAGCATTGCACGGCGCGTGAGACGGGCGTCTTGTGAGCTTGTCATAACCTCGGGTTCCTATTGCTTCTGTCCCTGCTTTCGCGCTTCGATATCGCGGAGCACTTTGGGTATCTGCTGGAGTATGGCCCCGTCCTTCGTCATGGTTTGGACTCTCTCCAAGGCTGCCTTCGCCTGATCGGGATGGGACTGGCTGAGCCCCTTCGCCAGCGTGAAGACCGCCGCAGCGGCCGATTTCTTCAGTTCCCCGTTGTCGAGGAAAGAGAGCAGCAGCGCGAGCGCATCCGGCACGCGGACCGATTCCAATCGCGAGATAATCAGCTCCTGGTCTTCCGTGCGAGTGGCCAACTCCATCGCGCTTTGGAGCATTTCGAAGGTCTGCTGAGCCGGCCGTTCATCGGGCAACGACACCACCCGGGCATAGGCCCTCAGCGACCAGACGCGGTACGACTCCACCTCGCTCGTCTTGGCGACGTCGAGCAGCTCGCCCGCCACCGTGGCGTCGGGCCAATTGGCGAGCGCCCGGTAACCGGCGTCACGAACGGCCTGATTCTCGCTTTGCATGGCCGAATGGACGGCTGTGAGCGTCCGCTCTCCACCCATCCGAGCCAGCGAGGGCAAGAGGGCGCATTGTCCGGCCGCGTCCGTCTTTTCCATCGCCGCAAGCAACGGCGCCGACCGCAGGGCCGCGTCGGGGATCTTCTCGCAGCTCATCCAAACGGCGCGGCCCGCGGCCTCGCGTTCTTCGCCCGGGGCCGTCTTGCACAGAAGACCGGCCAGCGACTGCGCCTCTTTCTCCGTTGCCATGATCTCCAACGCCTTGAATGCGTCCAATCGGGTTGCCGCGTCGGATGATTCGGCCGCCTTGAGAAAGGCGGGGACGAACTCCGGCGAACGTCGTGCCAGGGCACCCTTCATTACGACCGGATTGGGCGTTTTGGCTTCGTTCATCAGGGCAATCATTGCCTGGTTCGTTCCGCCGGCAGTCATGAGACGCAGTGTCTCAAACGCGGCGTGACGCACCTGGAGGTCCTCGGCCGTCGAGGCAAGATCCGCCAGCGTCGAGGCATCCTCGGCAGTCCCCGACGCGATCAGTGCCGCCAATGCGGCCGTACGAACCTCCGTGTCTGCCTGATCCAGCGACGCCAAAGCCGCCTCGCGCACCGCCGGATCGCAGCGGTCTTTCAGACTGACGAAGGCCGCGATCTTACCGGGGACGGGCAATTCCGGCACCGCCGAGGCAACGATCCGGATTTCTTCCGGCTTCTCGAGTTCCACCACACAATCCGCGGCGACCGCCCGTTTCCAAGGTTCCTCGGCACCCAAGCCGGCGAGGATCATGGCCAACGATTCCGACGGCTTCGCCGAAATGAGCCCACGAAACGCGGCGGCTCGGACTCGTTCGGAATCGGCGGATAGAAGCGACTCACAGAGCCCGACGGCGGCCTGGTATTCTCCCTGTCGGCAAAGCGATTCCGCCGCATGAAGCTCTGCATCGACCACCGCGTTTCTCAGCCCCTCGGGGGCCTTGTCGGCGAAGTCTCTGAGTGCGTCGGCCGCAGGAATCGTCCCGATGCGGCCCAAGGCCACCACGGCGACCTCGCGAAGCTCGTCATCTTCCTCGCCCAGCAACGCCGAAAGCTCCGACACCGCGCTGCCGGCGGCGAGTCGCCCCAGCGAAATCACCACCCCGACCTTCTGCCGTCCGCCGGTCTTGCCAAGCATCTCTCGCAACGTCTGGATTGCCGCCGGGCTCCCGATCCCCTCCATGGCATAGCGAGCCATGTACGACAAGCGCGGGTTCGGCAGCAACTCCGCCAGAACGGGCATGGACGCGTCCGAACCGACGATCACCAACTGACGGCAGGCGTAGTCCTTCGCCAAGTCGGTTGCGTCGCCCTGGAGTATCGCGATCAGGCGGGCTTCGAGATCGGTTCGGACTTTCTCGTCGGCCCGCGATTGGACGATGGCCTGCCGAATAGGGTGGAGAATATCGAGACCCTGCCCCGATTCCAGCGCGGCCAACTTCTGAAACGCGGCGTCCAATGCGGGATTCTCACCGGAAGCGGGCGCGGCCGGCACAGCGGACGTAGCCAGCGCGACGATCAAGCACGCGCCAAGGCGTGCAAAGCCAGTCAAGCACACTTGTTGAATCAGGTCGGCGATGCGCGATTCCCAGGGAACCGCACCACGACTGCTTCGCTTTGAGACGGATACGTGTCTGGAGTGATGACGCATTTCGCTGATATCCGAAAGGGTGTGAGGTTGAGGTGGTCAGCACGTTGGCGAGGTGACGGCAGGAATACTGATCTGAACTTAGCCTATTCACGACCACGCGTCAACAAAACGAGTTTCTTCCGTCGTTTGTGGTGGCGGGACAGACTTCTCCCGGAGAATCCGTCCAACGGTTGTCGTGCCCGGATGCAAACCAGCACGCGCCGGGGTTCGAGCCGACATCCTCTTGCCCATCGCGGGGCATAGCTTCTTGAGCCGCTGGACAACATGGCGGACGAAGTCGGGGAAACGGTTGACCGGCTGGCAAAGTTGCACCAAGGCGCCGGGCCCTTCTTCCTCGAGGCGACTGATCCAGGACGAGATCGTGGGGGCGGTCACGTGAAACACACCCGCCGACCGCGCTCCGGTTCGATGGAGATTCGTCGGGCGCACGGTCTGCAAATGCAAGTTGTCAATGGACTTGAGCGTCGTTTCAGTTTCTTTACCGCACGCCACCGGCATCGCCGAGCCCCGGAGCGTCGGAGTTAGCGAACCGCCAGCCTCTCGATTTCTTCCGGTGAGAGGGCGCGATCGAACACGGCAATCTCATCCAGGCGTCCTTCCCAATTCGACTGATTATCGCAGCGTCCGCCGAAGAACAACTGGTTGAAAGCGTCGGGAAAACCCGCAGGTGACTTCGTTTCAATCTCAGGCGCGGAGTTCCCATTTAGGTAAATCCGCACCGTCTCACCGTCGCGAACGAACACAACGTGGTTCCAACTCCAGCGCTGAATTTCCGTGCGGCCCGCGAGCGGCTTTGCTCCCTCGGTGTCGTTGCCGTGGAGGAAGATCAGCTTCCCCGGATGCCCCGCGGTGCCTCCGATGCCGAGGTGGTCGCCGTGGGGACCAAGACCATGGTCGCGGCCGCGCGAAAAGATCCAGCCGGTGACGTCGCGGGCGTCGACCGGCATGCCGTTCCAGAGCCAGAGCGACACGGAGTACTTGTCTCCCAGGTTGGCGATTCGTGATCGCACCCGTCCGCCCGCGAAATGCGCCGCCCGATTCGTCTCACCTCCCGTGCAGAAAGCATCGGAGCGCGGGCCTTCGAGGAAGTAGGCCACGGCCGGCTCGTAGAACGCATCGCGATTCTGACCCGTCGCGTCAACGGCCACCGGGCCGGCCAGCTCATCCAGTCGCCAATAGGCCGCCGGTTTGGCTTCCCGAAGGGCTGCCGAGGCAGGGCCGCGGCTCTCGTGGAAATCGCGCCGCGGTCGCCCGGCCGCTTCTTCCAGCAGCAAGAGTGCCGTTTCGGTGATCTTCGGCTCGGCCTGGACTTCCAGCCCGGCGGATCGAGCGGGCCACGAGTTGTAACCTCCCAGCAGAAGCTGTTCCGGCGGCGGGACGTAGCCATCCCCGCCATTGGCCAGCTCGATCACCATCGTCTTCGCGAGTGGGCTCCGGAGTTTCAGCTTCAGACCGGTTAGTGCATAGGTTTCATTGGGCGTGGTGGCGATCCCGATGTCGCCAATACGGAGGGCTTGAACGACGATCTCCGTCGACTGCCGCTCGTCGAGGATGATCTGTTCCCGCGCGTAGACTTCCGTCGTGTTCTTCGGCGGCCGATCGCCCATCGCGTCGACGATCCGGCGGGCCCACTCCAAACGCTGTTTGTCGGGAACGCGGTATCTCAGATTCAGCCGTGCCTCCGACATCGCCAGGTCCGCGTCCTCGTTGTAGGTGATCGTCTCATAGGCCCCCCTCGCGATTTCCAGCAGGCCTTCCGCGTAGCGATCGATCGTGTACTGCTCCTCTTCGGTGGGAGTGGCGTTCTTGTAATCCCGCCGCCAGATGTCCCCGCTGCACCCGTGAGACATGATTCCGACAAAGGGTGGGTGGTCATCGTCCCGGTCAGCGGCGATGCGCGACTTGAGTCCTTCGCTGAACAATCCGTAGTAATCCGCGCTCAGCGCCTGGTCGCCGAAGTAGTGCATGGAGAAGTTGGCCAGGACGGCGATCGGACGCCCATCTTTCGCCTGAAACGAAATCAGCGACAGGTCGGGATCTTCCGGACCCGATTCGCCGGTCACGTCGTCCCAGTTGCGCCCGGCGTGCATATTCGCGCGGACGGTCGGGTTGCCAAACGGATCCTCGGCAATTCGATCCGGTCGGCGAATCCATCGTCGCAGGGCCGTGAACGCTTCGGCGTTTGCGACGGCCCAGCCCACCCGAGCCGGTTCCAGGTTCGTCTCCGCGGCGACCAGGGCCTCGGCGAGCTTCTCTCGCAGAAACGGCACGTAGTTGGGATCGGCTTCGGTGCCCAGACATCCCATGCTCGCCGGCGCGGTGTGCGAATGCGACGCCGAGATGAGCATTCGATCGGGGCGGATCTTCGTCTGCCGCGCCGCCAGGCTCTTCGCCTCGTCCAAGAGCGGACGCGGCATCATGCAACTGTCGACGACGACGATGCCCAGACGCTCGCGGCCATCGTCCAGCACGATCGCCCGAGCGTTGACTTTCGCCTTGACCTTGTCGGCGCTGCGGCTGAGCATGCCTCCGTTGACGAGGACCGGCAGTTCGAGCGGCGTCACGTCAACGACCGCCGCGCCGGCCCTGAATTCAGCGAAGGCCTCGATCGGTGTAAAGAGCAGCACGACACAGAATACGAGAGTTGCCGATGTCGGTTTCATGAGAGAGTCCTCATTCAGGGCGACCGCCCAACAGGTCGCGGTAACGGCGGAAGTCGACGTGATTGGGCAGCTTGCCGCCGGTGTCTTCGTTTTGCACCCAGAGGTGGTCGTACTTGAACCACGCACCGTTGTTGGTCCCATCGGGGCGGACGATCATGGGAATCTCGCGCCCGTCACCACGTCGCCCCGAGAGCACGGTCCGGGACCAGCCGTCGTGGAGCGAGGAGAACAGGCTGACCGAGTATCGCTCGGAATCGGAGAAGACGACGTCGGCGCGGCCGTCGGCATCGACGTCGGCCCATCGCAGCCCGGCATCGCGACCCCGGGCGTCGACGGCGGCGGTGCCGGGCGGCAGCGCAAAGGGGAGCCGGAGCCACCTCGGACGCCCCTCGGCCGACCACTGGAACACAGCCCGCTGGTTGTCGTTACCCACGGTCAACTCGCAGACGCCGTCGCCGTCCAGATCGTGCAATCGCACGCCGCGGTCGCGGCCGTCGATGCTGGTGAAGACGGGGCCGTCGACGTCGAGTCCGTCGAGCCCTTGCGGATCGCCAGCCCAGCGGGTGCCGTCGAAGTGCCACAGGCCGGCCACGACCCGGCTGCGGACCAGCATGCTGGCGCAGCCGTTCTTCTGAAGCACCCCGAAACGCACGCCCGCGTCGTGACGTTGCCCCTGGGCGTCGACGGTGACAAGCGGGACCGGGAAGTCGGCGGTGGTCCAACGCCCGGTCTCGGCCGACCAGAGTCGGGTCTGGCGGACGTTCTCGTTGCCGATCACGGCGTCCATCAGTCCGTCATGGTTCAGGTCCAACACCCGCACGCCGTTGTCCTGTCCGTCGGCCGCGCGCAACGGTTGCCCTCCGAGCAGGTTTTCCGTCAGCCGCTCGTGGACCTCGCGGAAGTTGAGGAACTTGACCTTTCCGGCGTATTTTGCGGTGGCGTGATCGACCAGCTCGATCAACTGGTCGTCGCGGATCCAGCCGTGGGGATGGAAGCACAAGGTGTAGACGCCCTGCTTAATCGCCACCGCGTCGATGGCTGCTTTCATGTCGCGGATCGTGTTCGGACTGGCCGGGTCGGTGAGGTACTTGCCCACGCAGTCGTCGGGCATGACCGGCGGCAGCTCCCAGCACAGCCGGGCGATCACGTACGGATATGGGTAGTCGCGCACCCGGTTGACGAAGTTCCGCTCGGGGATGATGTACTTGGAGAAGCGCGGTCGGCCTTCTTCGTCGGTCACCAGTCGATCGGAGAGCGCGGGATCGGCGGCCGTCAGCACGGCGAAGATCGAAGAATCCATCCTCTGGAAATGGCCGCGGGCGGTCGTCTTGTTGAAGATCTCCGTGAAGAACCGGGGACTGACCGTGTTCATCGAGTCGTAGTACGGCATCCGATACGCCACGGGCCGGGCGTCGGGCAGCGACGCCAACTGATCGACGCAGCGGTCGTACGAGTCCTTCGCCCTGGGCAGGTCCCCGCCTTGCAGGATCGGGTGAGCATGGTCGATCGTATGCGGCTCCAGGTTCAGACCCTCGGCAAGCCACTTGGCGAGCAGCGGATCTTGCGGATCGATCTTCGTGGTCATCATGCTGACCGGCGCCCGGCCGTCGATCTTCGCCAGCCGCGTGAGCACCGGGCGGAGAAACTTCTCGTACTTCGCCGTGTTGCTCAAGTCGTCAATCGACAAGACGATCACCAGCTCCACGCCCTCCTCGCCGATCCACTGCGGTGTGAGCAGCTTGGGCGTGTCGAGGCCGACGTAGTACGGGTCGCAGAACTCGTCCAGGTAGGTCAGACGGTTGCCGTCGGCCCCGAGAGCGAGGCCCGTGAGCATGGGCATAATCGCCAGCAACCGGGCAAAACATCTCAATCGCATGGAGAGACCCTCCGGCCGCAAGTATCGTCCCGAGGATGGATTATAGACGGCTCCGCCGGGCCGCGTCAAAGGAACGCTTGCAGCGGGATACGGCAGCGCTGGCGGAGTGCCGGCGGAGTGCCGGCGGACACTCACCGTACATCGGCTCATGGCGCGGGTGCCAGGCAGAGCCCGAGCTTGTGGCGTCTCCTACCGGGCGAGCCTCGTGTGTGTGCAGCGCGCGGTGCTTGTCGCGATCGAGCGGAGGTCTGCTGGTGTGTTGCGTACGCAAGAAGCTATAATGCCGGCGGAGTCACCCAGGACACCATCATGACGGGGTAGCTCAGGCGTTTCCGGCCCTTTTGACGTCCCGCGGTGCCCGGCCCGATTCGGCATAGCCCGGCGGCGCCCGGCGAAGGAAAGCCAATCGAACATGAGTATCTCGATCGTTTTCGCCGGTTGCTTCGTCGTGTCTGCGGGGGCGGCGACGCCATCCACGGCAATGACACTGGCCTCGCAGGGCACGACCGACGTGGTTATCGTGACGCCGCGAGAGCCCTCGCCCTCGATAAGCCGCGCAGCCGAGGAGCTGCGGATGTTCCTGGGCCAAATCACGGGCGCGGAGTTCCCGTGCGTCACGGAAGCGAGGGCGGCAGCGCGTCACGAAATCGTTCTCGGCGCCCCCGAACGCCTGCGGCAGCTCGGGATCACGGTCGACGCCGGCAAGCTCGGCCCTGAGGGATACGTGCTGCGCACGGTCGATGGCCATCTGGCGATCGCCGGCAGCGACGTCCGCGGCGTGATGTACGGCGTCTACGGACTATTGCAGGACCACCTCGGCTGCCGTTGGTTCACGCCGGACGTCAGCCGCGTCCCCCAGCACCCGACACTCGACCTGCCCGAGTTGAACGAGACGGTCATTCCGCCGCTCGAATATCGGTGGCCGGCCGTCCGCGACTGCTACGATCCGGACTGGTGCGCGCGGAACCGCGTCAACGTCGGCCCGAAGCTGACCGAGGCACACGGCGGGAGTGTCAAGTTCTGCGGATGGGCCCACACGTTTGCCGACCTGGTGCCGGTCGGGACGTATTTCGAGGAGCACCCGGAGTACTTCGCCCTGGTCGACGGCCAACGGCTTCGCGAGCGCACCCAGCTTTGTTGCACGAACGAGGACGTCGTCCAACTCGCGATCGACGGGATCCGCAAACGCATGCGCTCGACCCCCGATGCCACGTACTACTCGGTATCGCAGAACGATTGGGGGAACTACTGCGAGTGTCCGCGTTGCGGGGAGCTGGCGGCCCGCGAAGACTCGCAGATGGGCCCGGTGTTGCACTTGGTGAACCGTGTCGCCGACGCGGTGGTCGACGAGTTCTCCGACAAGCGCATCACCACGCTGGCCTACCAGTGGAGCCGGAAGCCGCCCAAAACGCTCCGCCCGCGCCCGAACGTCACCATTCGGCTGTGCAGTATCGAGTGCTGCTTCGCGCACCCGTTTCCCGTCTGCGATGATCCCGCCAATGCACGCTTTTGCGAAGACGTCCGCGGCTGGTCCGCGATTTGTGATAGCCTTTGGATCTGGAACTACACGACGAACTTCCGCGGCTATTATCTGCCGCACCCCGCACTTCGCGCCCTGAACGACGACGTCAAGTTCTTCGTCGCACACAACGTCAAGGGCGTCTACGAGCAGGACACGAAGCTCACCCTCCACGGAGACATGTCCCCGCTCGGCGGCTACCTCATGGCGCAGTTCCTGTGGAATCCGGATTACGAGGAAGACACGGCCATCAACGAGTTCCTCCAGGCGGTGTACGAAGACGCGGCCCCCCACGTCCGTGCCTACCTCGATCTCCTGCACGACAAGATGGAGGCCGACAACGTCCATCTGCGTTGCTTCACCAGCAGCGAGAAAGCCTCTTTCCTGACCGCCGACGTCCTCGCCGAAGCCGACCGGCTCTTCGGCCGCGCCGAGGACGCGGTTCGCGACCGGCCCGAGGTGCTCGAGCGCGTCCAATTTGCACGGATGCCCGTCGACTTCGCCACGGTCGAGCGCACTGCGCGCGGCCGGACCGGAAGCGTACAGATCGACCACGCCACGTTCACGGTCACGCCCGGCACCGACGTCAGCCGCCATGCGGAGCGCTTCGTACGCACCGCCCGCAAAGCGGGGGTGATGACGATGAGCGAGCGGCGATTCGCGCTCGACCAGTACGAGGAAACCCTGGCGGCGCTCCTGCACCGGAGACTGGCGCCTCACGATCCCGTTGACGCCGATGCGCGGCGGCCGGGTATTCGCGCGGACTACTATGAAGCAGACGCCTGGCCGAAAGACCGGAAGCTTGCCCGTTTGGAGCCCGTCGCCACCATGACGAAGCCGCGGATCGATCTGGCCGGACGGAAGCGGAACCAGATGTTCGGATTCGTCTTTACCGGGCTGTTCCACGCGCCCGCCGACGGCGTGTACACCTTCGCAATGCGCGCGGAATCGGGTAGCGAGTTGCGAGTGGCCGGCGACGTCGTCGTCGACTCGCGCCGCGTGAGCTCCGCCGACTCCGTCGCGGGGATGGTCGCCCTGCGGCGGGGATGGCACCCGATCCGACTGCGATTCATCGAGTACGGGTACAATGACGGACTTGCCCTGACCTGGAGCGGACCGGGGGTGGAAAAGGCGCAGATCGCACCCGACCAGCTCAGCCACCTACCCGAGCAACGAGCCGCGTCTCGCCGCAAGGAGAATCCCGTGCGGTGACGAAACGGAAACGACGCTCGAGACCTTCCGCCCCAAGGCTTGCGCCTTCACGGCCAGCCTGCGTCGCTGGTCATCGTTCAGGATAATCCGCTTCTCGCCAAGCTTCTCCTTGAGCACATCGACTTCCGTCCGCTGGAACTGGATGATCTGTGGCTGGTGCTGGTTGATCCAGCCGGCGAGAATCACCGGCAGAAGCTGCCAAGGGGGGAAATGAAACTCATGAGTCACCGATGCTATTGAGCCTTGCATAGCCAATGACCGGAGGGCTTCCATCGGAAGCCCGGGACCGAAGGTCCCGGTCCACGTCCGGTGATCATTGGCAATGCAGACATCAATAAAGTCGAGGGGCAAGAACTCCGGCATCGGGTGGCGGCCATACGTTGTCAACCGGCTGAAATGGACGTCCGACGCACGTTCGCAGGTCTCAAGCTGATTGACACTTGGAGTTCGGCTGATTGTTTTGACGGCACGGCCTTTCACTGGCTCGCGCGTTTCTCCAGTTTCGTGAAGAAGTCCCGGAAGATCGGATCTCGATGGACGAAGCTCACGGCTCGTATCAGGTGCCGAGATCGGTCGAAGCTGAATGTGTAGTTGTCGGTAACGATCGGGCTGTGAACCAACTCGGACGGCAGCCAGCGTTGATCAATCAGCCAAGCGACGGCCGTCATGTCCCACAAGACTTTGGACCATCCGAAGTGGTCCTTTCTATAGTCTTTGAAAATCTTCAGCAGGTAATCGCCAATGGCCCCTCGGCCTGCGACGTATCGTTCCATTTCCGGCACGGTTGTTGTGAAGTGAGTCACGATCGGCGTGCACGGAAGCTGCACGAAGGGCACGCCGCTATCGAAGATTACTCTTGAAGCGTTTAAGTCCTGTCGGAAGTTGAACTCTCGTTGATGCGGCCAATGGTGCCCGTTGCCGCCCAACCATACGACGACGATGTTGTGGATGATGGAAGGATCGATCAAGATCGCGTTGCTGACGTTGGTGATTGCCCCGACGGCAACGACGTACAGAGGATCGTCAGGGCTGCTCTCTTTTGCCCTGCGGATCAGGTCCGATGACGCGGGACTTTCCTCGGGATTCCGCAGGTCGGTCAGATAGTGTGTGCTGCCCTTGAGGGCGAAGCCGTCGGCATCCTTCCCAAGCCTGCTGAGAACTCTCAGGATTTCCTCGTAGCTCTTCTCCATACCGTCGCCCGGCCCACTGGACCGCTTGTTGTGGAACGGGGCGGCATAGACCGCCTGAACGTCCAATTCGGGTGAGATCAACGCGTATACCAGGGCGAACTGGTCGTCGATCTCGTTGTAGGTGTCGGTGTCGAGAACCATGCGGACCGGCCGTTTGACGGGAGGCTTGAGCCGTTCGATGCGCTGTCCCTCCGACATCTCTGGAAACTCCTGTCCCAGGATCGTCGCTACCGAGACAAGCGTGTTCAGCACGACCGTCAGGGCAATCGTCGTTCTCATCGTCAGTCCTTTCATTGTGAGTGTTCATTTGGCGAAGGCTTCGTGCCTGCATAGTATTCGGAGATACTTCTCATCAACACGGCGCCCGCTTCGAGGCAATCCTCTTTCGAAGTCCAGCCTCCGGAACCCTCACAAAGCACGTTGCTGATCCCGAACTGGACGTGCGGCCCTTCGTTCCAAGTCGTCTTCGCCCCCTTCGGTTTGTCGCGAGTCTTCAAGGGTTCGACGAGACGTCTCGGATCGTTCTTCAACAACACTTCTCTGAATTCCTCCCACGGGCCGATCGTGGAGCCCACTTCCGGACCGGGCACCAGAATCGGCTCCACCGGACCACTCCAAGTGTGCATGCTCCACAGGCTGGTCACCGGCGAATCGGAAGCCATTAGCCTCTCCAGATCCCGCTGAACGACGTAAACCTCGTGCGCCTGGTCTTCCTCGTCTGCGCCGCTGGAGAAGTAGGAACGATTCATGTCGACGCCCTGCGCGTTCACGCGATACCACCCGCTGGACGGCCCATCCGGGCTCGTCATCGGAACAAAATGGCAGACGCTTCGCCGGCGGAAATCATCCCCGTCGTCACTCAGAAGCCAATCGATCATTCCGACGATCCGCCACTGAGCATTGTGCTCCCCGGGGTGCTGATTGCCAAACCAGTGAACCCACCGCGACGTCTTCCGATGCGGACTCTCGGGATCCGTGATCTCCAGCCGGTAGAGCTTGCGGCCGCCGAGCGACTTGCCGATCACGTGGACCGCGACGTGGGGGTGTCGCGCCCACCGGCCAATCAACGCCTCGATCCTCTCGAAGGAGAGGGGCACTTGAGCTCCAAAGAAAATCACGTCCTCAGAGAATTCGGGAAACAGCAGGCTATCGCCTCGTTCTGTGGGCTGGTCGGGATCGCACCAGCGGATGGCCCGCCAGTTCTCGGCATCGTAAGACCACGTGGCCGAATTGTGATTGAACCGGTAAGCGTCTCCCCCTTGGAATTCCACGTCCAGACGCAGCTTGTTGCCTTCGGCGTCGCGCACGATCTGGAAGTAGAGCATGTTGCACCACGTCGGCTGCTCGGGGGCGTGTCCCAGACGGATCTTGAAATGGTTCTCGCCCACCTCGTCGATCCTCGCTCCCTGGGAGCCCAGCGGTCCATCGAATCTAAAATCATCCGCCGAGAGCTCGCCGGCCGCGGCGACGTCGGCGTCGATGAGGGCCATCGTCGCAAGCGTCGCAGCCAGAGCGAGCCAGTAGCCGCGCGTGATCATCTGCGAAATCTGTTGGCTCATGGCTGGGTCCTTATGGGTTGCGGGCTTGTCCCGCGTCAGGCCTATCCGGACGTGAGTTGTGTGTCTCGCCAGGGGCTTGATTGCCTCTCCAGATGCCGTCCGTCACGATCGTATGGTACAATGGGCCCGAGTGCCGTGCAAACCGCACCGTGAAAACAGATCGAAGCATAGATCAGAACGGAGTCACCACGTTCTCCTGACAACGGTCTTTCCCGGTTTCGCTTGCCTCTCCAGCGTGGGTGTGGGCGGAAACGGGGCGTTTGGAGCGGAGAGAGCTGAAATAGCAGGATCGTGACAGTGCCACATCACCCGAGGAGAACCAGGATGATCAGGAAAGCAACGGTCGCAGCCGCGTGCCTTGGATTGACGCTCTCGGCGTTCGCAGCACCTGCACGGGGAATCGACGCGGCGGCCCGCGAGCAGGCGGAATCCATCTTCGCGGTCACCGGCGCGAGAGGCGAACTGCTGCTTGCTCTTGAGAACGGCCAACTGCTCTGCATGACGGGAAAGTGAACGGTGCGCCCTGGCCTGAATAAAAGGAAAACATCATGAAACTACATCGGCAGTTGACACGGCGCAGGTTCATCACGACAGCAACGCTGGGCGCAGCCGCGGCGGGGTTCGCCCGCTCAAACACCGCTACGGCGAAGGCCGAGACCGACGCGGGCCGGCGGATACCGCTCAAGATCGGCATTCGCGCCGCCAGCATGCGGATGGTCGGAGACTTCGGCGTCATCAAGACCGCGGCCGGCATTCCCGGGATCATGGGCGTGGAATTGCAGACGACCGGCGGCAATCCCAATCTCCGCGACGGCGACGCCGTACGCCGGTATAAGAAGGAGGCGGACCGTTGGGGGATGCATATCCCGTCGCTGTCGGGCGCTTGGGACCGGGGCGTGCAGATTCACAGCCCCTCGGCCGGCGACAGTCTCATCAAGTCGATCCGGGCGGCGGAAATGCTGGGCTCCCGAGTGATCCTCCTTGCCTTTTTCAAGCAGAACGCGCCCGACATGACCAGCGAAGCATCGTACGGCCCGATCGTCCGCATGTTGCACCAGACGGCGAAGCACGCGGCGGACGCCGGCGTGGTCCTGGGGCTGGAAAACTCACTGAGCCCGGCCGACAACAAGAAGCTGGTCGACCTGGTGGATCACCCGGCGGTTCGCGTCTATTATGACCTTCACAACATGGCGCACTACGGCCACGGCGACCAGGCGATTCCCGGCGTCAAGCTGCTCGGCAAAGAGCGGATCTGCATGGTGCATGTGAAGAACGGGACGAAGCTCCTCGAAGAACCGGGCCTGATCGACTGGGTCGCCGCGTTTCGCGCGCTCTGCGACGTCCAGTACGACGGCTGGTACATCTACGAAACAGGACACGACGGCACGGAGGACTGCATCGAGGATACCAAGAGGAACAACGCCTTTCTTCAGCAACACGTGCAAATGCCGGTCGGATAGCGCGTTGGGTTACGGGACACATGCCGAGAATCTGCGCGATCGAGATTGTGGAGCACACGAATCGAATCGAACCGGATGAGATCGTTAGGAGACCGACGATGACGTGGACGTCTTCCTTGCCTCGCTCGCCGTCGGCTGCGTCGGCCGCGGCTGCGGTAATGCTGGCGACGGCCGTCTTCCTGTCGACGGGATGCGCCGCCCGCGCTGCCGCGTGCCACCAGGACGAAGACGAGGCGGGATTCGCGTCGCTGTTCAACGGAGCGAACCTCGACGGCTGGCAACTGCGACGCGCGGAACGGCAAGGCTTCGTCGTCGAAGACGGGCTGTTGGTCTGTCCTGAAGGCAGCGGCGGCTACCTGTTCACCACGAAGGAGTACGCCGACTTCGTGCTCCGTTTTGAGTTTCGGATGGAAGAAGGCGCCAATAGCGGCGTGGCGATCCGCAGCCCCTTGCTCGACGGGAAACCGGCCTACCAGGGGACCGAAATCCAAATCCTCGACAATCCCCGGTTCGTCGGCAAGCTGCGCGCGACGCAATACCACGGCTCCATCTACGACGTGGTCCCCGCCAAGCTCGGCGCCCTCAAACCGATCGGCCAATGGAACCAGCAGGAAATCGTCTGCCAGGGGCGGCGGATCATGGTGAAAGTGAACGGACAGATCGTGGTGGACGCCAACTTGGACGACGTGAAGGACCCAGTGGTATTGAACAAGCATCCGGGACTGCAACGTGCGAGCGGTCACCTTGGTTTTCTTGGACACGGGGACCGCGTGGAATTTCGCCGCGTTCGGCTCAAGGAGCTGGGCGAGCCGCAGGAGGAAGCCGACGACGCGCGAACGGCTCGCGCCCCAACGCGCCGGCCGAATATCCTTTGGCTGATCGCAGAAAACATTGGGCCGGACCTGGGCTGCTACGGGACCCCTCTGGTCCAGACGCCGCACCTGGACCGGCTGGCCGCCCACGCCGTGCGATACACCAACGCGTTCAGCACGGCTCCCATTTGTGCGCCCAGCCGATCGGCGTTCATGACCGGCATGTATGCGACGACCATCGGTGCCCAGCATATGCGCTCGCACCGCCACGATCATTTCCATCTGCCCGAGGGCGTCCGCCCAATCACACGCCGATTGATCGAAGCCGGCTACTACACGGCCAACATCCGCACGCTGGACGGCAAGCCGGTGGGAACGTGCAAGATCGATCTGAATTTCGAGGTGGAAGGCCCGGTGCTGCGCCGGACCGCGGCGGACGAGCGTCGCCGGCGGGAAGCCGAGAAGGCCCAACTGGAGCAGGAACTGGCCCTTCGGCTACCGGGTCGCCTCGGTGATGGATCACTTCTCCCGCAGGGCGATTGCACGTTAACTCATTGTCCGAACAGCACTTGTTGCAGGTAGGAGTCGTCCCAGCCGGCGGTGAGGCGTCTGTTCTTCACGCCGACTTTGAGCGTCTTGTTGTTCTTCAGCAGGCTCAACGCCGTCCGCCGAAGGATGCTGAAGTTCGCGTCGGCGTGCCCGCGGCGCAGGGCGATTGATCCTCGTTGAGTGTTACGTCGAGTTGCCAATGAAGACTGTTTTCGATCGACCAATGGCCACGGACCGCGGCGGCGAACTCTTTGGCCGAGAGCTTCCTGCTCATGATGTAGTGCCGCATCTCGCAGCAGCGCTTGCCGTCTCGCACGGTGTCG
>DATKZH010000268.1:0-11745 GCA_035528065.1 Thermoguttaceae bacterium | reverse complement strand
GCGATATCCGCTCCCCTTGCCGAAGATCTACCACCGGGGAAGCACGTAAGAATCATGATTTCGAGGAACCGTATGCTCTAATGCGAGCACGTACGGATCTGTGGGAGCCCCGGGGGAGCAATCCCCCGGGGCCACCTGGTCAGCGAACCCACTTCACCGGATGTGGCACAGGAACGGGATGTGGGCGGGGAGACTGCTTGACGTCGGGATGCGAACAACCGCATGGACACCGACACACCATAGCCGCCGGCTACTTCAGAAGCAGTCTCCTGGTGCCGCCGGAGATTAGCGTTGCCACGTCGGTGAGGATTTGCGGCAAGGCCAAGCCACCCGGCGACGCCAGGTATCTCGGCCGCCAGTGCGGACGGAACTTCTCCTTATACTGCCGAAGTCCCTGGAGACCGTAGAAGTGCTCGCCGTGGCGAAAGACCAGATCCCCGAATCGGCTCCACAGTGGTGCCAGGCTTCGGCTCTCCAAACCCGCCAACGGGGCCATGCCCAGGTTGAACCACTGATAGCCCTCCTTTCGACCCCAGAGCATTAGTTCCGTGAACAGATACTCCATCGCTCCGGACGGTGCTTCCTCGACGTACCGCATCAGGTCAATCGAAAGCTCTTCCTTTCCGGCGCCGAGCCACAGGTTGGAGAATCCAAGGGTCTTTCCCTCGCGATGAACGATCGCCACAGGACAGCGTGCGACGTAGTCCGGCTGGAAGGATCCGAGCGAGAACCCTTTTTCGACGGCGCTCTTCTGCGTCAGCCAGGCGTCGGATACGCGCTTGAGATCGGCCATCCGCCCGGAAACCTCACTGACGGGTATGACTTCGAACGAGCATCCTTCCCGTTTGAAACGGTTCGACGTCTGGCGTAGCTGCTTTCGGGCAGCTCCTTCCAGGGAGAAGTCCGCCAGAGGCACCCGGGCCTCTTCGCCCAGCTTCATGAAGGACAGACCCAAATCAAGGTAGAGAGGCAGTGTTTCCTCGCCCACTTGGTAGAACACCGTTCGCCCCTCGTAGCGGTCGCACAGCTCGCGGAACCTCCATAGGAGGTCCGATCTGGCCTCGGCGGGGCCGATCGGATCTCCCACCGCAATCCAACTGCGGCCTGCCACGCCGTACATGATGAATGCGGACCGGTCGTCGCCAAAGAGCAGGTGCTTGTCGCCCAACAAGGCGAGATTCGCGTAGGTCGCGGGCGATCGGGCAACGATTTGGGCGGCAGCTTCCACGTCCTCTGCGGCTGGCGTCGCTGGTTTTGGCCGCGCCGGGCGGAGCAACTGCGCCGCGGACACTACCAGCAGCAAAGTCACTGCCCCCGCGGTGGCTCGCAGGAATCGGGGCGCGTCGCCGCGAAACGAAAACTGCCACCAAAGGTCATGCGAGTAGTCAACGTGCTTGTACGCAAACATGCCGATCCAGACCGAACAAGCGACGACCACGACGGCGGCGACCACCCAACCGGGACTCAACACCTGCTCCAGCAAGGAGCCTTTGCGGTGGAATCGCCGACGGGCGGGCGCCAACACGAGCAGCATCGTGAACAGAATGGCCGCCTCTTCGTAGTCGACACCTTTGAGGAGGGAGAAGAGCGCTCCGGCCGCGAGCATCGCCATCGTCAGCCAATAGGCGGTGTCCAGACGCCGCTGGAGACCCCGCGAAAGAAGGAGCAAACCGGCGCCGATCACACTGCCGAGGAAGTGCGATGCTCCATCACCGGAAGCGGCAGTAAGTGGCGCATCCAGCCGAGCCGCTCGTGTGCTGTGGGCGTCGCTCTCGAAACGAGCAGAACCGCACCCGCGACAAACGTGAGCAGAGAGAAGAACGAAGGGGCCACGGCCGGTGCTACCCTGCCAACCGCGGCGGCCACTTGCCGCAATTGTCGTCTTCGCAGGATCAGCTCGTGTCCGCCGAGCAGGACTCCCGCCACGGCGAGTGGAATCAGGTAGTAGATCCCGCGATACGCCAAAAGGGCTCCGAGGACCCAGTGTGGGTCTTTGGGATTCAAGAAGACCAGAATGACTACCTCAAACACGCCCAAGCCGCCGGGGACGTTCGAAAAGACGGCAGCCACAAGCGCCAGAAGGAAGATTCCCAGGAACTGGACGTAACTGACCTCGATCGTGTGGGGCAACAGCGTGTACAAGATTCCCGCCGCCACCGCCAGGTCGGCCGTCGCGACCGCAATCTGAGCCAGCGATATGCGCGTCGGCAGCAGGGTCAACTCCCAGCCACGGAGTCGGATCGGCCGTTTCCGCACGGCTCCAAGGAGGAGGTAGAGGGCCACAACAACAAGGAGGGCGTAGCCGAGCGGCCGGGCCGTGGCAAACGGCAGATGCAGCCGGGCGGGAATCGCCAGGGGCTCGACGATGAAGACGACCCCCGCAAACGCCGCCAAACCGACCCAGAAGCTCACGGTCAGCATGGCAATCAGTTTGACAATCTCCACCGTGGAAAGGCCCCATGACGAATAGAGCCGGTAACGTACCGTCGTGGCGCCAAGGAGGGACCCGAAGTTGTAGGCGCTGACGTACCCAAGGAAAGAAGCGAAGGCGACTTGGTGAAGCGGAAGGCGGCGGCCGATATGCCGGGTGGCGATCAGGTCGTACCCGATCAGCACCGTGTAATTCAGGACGGTCAGGAGGACGGCCAGGGCGAGATGGCTGGCAGGGATCTGTTCGAGACTCGCGATGACGTCCCGCAGGTGGTACTCCCTGAGCTCGTGGTGCAAGAGCCAAAGCGCGGCCACAAACACCGCCACCACAACGAGCGGGATGATGAAGCGGAGATACCGTTGCATTGCGTCGCCGTTCCTTCTCCGGGATGATAGAAATCGCGACTCTGACAGCGTATGGCGATCAGACGTTGTCCCACCGAACGGAATCCAGACGGGTCACCCTTCATTATTGCGAATCGGGCGACAAGCCGGGATCCCCACTCCCTACAGTGAGGGGCATCGGGTGCAAGTCACGGCCTCAAGGCCGTTCCCGTTTCGCTATGCCCGCCAGAACGGGACGGGGGCATGCCTCGGAATCCAGTTCGTCCCCGCGTCACCGTTCTGCGCCGGCACGGCCTGGCGCGCTCGCTTGGGAGACGCCTCCGCCGCAGGGAACGGCCAGACCCGGTGGGCAACCGGAGCGTCCCGGCTAAAATAGCCTCATTGTCTCCGTCGGCCACGATTCTGCGGGACTCTGCCCGCGGTGAGGGGCACTAGAGGTCCACTCCTCCAGGCAACATGCACACTCCGCTGAAAAGGCTTCTGTTCGGCAGCCCGTTGCCGACAAGGGCTCAAATGCACGAGCGCCTCACCAAGGCCAAGGCGCTCGCGGTGCTCTCGTCGGATGCCCTCTCCTCGGTCGCGTATGCTACCGAAGAGATTCTGCTGGTGTTGGTGCTGGCCGGCACGGCCGCTTTGTCGGCCTCGGTCCCCATCGCCATAGTCATCGCCGGACTGCTTGCCGTCGTCGGCACCTCCTACTACCAGACGATCCACGGATATCCCTCCGGCGGCGGCGCGTACATCGTGGCTCACGAGAACCTGGGCGTTTGGCCAGGGCTGACCGCGGCTGCCGCCCTGCTGATCGACTACGTGCTGACGGTGGCGGTCAGCATCAGCGCCGGGGTGGTGGCGGTGACCTCCGCCTTCCCCTCGCTATCGGCCTTCCGAGTGGAGTTGTGCCTGGTGTTGGTCGCCATGATCGCATGGGGCAACCTGCGCGGGGTTCGGGAGTCCGGCACGCTCTTCGCAATCCCCACGTACGCGTTCATCGCCGTTTTCCTGTCCCTGCTGGTGACCGGCTTCGTGCGATTGGCCACGAGGACTCTCGATGCAGCGGAGCCAGTGATCTCCCAGGCCAGTGCTCATCCCCTGACGTTGCTTCTGATCCTCCGAGCGTTCTCCTCCGGCTGCACGGCCTTGACCGGTGTGGAAGCCATCAGCAACGGGATTCCGGCCTTTCACAAGCCGGAGGCGGCCAACGCGGGCAAGACGCTGATCGCGATGGTGGCGCTATTGATGACGATGTTTCTCGGCGTCACCTTGCTCGCGCACTGGCTGGGCCTCGTGCCCGTCGAGCACGAAAGCCTCGTATCGCAGATCGGTCGTCGCGTGTTTGGAGACGGATGGCTTTACCTCGGGCTCCAGGCAGTAACCACGCTCATCCTGATCCTTGCGGCCAACACGTCGTTCGCCGACTTTCCGCGGCTCTCGTCGATTCTGGCGAGGGACGGGTACGTGCCGCGTCAAATGGCCAATCTGGGTGACCGCCTGGTCTTCTCCAACGGGATCCTCATGCTGGCCGTTCTGGCGGGCACGGTGATCCTTGTCTTCGGCGGCCAGCCCCACCGAATGATCCCCCTTTACGCGGTCGGCGTGTTCTTGTCATTCACGCTTTCTCAAACAGGCATGGTCTTCCACTGGCAAAAGCTCCGGAGCGCCGGTTGGTCGTGGCGAGCCGGTATCAACGGCGTGGGAGCCCTCGCCACGGGCCTGGTCCTGGTCGTCCTGGCCGAAAGCAAGCTGACGGGCGGAGCCTGGATCATTCTCCTTCTGATTCCCGCCTTCGTATTCCTTTTCCGTGCGATCAAGCGGCACTATATCGGCATCGCCCAACAACTGGCCGTTCCCCATGAGGGGAGACTTACAGCGTGGTCTCCCGACTCGGAGGCGCGACACAAGGTGATCGTGCCGTTTTCGCGGCTCAATCGTTGTTCCTTGGCCGCCGTGGAATTCGCCCGATCGCTCTCCCGAGACGTGACGGCCGTGATCGTCGACGTTGATGATGAGGTCACGGCAGGCATCGCGAAGCGGTGGGAGAAGCTCGTCCCGGACGTTCCGCTCGAAGTCCTCCAGTCGCCGTTCCGTTCCGTGATTCAGCCGCTGGTGGAGTACCTCGACGAAGTCGACCGGCGCGATCCGGAGCGAGGGCCCGCGGTCGTGGTCCTGCCCGAGGTGGTGCCGGCGCGTTGGTGGCACAACTTGTTGCACAACCAGACGGCGATGATGCTGAAAGCCGTGCTTCTCTATCGCCGGAGCCGGTCTCGCGAAGAGCGGGTGATCATCGATGTCCCGTATCACCTGAAGCGCTAACCTTCCTCTTCCTTCGACCTCCGCTGGACGAGCTCTTCCATCAGGTCCATCTGGATCTGCTGAATCTCCATGAGACGCCGCCACTGGTGCGTCAGCAGGAGATCCATCTTCGCGTTGACGTGCCGGACTTCGAGTTCGGCCTTGAGATTGATCCGGTAGTCATTCTCGGCGCGAAGGCGGTCTTTGGCCTCCTGCCGGTTCTGGCTCATCATGATGATCGGGGCCTGGACCGCGGCCAGGCACGAGAGGACCAGATTCAGCAGGATGAAGGGATAAGGATCGAAAGGCCGTTGAAGCAGCACGAGGGAGTTGATCCCGATCCACAGAACCAGGACGCACCCGAAGGAAATCATGAACGTCCAACTCCCGCCGAATTCAGCCACACGATCGGCCATGCGCTCTCCGAAGGTCAACTCCCGATCGAACTCGGTGTTGATGTTCCGGGAGAGCACGTCCTGTTCGTGGAGGCTGCGGACGACCTCTTCTTCCAAAGCAGTCAGCTCCCCGATTTCCTCTCGGAGCACGTCCTCGACGTATTCTGCACGGAGCCGATTCAGGTCTTGGAGGCAGACGAACTTGCCGGGCCCCCAATCCGGATACGCCTTCCGAATGGTCTCTGCAACGGCGGGGCGAACCAAGTCCGCGGGAAGCACTTCACCCCGTTGTCTGACCTGCCCGCAAACCTCGCAAGTGACCGTATCTTGCGCGGTACTTGCCATGGTCTCCTTCCTCCTCCTTCTGGTCTTGTTTTCCTTCGAACAGCGCTCGGTGGCGCCGCCGGGCGACTTCTTGCATGTCCACGGCGACATCGACCTCGTCGACGATCTCCTCTCCGATCAGAGACTCCAGAACGTCCTCAAGCGTGACGATCCCAGCGTTACGTAAAGGCGTTACGTAAAGGGGACGCACCCAATCCTGTTCGGCACAAGATGTGCGCATCCCTGCACACCCCGCGCAAGGGGTGTAGCGCTGCTTTCGTCAGCGCGCATAATTTCCGGCATGGCCGGCAAGAAGCGCGAAGACGTGCGCGAAGAGGACGTGACGGGCTTGAAGTACTTCGACAAGCTCGCTCCGCTCCTGGTGCGTCTGCACGACGTGGGCTGTGGGCGCGACAAGGCCGGCAACCGCCTACTGCACTTCGACCAGTATTGCATGCTGGTGCTGTTGTTCTTGTTCAATCCCGTGGTCCGCTCGCTGCGGGCCATCCAGCAGGCCAGCCAATTGCGCAACGTGCAGCGCAAGCTCGGCTGCCTGCGGGCCTCGCTCGGTTCGCTCAGCGAGGCCACCGAGGTCTTCCAGCCCGAGCGGCTGAAGGAAATCATCGCCGAATTGGGCGAGCAACTCCAGCCCATCGCGCGGGATTCGCGGCTCCAAGACGTGCGACACACGCTGACGCTGGTGGATGGCACGCTGTTGCAGGGGCTGCCCGTGCTCGTCCAGGCCGCGCTCGGCGACCCGCGCGCGGCGAAGCACCAGGCGAAGGTCCGCTTGCACACCCAGTTCGACTTGGAGCGTGCCGTGCCGATCCGCATCGACGTGACCGAGGGGATCGGCCGCGGCGAGGCGGACGAGCGGGCCGTGCTGGGCAAGGCGCTGGAGGCCGGGCGTTGCTACGTGGAGGACCGCGGCTACGCGAAGTTCAAACTGTTCAACGACATCGTCGCCGCCGGGAGCAGTTACGTGTGCCGCTTGCGCGACAACAGCCGCTACGAGATCGAAGAGCAGCGGCCGTTGGTGGCGGAAGATGTCGAGGCCGGTATCATCCTCGATGCCGTCGTGTGCCTCGGCGAATACCAAGGCGTCAAAGACCGTCCCGATCACCCGCTGCGGCTGGTCGTGGTCAAGACCACGCCGCACGAGAAGCGCGGCGGCCCGGCGAGCAGCGGACTGCTGTTGATCGCCACCAACTTGCTCGACCTGCCGGCCTGGATCATCGCCTTGATTTACCGCTACCGCTGGACGATCGAGGTCTTCTTCCGGTTCTTCAAGCACGTGCTGGGCTGTCGGCACCTGCTGAGTCACGATCCGGTGGGCATCGAGATTCAGACCTACTGCGCGATCATCGCCTGCATGCTCATCAGCCTGTGGACGGGCCGCAAGCCGACGCTGCGGACGTACGAGATGATCTGCCACTACTTCACCGGTCTGGCGGAGGAGGACGAGCTACTGGCCCACTTGGCCAAACTGCAACGACAAAACGCCTCCGCCTAACGCGCGATCCCCGTCTCCCTGATCGCAGCGGCGTTCGCTGCTGCGCCGATGCAGCCCTCTGCTCGCTCGGCATCCTGTCCGGCTATCCCTCCCCGTTCGCTGCACACTCTCGCGAGGCGACTCGCTTGGCAACGCCCACACCCCGTGCAACAATCGAGGCGAACAGGATTGGGGCGCGCGTATTCAATAGCCCACGGCGAACGCGATTCCCGCGACGGTCCAGATTTCTCCGCCGAACTCCAACCGCTCCGCCGTTGAGTGAAAGGCGCAATGCCTATAGCCCATTAGAGTGCCCACCACCACCCCGGTCAAGCCCCCTTCGGCACGGCCCAGTGACCCTCGCGGTACTCACGGCGGGTGAGCTTGTTGGCCTCCTCGTCGCCGACGAACTGCTCGGTCTTGGGATCGAAGGTGAGGCTGCGGCCGACCCGGGCGCAGATGTTGCCGAGGTGGGCCAGCGTGGCGGAGAGGTGCCCGACGGCGACGTCGGCGTTCGGCTCGGCCGTGCCGTGAATCGCGTCGAGGAAGTTGCGCTGGTGCTCGGTGGGCGGCATGCGGAACTCCTTCTCGGCGATCGGTTGGTTCCGCTCGCCGAACAGCCGGTAGCCGTCGTGCTTGCCGACGAGCATCATCCCCTTGGTGCCGTAGTAGATGTCGCCGTTCTCGAACCCGTGCTCCCGATAGGGCGACCAGTCGCGCTGCTCGAAGATCAGGAGGCGTCTCGCGCCGACGGTGCCATCGCCCGGATATTCGTAGGTGATGAGGTAAGTGTCGGGGAACTGCTGGTCGTCGTCGAAGAACATTTTGGCGCCGTAGCCGCTGATGCGCGAAGGATGGCCCTCGACGCCGAGGCCCCAGAGCCCGATGTCGAGATCGTGAACGCCGTCGTTTCCGATGTCGCCGGTGCCGAAGGCGTGCCACCAGTGCCAGGTGTAGTGCAGCCGGTTGGACTGGTAGGGGACCATCGGCGCGGGGCCGACCCACTGGTCGTAGTCGAGATGCGCGGGCGGGTCGGTCGGCTGCTGGTGGCCGATGTTCGCCCTCTTCTGGCTGTTGATCACCTTGACGGCCAGCACGTCGCCGATGGCCCCTTCGCGGAGCATCTCGATCGCCTCGCGCACGCCCTCGTTGGAGCGATTCTGCGTGCCGACCTGCATCACGCGCTTGTGCCGCCGGGCGGCCTCGATCATCAGGCGGCCTTCGCGGATGTTGTGGGAGCAGGGCTTCTCGACGTAGATGTGCTTGCCCGCCTCGCAGGCGAGGATCGCCGCGGGGGCGTGCCAGTGGTCGGGCGTGGCGATCACCACGGCGTCGATCGACTTGTCGTCGAGGATCCGGCGGAAGTCGCCCACGGCGTTGTCGACGCTGTATTTCTTCCGGACTTTCTCCAGGCGCTGACTGTCGGTGTCGCAAACGCAAGCCAGCCGGGCGTCGTCCTGCTCGGCAAACGCCGCACAGAGCGACGCGCCCCGGCTCAGCCCGATCACGCCCAGGTTGATCCGCTCGTTGGCGCCCATCGCGACGGACGGCGAACGGGCTACGGCCAAGGTGGCGCCTGCCAAGCTGAGTCCGCTCCGTTTCAGGAATGCCCTACGCGTGTTTTTTCTCATGGTCCACCT
The DNA here is from genome assembly GCA_035528065.1 of Thermoguttaceae bacterium. Taxonomy (GTDB): domain Bacteria; phylum Planctomycetota; class Planctomycetia; order Pirellulales; family Thermoguttaceae; genus DATKZH01. The sequence goes on along the minus strand of DATKZH010000268.1, from coordinate 2,830 downwards.
CCGGCGATGTCTCGTGTGTAGTCTGACCGCGCCCGAGGGTGACACGCCGGCTGGGGGGCCAGCGGCGTGCAGGACGCGGGTCTGGCGGCAGTATACTGTCGTCCAGTGCGAGGAGCAAGCAAATGCCTTAAACAATCCGGATAGCGGCCTGGTGCGCGACGACCAAGAGCCGGCGTGTCCCCGGCCTATCCGGAAACCATTGACTGCCGAATTGCCCGGCCTCCCGCTTGTGCCTATCATGGCGCTGTGTGTCGCGGTTTCGCACGCGCGGGCGCGAGAGCCGTGACTGGGGAGCCAGGGGCCGCGGAGCGCCGACAAATGCGATCGCAGCAAGAGGAGAGAAACATCATGTCCGCAAGCCAGCACGGGGCCATCTCACGTCGAGGTTTTGTCCGCCGAATCGGCGGTGTGGCCGGGACCGCGGCATTCGGGGCGACGGGGACCGCCCTGGGGGCCGAGGCGGGGAGCAGCCCCGGCGAGCTGCCCCGCCGCACGCTGGGGAAGACGGGCCTGTCGGTCACCACGATGTGCCTGGGGACGGCCCCGTGCGGGATCGCCAAGTCGATCTCGCCCCGGCAGGTCGCGGAAATCGTCAACGCGGGCCTCGACCTGGGCATCAACATCGTCGATACGTCGGAAAAGTACGGCAACGCGGAGGAAGGCGTGGGTCTGGCGCTCGGCCCGCGGCGAAAGGACATCCTCCTGGCGACCAAGGTCTGGGCCGACACGGTCGAAGAGGCCGAAAAGAAGCTGGCCAACTCGTTTAAGAAGCTCAAGACCGACTACGCCGATGTCCTCTACTTCCACCACCTGGGCGAGCGCGACGTGCAGCGGGCACGCGAGCCCGACGGCGTGTTCACGTGGCTTGTGAAGCAAAAGAAGGCGGGCCGGTGCCGTTTCCTGGGCATTTCCGGGCACAACCTGCCCGGACGGTTCCCGCCGTTTCTCCAGACCGGCGAGGTGGACGTGATGCTCGTGGCCATGAACTTCGGCGACCGGCACACGTACAACTTCGAAGAGACGGTGCTCCCGGTGGCCCGGAAGCACGAGGTGGGCGTGATCGCGATGAAGGTCTTCGGGGCCCCCGACCCGGATACCGGTAGTTGGGGCAACCCGAAGGCGAAGCCGAACGTGGGCGAGGAGAACGTGGAAATGGCGATCCGGTACGCCCTGAGCCTGCCGGGCGTGGCGAGCGCCAATCTGGGGGTCCACACGGTCGAGCAGCTCCGCGAGAACGTGGAGATTGTCAAGCGGTTTGAGCCGCTTTCTGCCGACGAGCAGGCCCGGCTTCTACCATTGGGGAAGAAGCTGGCCAAAAAGTGGGAGGAGCATTTCGGGCCGGTGACTGAGGAGGCGGTCTGAGAGGGCCGGTCGGCCACGGCTTGGTGGCCCTGGGGCCGGTTCCGGGCGTCAGCGATGGGCTGGCGGGGGCCTTGGCCGGGAATCATCCGGCGGTGGAGGTTGCCCCCACTGCGAGGGGTTTGTTTCCTGCGTAACTTCGGGAGGCAGGCTGGGCGAGGGAGGCAAACGCATTGGCCCTGTTGGGTTTAGGTGGCTTCCAAAAAATTTCTGGATGGCCCGTTGACAGGAGTCGAAATAGGAATACAATGCTGAGTGCTCGGTCCGCTGGCCGTTTCCGGCGGTAACCGTTCACCCTCAACTGATCTTTGACAATTTGGTAGCGAGTGTGTCACTTGCCCCTTTTTTTCAGCCAGTGCAAGACTGGTAGTCGGGCACCATGCCCCCCTCGACCGGGGGGAGGTGCCCTGGATGAGCCTTTCTCACTTGTGGCTAACAATCCACGGCATTGGGGAAGCGAGGGCTTCGGCCCCCGGCGAACCGATGGCGTGGCAAGCCTACACTAATTGAAGGGTTTGATCCTGGCTCAGAATGAACGTTGGCGGCGTGGATTAGGCATGCAAGTCGTGCGAGAAGCCTCCTTCGGGAGGTGGACAGCGGCGAAAGGGAGAGTAACGCGTGGACAACCTACCCCTGGGTTCGGGATAGCTGTGGGAAACTGCAGGTAATACCGGATAACGTCTCCGGACCAAAGGTGAGACTCCGCCTGGGGACGGGTCCGCGTCCTATTAGCTTGTTGGTAGGGTAACGGCCTACCAAGGCGACGATGGGTAACGGGTGTGAGAGCATGACCCGTGTCATTGGGACTGAGACACTGCCCAGACACCTACGGGTGGCTGCAGTCGAGAATCTTCGGCAATGGGCGAAAGCCTGACCGAGCGACGCCGCGTGCGGGATGAAGGCCTTCGGGTTGTAAACCGCTGTCAGAGGGGAGGAAATGTCAGGGGGTCACCTCCTGGCTTGACCTATCCTCAGAGGAAGGACGGGCTAAGTTCGTGCCAGCAGCCGCGGTAAGACGAACCGTCCAAACGTTATTCGGAATTACTGGGCTTAAAGGGTGCGTAGGCGGCTCGGTAAGTTGGGTGTGAAATCCCTCGGCTCAACCGAGGAACTGCGCCCAATACTGCCGGGCTCGAGGGAGACAGAGGTGAGCGGAACTTGCGGTGGAGCGGTGAAATGCGTTGATATCGCAAGGAACACCCGTGGCGAAAGCGGCTCACTGGGTCTCTTCTGACGCTGAGGCACGAAAGCTAGGGGAGCGAACGGGATTAGATACCCCGGTAGTCCTAGCTGTAAACGATGAGCACTGGGTCGGAGGACCTCCCATAGTTTTCCGGCCGTAGCGAAAGTGTTAAGTGCTCCGCCTGGGGAGTATGGTCGCAAGGCTGAAACTCAAAGGAATTGACGGGGGCTCACACAAGCGGTGGAGGATGTGGCTTAATTCGAGGCTACGCGAAGAACCTTATCCTGG
>DATKZH010000267.1:0-3110 GCA_035528065.1 Thermoguttaceae bacterium | reverse complement strand
GCGATATCCGCTCCCCTTGCCGAAGATCTACCACCGGGGAAGCACGTAAGAATCATGATTTCGAGGAACCGTATGCTCTAATGCGAGCACGTACGGATCTGTGGGAGCCCCGGGGGAGCAATCCCCCGGGGCCACCTGGTCGTCATTTATCAGGGAATACGCAGATTCAGACCCGAATCTCGACAAGCTGGCCTGCGACGGCGTGCGCTTTGCCAATTAGCTAACCCCGTCTTTTGCGAAAGGACACCGAAAGTGCCAAACCGCTCACGATCAATGACCGCCCGCTCTGCCGTCTCACGGTTCTGGAGCCGCCGCCTCTGCCTCTTGCTGATCCTCTCGTTGGCGGCTACGGCCTCTGGCGCCCCGTTGGAACAGACCGCAGACGACAACGGCCCGACGGCGCCACCTGCGGAGAAGATCCTGGCAACCCTGCGGCTCGATCATCCACGGGTGATGGCCGAGCCGGGGACGTTTGATGCGATGAAAGCCTTGGTGCGCGGCGGGGGTCTGCCCGCGCGAATCTACGGCGACGTCACAAAGTCCGCAGATCAGCTTCTCGCGGCACCGGTCTCCAAGTACGAAAAGCCGGATGGCAGGCGGCTGTTAAGCGTGAGCCGGCGGGTGTTGGACCGCGTCCGCACTCTGGCGCTGGTGAATCGCCTGGAGGGAGATCCGCGTTATGCAGACCGGGCCTGGAAGGAATTGGAGGCCGCCGCGGCGTTCCCGGACTGGAACCCGGCGCATTTCCTGGACACGGCGGAGATGACCCATGCCTTCGCGTTGGGATACGACTGGCTGTACGATCGCTGGACCGAAGACCGGCGGCAAGTGTTGCGCGAGGCGATTGTCTCGAAAGGCTTACGTGAGGGGCTGAAGGTCTACGAGAGCAAGAAGGGCTGGCACCGCAACGAGAACAACTGGAACCAGGTGTGCAACGGTGGCTTGATCAGCGGCGCGCTGGCCGTCGCCGACGAGGAGCCGCAGATCGCGGCGCGGATTGTTTACGAGGCAGTGCAAAGCGTGCCGTTGGCGATGCAACATTACGCGCCGGACGGCGCCGGCACCGAGGGGGCTACGTATTGGGGTTATGGTTCCCGATATAACGTTGTGCTACTGTCGTCGCTGGAAACGGCCCTGGGTACAGACTTCGGCCTGTCGCAGGTCGGCGCCTTCGGACAGAGCGGCTTCTACCAGATCTACCTCTCCGGCGCCGGCCGGGTGGCGTTTGATTTTGCGGATTGCGGGCGATCGCGGGTTTCCGAGCCGCAACATTTCTGGCTCGCGCGCAAGTACGACGTGCCGGCATTCAGTTGGTTCCGGCTCAGCGCCCTGGAAGGCGGCAACGAGCGCGCCGGGGCGTTGGACCTGCTCTGGTACGACGGCCGTGGTCGAGGACTCGATTTCAGAATGTTGCCGTTGGACCGATATTTCCGCGAGGCCGAATGCGCCTCCTTGCGGAGTTCCTGGGAGCCGGATGCGATGATGATCGGCATCCAGGCCGGCGACTCGATGAACCTCGGCGGCCACCGTCATCTGGATCTCGGCACCTTCGTGCTGGACTCGGCGGGGGAGCGGTGGATTATCGACTCCGGCGTCGAGCATGAAACCTACATGGCGCATCGGCACAAGAACCCGCGCTACGCCTATTACCGCGTACGAGCTGAAGGCCACAATGTTCCGGTGTTCAACCCTGACGAAGACCCCGACCAGAATCCCAGGGCGGTGGCGAAAATCGTGCAGTTCGAGTCCACGCCGCGGCAGGCCGTGGCGGTCGTAGATTTAACTCAGGCATATCAGCCGCACGTGGATCGCGCCGTCCGTACGTTTACGCTCGAAGATCGCAAACGCCTGGTATTGACGGACGAACTGCACGCTCGACAGCCCGCGGAACTCTGGTGGTTCCTGCACACGGAGGCCAAGGTCAGCCTCGGCGATCAGGGACGAACCGCCACGCTCACCCAACATGGCAAGACCTTCACCGTTCGGCTTCAGGAGCCCGCTGATGCCCAGTTCGAGGTGATGGAGTGTCAGCCGTTGCCCACATCACCCAATCCACAACCTCAAGCGGACAACCGCAACCGGCGCAAGCTCGCCCTGCACTTGACGAAGGTCCGGGCGACGCGCATCCAAGTTTCGCTGGAGCCACAAGAACTATGAGCATTCTGCTTTCTGGAGACGACGGATCACGCTAATGAGGCAGCACGACTGCTGAGTCCAGCTTTGGGGTCGCATCCTCATGTTTGGTTTCTCTCGGGACTGAAAGCTAATTCGACACTCGCTCGTATTCGAGCGTTCGAGTACCCGTGCGAAGGGTGAAATGTCCTACCCCTCGACGGCGCATTCTCGGGGACGCTCGTCTACCTCTCCACAGAAAGAGACGTCGAGTTCATCGAGAAGTTGTTGAGCAAAGCGATGCCCGATGCGCAGCGACCTTGTGCAAGGCATCATGCTGTCAAGACCTGGGCCGCGTGGTTCTCAACGGGGTGGACGATTCTCGAACCAACCGAGAAAACCGCGGCCGTGGCCGGCGTAGGCGAAATCTAAATCGCCGTCGCCGTCCATGTCGCCGTAAGCCATTTCACCGCAATAGAAGCCGTGACCAGGCTTGAAGCCGCTCACACTGGTGACACCGAAAACATGCTCGACCCACCGAACGCGGCCACCAACCCGCTGGAATTCGTACCACCGGAACCGCTGAGTGTTGTCCTTCTTGTCCGCGCCTCCGGCAATCAGGTCCTCATCTCCGTCGCCGTCCACATCGACCATTTCGCAGTTGTGCCCCCCGGTGACGTCGTTCTTGTTGTCTTGCACATCGAATTCGTGGAAGCGGTATCCGGAATCGATTCTCTCGCACCATCCGACATCGCGAGTGCCGTACCCTTCTCCCGTTCCGACGAAATCCAGGTCCCCATCCCCGTCAAGGTCGCGGGCGAATACCTTCGTAACATTCGCGTCGACGACGAAATGACTCGGTTGCAACCCCCATCGCGCGCCCCCGCATGTTACCCAGTCTACCCGGGCTAACGCGATTGCGAGGTATTTGCGTAAACTGGGGTGCGAAGAAAAGGGGCCCGGTGTAGAACATGGAAGCGGTTTTCACATGTTCCCAT
>DATKZH010000266.1:0-10977 GCA_035528065.1 Thermoguttaceae bacterium | reverse complement strand
TATGGCCACGTAGTGGCGGAACGTGGAATGCTCCCAGTCCCACGGCCGTCGCACGTAGCCGTGCTTGACCGGGTTGTAGTGGACGTAGTCGAACCGGATTTCCAGGTCCGACTCGTCCTGGATCGTGTGCTCCCAGAACCGGCGCTGCCAGACGCCCCGCTCGCCTCGCTTCCTGCGCGACTCGCTCACGGGGAGCTCCGTGCCGCCGCCCGCCAACCATCGCTCCGTGAACCGGCTCTTGATTTCCTTCCATCGGCCCGAGTAGTCGGAGTCGCCGGCTGGCAACTGCCAGATCGCGTGCAGGTGGTCGGGCAAGAGGCACGCGGCGATGCTCTCGAAGGGGAGCTCGTCACGCAACTCGCGCATTACGTCTCCCAGGAGTGCGCAAACCGACGGATCGCCAAAGAGCGGGCGTCGCCCGTAGCACACCAAGGTGAAGAAGAACGTGCCCCCCGGCAGGTACCAGCGGCGGTAGTCGGGCATGCCGCGAGGCTCCTGAACGGGTGGGAGGAGTTTCTCACGCACAGTGTAGGAAAATGGTGCGTTTCACGCACCCTACAAGGCGTTGATCGGTCGGCGGGGGGGCCGGGGCTCAGACGATGACGGTCGTCAGTTCCTGGAAGCCCGGGTCCGACCGGATGGGGTCGAAGTCGGGCTCGTCGTGGGCCAAGAGGCGGTAGCGAGCGTCGAGGGTCACCGCCCGGGACAGGTGCGTAAGCGCCCGATCCGTCTCGCCGGCCAGGCTCAGGTAGCAGGCGAGGTTGTAGTGGACCAGCGCCTCGGACGGTTCGACTTCGAGCGCCCTTTCCAGCGCGCGGACGGCGAGATCGATTCGGGCGGTCCTCTTGTGGCACCAGCCGAGGGCAAGCCAGACGTGTACGTTGTCCGGATCGGCCTTGGCGGCCCGTCGCAACGGGCGGAGCGCTTCGTCATGGCGGTCGAGCTCGCGGAGCGCTTCGCCCCGCAGGTACAGCGAGTGGGGGCTCAAGTCGGCCGCCTTGCCCAGCCGACCGAGGGCGTCCAACGCGTGTTCCGCCATGCCGAGCTCGAGGTAGCCCTCGGCCTGGCGTTCGATGTGCCTCAAACGGATTTGATCTCGAGCCCTCAACGTTACATCGCTCCCCGAATACCGACGTCCCTGGCCAACGAAAGACATCCACGTTGCGGTGAGGCCCTCTCGACGATCTCATCATCGTCGGTCCTCACACCTCCATTCTATTCTAGCGGGCGTCCCGGCCAATCCCAAATCGCGCATTTCGGGGCGGCGGCGCCAGCAGTGACGGCTCCGTTGGCAAGGGCAGCACCGTCAACGGCTCGGGCGAGTGGGCCTGGCCGAGCGGACAACCGCAAAGCCCATCCACCGCGGTGGACAATGGAGCCGAGAAGGTGTGGCCCGGGAGATCGCCACTTTCGGACTTCGGATGGCGATCGAGTGGGCGGACGGATCGGTCTCGACGGACCGGTTCCTCAGGTGGCCGCCACGACTTCTTCGTAGCATTCCGCCAAGGATTTGCTCGGAGTGGAGAGCTTCAGGACGGGGGCGAAGTCGGCGTACTCTTCGTCGATCTTTTCCAATAGCCCCCGCAGCGGAGGACCGCCGGCCGGACACACGGCCTCATAGTAATGCTCGAACTGCGTCCGATCGCTCCAGCCTTGATCCGCCGTCGTGGGCAACATCGACGACAAGGCGACGACGAGCTTCCCCGGTTCGGCTTCCGCATCGCGAACCCAGCGGTCGATCTCCAGGTGGTTCTCGATCAACACGGCGAACGCTTCGGGAAGATTCCACATCCGGGCGATGATTCCGGCGGCCTCGGCGTGCGTCCATCCGAAGACGTGTCGCTCCAAGACCGACAGTCGCACCTTGCCGTTCTGGCGGGCATTGAGCAGCCTCACGTACGCCGCGGGCGCTTCCCTGGCCAGCAAAGGGACGGCCATGTCCTGCAACAAGGCCGCCGAAAACGGCTCTTCGATCTCCTTGATCCCCAGCATCTTCGCCACCGCCCGAGCGAACAACGCACGCCGCAAGGAGTCTTGCCACAGGCTCTTCAGATCGAAGGGGCCGCATTTGGGGTTGGGCATCAGGCTGAAGACCGCACTCCACAGGGCGAAGTTCTTGATCGTGCGGATCCCCACCAGGGTGATCGCCAGCTTCACGCTGGAAATCTCCCGAGAAAACCCGAAATACGACGAATTCACGAAGCGGAGGACCTGGCCGGCCAGCCCCGGATCCGTCTCGATCGGAACGGCGAATTCCGCAGGACCATTTTCCGGATCCTGCGACAACTCCAACAGCCGAATCGCGCTCTGCGGAAGGGCTGGTAGCTGCGCTCCGGTGAGGATCTTCTTCAAGTCAAGCGCAGGGAACTGTGCGTCGGACATCGCGTTGCCTACCCGGGGGTTGCCGTAATCGGAGAGGTCATCCAGGCTCTCTACCGGTAACGCTACCGGCCGAGCGCCGTCATCTCGTACCTAGGAAAACCCTACGACAAAACCTGCCCCGAGGCAAACCGAAATCCCGGTCGCTCCGGCTACCGCGCCACGGGACGTCTTGACTTGGCAACCGCGTTGCACCAACGCAACCCGTGCCTCCGCGCCCCGTTGCCAAAAGACCTCACGGTCGCCCTCGCGCCGGCGGCTCGGAAAGCGGCAACTCTCGGCTATTGCCCCGTTTGCGCGTCGGGCGGTTGACACCACCCCACCAGCGGCCCGCGGCTTGCACCCCTATCTGAAGCATCACCGTAGGGACTGTCTTGGAGGGGATCATGCGACGGTTGGGTTGGCTCCTGGTGCTATTGGCGGCCGTGGGCTGGCTGGCCACCGAAGTCCGACTGCCGGAAACGCCGGCGGCCCCCGACCGGCCGTTGGATTCCTGGCGGCGTACCCCGGACGGTTGGCAACGGGCCACTTGGCTTGCCCCCCAGACCCCCATTCGCCGGCCTGCTCTGCATCCGGTCGTGGTTGGGCTGTTGGAGTTGCTCGTCTGCCTGGCGGCGCTGGTCGCGTTTCCTACCGGGGCCGAAACGGGCGCGGCATACCACGCCGGCTCGCACGCCGATTCTCATGCCCCGCCGCCTGCGCCGGGCCAACCAGCGCTGGGCTTCGGGGAGCGGTCTCCGATCGGCCCGGCAGGTCGCAGCCCGGAGCGTCCCAGCTCCCCCACGTTGCCAACCCGTGGAGGGGCCGCTGAGAGCCGGTCCGGCTGATTTCCGCTCAATTCGAGCAGGAACCAGGACCCGACGCAACCTATTGCGAAGAAAAGAGTTGCGTTGGAAGACCTGCCTTGGCCCACAGGATAGAGTGGGGTCAATCTTCGATCCGGATGCACGGATCCCCGGCCAAGAGTGCACCAATACTCATGGAAGGGCATGTCTCGGCAGAGGGCAACCGGCCCGCCGCGCCCTGGCACTCGATCGCTCATCGAAGGGAGGCCCCGTTACGCCATGCGACTCACCCTGCGCACCATGCTTGCCTACCTCGACGACATTCTCGAGCCCGAGGATGCCGACGCGATCCGAAAGAAGATCGAGGAAAGCGAGTTCGCCACCAACCTCCTACACCGCATTCGCGACGTGATGCGTCGGCTGCGACTCGGTACGCCCGACGTGTCGGACCGCGGCCTGGGACTCGACCCGAATACCGTGGCCGAGTATCTCGATAACTCGCTGGCCCCCGACCAGGTGCTCGACTTCGAGAAGATCTGCCTGGAATCCGACGTCCATCTGGCGGAAGTGGCTTGCTGTCACCAGATCCTGGCGCTGGTCCTGGGGGAGCCGGCCGAGGTCGACCCGGCAAGCCGACAGCGGATGTATCAGTTGCCCAAGCTCATGAGCCAGGCCAAAGCAGCGCTAGAGACGGACGATGTTGGGGGCGCGGAGTCGGCCCCCGAATCGCCACGCCAAGCGGGAGAACCTGCCCCAGAGCCCGCAGCGGCCCCACGAGCCACGTCCCGCCCCAGATGGCTTCGCGATCAGACGAGGCCCCCTAGCTGGCGGCGGACGGCAGTCGTTGTCGCCTTGGTTGCGGTGAGCGTGATCCTCGTGCTGGCCATGACCGGTCAGTTGGAGCCCGGCTCGTTCCTCGAAAATCTGGTGGGATTCCGTGGAGCCGGCGAGCCGGTGGGGCGGGCACCTGAGTCGACTCCCGTCCCGAATCGGTGGCCCGGCGAAAGCGGGCCCAACGTCGGCGGGCCGACGGAGGCCGAGTCGCCCGAGGCGGGCCCAACGGCTGCGAAGACGGATGGGGCTGAGGGCCCGGCCTCAGACACTCTCCCCACGACGCCCGCAGCCCCTGGGGCCGAGTTGCCGAAAAGCCGACCGGAGGGCCCGCCGGCAACCGCACCCGGAGGCATGGTTGACCAGGTCGACCCGAGCGAAACGGCTCCGGAGGGCAAAGCTCCCCCCGAGGGGCAGGGCGAACCCGCCCCGCCTGGCGAATCCCCGCCGGTCGAGCCACGCCCCCAGGATCTCGCGGGACGGGAGCCTGGGGTTTCGGCAACTGTCCCGGGAGTTGGCATGGGTGTCGAGCCCCGCAGGGAGCCGGCGCCCCTGATTCCCGCCGGTTCTACGCCCCCGCCCCTGGCTCAGCCTCCAGTGGCCGGTGTGGCCGAGACCGACCAGCCGGGGATGCAACCGGCCGATCAGCCGGACGCCCCGCCCCGCACAGAGCCGGCGCCGGCAAGGGCCCCGCTCCCCTCGGAAGTGATGGGTCAGTTTGACTCCCCTTTGCAGGTCCTTCTGGTGTATGAGGCCGACACCGGCACCTGGCGACGGTTGCAGGACCTGGCCTCGCTGACTGCCCAGGCGAGCTACCTGTCGCTTCCCACGTACCGGCCCATGCTCCACCTGGTCGACCAGACGCAGGTCTGGCTGATTGACGGCACTCGGATCGAGCTGCTGCCCGCCGATCAAACGGGGACTGCCGGCCTGCTTGTCGAGCACGGGAGACTGGTCATCGATGCCCCCGAAAAGCCGGGGAGCCGACTCCGGCTCCAAGTGGGTGACCGCTCAGGGACGATCGCATTCGAAGCTCCCGGCTCGCGACTGGCCATCGAAGTGTTCCGGGCATCCACTTCCGGTGCCGACCCGGAGACCCAGCCGGGGGCGCTCACGGCGAACCTGTACGCCACCTCAGGGAGCGTCTCCTGGCAGGAAGGTGCGGGGAGCGGACCGGTGCTGGTCGACGCCCCCGTCCGGTTGACGCTGGACGACCAGCCGCTTGAGCCGGCGACGGTCGGGCGGTTTCCCGACTGGATCGTGGGCGACACCTTCAGCCTCTTGGATCAAAGGGCTTCGGGCACCGTGGAGCGAGAGCTGGAAGTCGGCCGGTCCACCGTATTGGGGCTCCGGGAGCTGGCCGATCACCGCCGCCGAGAGGTCCGCTCGCTGGCGTTGCGATGTCTGGACTGCCTGGGTGACTTCGAGTTGCTGGTAGCCGCCCTGGACGACCCCGATCAGAAAATGGCTTGGCCCGACTACGTTGAGCAGTTGCGTGCTGCCGTGGTGCGAAGTCCGCTGGCTGCCGCCCAAGTCCGGACAGCCATGGAGAGGCTACATGGCAGTGAAGGGGCCAGCCTCTACGAAATGCTGTGGAAGTTCGGGGACAACGCACTGGATGGCCAGCAGGCCACCCACCTGGTCGGATACTTGGACCACAACACGCTTGCCTTTCGCGTCGTCAGCTTCCAGACGCTGCGAAGAGTCACCAAATTGGGCCTCAATTACCGCCCCGAAGATACGGCTTCCAAGCGCCGCCCTTGGATCCAGAAGTGGGAAGAGCGACTCCAATCCAGCGCCGCGCTCGGGGGGGAGACGCAAGCCGACCCACGGCCTCTTTAGGGGGGAGGCTCCCCATCCGGCGAGCTATTTCCTGGGACGTAGGGCTGAACATGCTCCTCGGGCCGCGTGTCCTCGACGGTGCGTTCGCCGTCTCCCACGCGCCCGCGGAGCGCCCCGGAGCTTCTCACCGCCGTCTTCGACCAGGCTCGCGTGGCGCATCCGCCGGAAACCAGCCGTAAATCGTTTTCTGCTAAATGGTTAACGGCTGCACGAAGGCCCTCGGCTGTGCCAGCGTCTCCAGCCACAAAAAGCTACACTTTGTAGACTAGAAAGGGGCCAAAAAGGGCGATCGCCCGGCTTTCGGTTTGTCGACGGGGATGAGTTTCGCTAGAATTTGGCATTTGGGAGGAGACTTGGTCCCTCCCCAGCTCGCAGCAAGGAGTGGACTCGGTGCACATTGGGATATCAACTCGGCATGGTAGTTTGAGTGACGAAACGCAAGCGAAAATCCGAGCGAAGTTGGAGAGGTTGTCGCGGCTGTTCGATCGGCTCACCGCGATTGAGGTGACGGTCGATCTGGAGCGTCAAGATGAGCCGAGCATCGACCTGCGCGTATCGGCCGAGCACAAGCACGATTTCGTGGCGAGCAACCGGTCCAACGACCTGATGGGCTCAATTGACCAAGTGATGCACAAGTTGGAGCAGCAGCTCCGCAAATACAAGAAGAAGATCCAGGACCGCCATCGCAGCCCGGCAGATCGGCAATGAGCGCTCCTATGCGGTCTCGGGTCGGTTAGGCAAGTGAGGGAGTTGGCCCTCTGGGCGCTTCCGCCCGGCGCAGGGGCGTCGGCTGAGTTCGTCTCTGCGGACGTGAAGATGAGGAGAATCTCTGCATGAAGTTCGCCGACTTTGTGGTCTCCGGGGCGATCCGAGCGGATCTCGCCGCCCAGGACAAAGAAGGGGTGATTCGGGAGATGGTCCAGGCGTTGATGGATGCCGGGCAGATCGAGAAAGACGAGTTTGAGAGCATCGTGAAGGCGATCCTCAAACGCGAAGAGTTGGGCAGCACCGGGATCGGACGCGGCGTGGCCGTTCCGCACACCAAACACCCCAGCGTCGACCGGTTGGTGGGGAACGTGGCGATCAGCGGCAAAGGGGTCGATTTCGACAGCCTCGACGGTGAGAAGGTCCACTTGTTCTTCCTGCTGATCTCGCCCCCGGACCGGCCCGGCGATCATTTGCGGGCCCTGGAGAACATCTCCCGCCAGCTCCGCGACGACACGTTCTGCCGGTTCCTCAAGCAATCCAAGACCGTGGAGGACATCCAGCAACTGTTGGATGAAGCCGACAACGACCAATTCGGATCCTGACCCCGACTCGAACCCTCCGGCCAGCACCGATGTCTCACGCCAAGGCAACGCGGACCGTCACCGTAGCCAATCCCGACGGATTGCACATACGGGCTGCGTCTTTGATTGCCAAATTGACCGGTCAGGTCCCGGCCAAAGTGCAGTTGGTCAAAGGGAACCGGCGCGTCGACGCGACCAACGTGCTCCAGATCGTCTCGCTTTGCGCGTTGGAAGGCGAACAGTTGCTGCTGGAAGCCACGGGGCGGGACGCCGACGCCGTGCTGGAGGCGCTGGCCCGGTTGTTCGAAAACAAGTTCGACGAGAATGAGGTCGGCGCAAGCCAACCTGCGAAACAGCGCAAACAGAACCCGGGCGAGACCGGCCGCTCCGAAGCCGCCTCGGACGGCGATCCACCTCCCGGTAGGTGATCCAAAACAAGTCGGACAACGTACGGCGGCGACGCAAGAGACCGGGGGACTGCCCTATCGTGCCGTGGGAAGCCCTGGGCAAGAGTTGCCGGGAAGCGGCTTCCCGTTCCGGTCAGCCCGGGGCGCGGTGTTGCTGCGCCGTGAAGGACTCAGATGCAGAAACTAGAGGGTATCGCCGTTTCGCCGGGTGTGGCCATCGGCGAAGCGCTGGTGATGGACAACGAGGGATTTCGTATCCCTCGGCGGTTCGTCTCGCGCGACGCAGTCGAAGACGAACTGGATCGCCTCGATAAAGCCATCGTCGCTGCCAGCGAGGAAATCGCCCGCAGCCGCGACGCCGTCTCGCAGGAGCTGGGTGAGAAGTACGGCGCGATCTTCGAAGCCCACCGGCAGATGCTCGAGGACACCGGCCTGCGGGGCGAGCTGGAGGAGATGATCCGCGAGCGTCACTACTCCCCCGAGTACGCCGTCAGTCGCACGCTCCGCCGCTACGTCCAAGTCTTCCAGAAACTGGAAGGCCACGATCTGGCCGAGCGGGCGTACGACATCTTCGACATCGAAAAACGGCTCCTGCGCCACCTGCTCGGCCGCAGCCGCGAGGGAATCACCCGGCTGACCTCGCCCGTGCTCCTCTTGGCCCACAACCTCACTCCCGGCGAGACGGCCAAGCTCGATCGGGACTTCGTCAAAGGCTTCGTGACGGAAGTGGGGGGCCCCGGCGGCCATACGGCGATCCTGGCCGAAGCGCTGGGGATCCCGGCCGTGGTGGGAACCGGCCCCTTCTTGACCGACGTGTCCGGCGGGGAGTTGGTGATCATCGACGGCGACCAGGGCTTGGTGGTCCTTCATCCCGATGAGGAAACCATCGCCCGCTATCGGCATGAAGTCGAAGAGAACCGCTCACTGGCCGCCCGGCTCGAAACGCTCCGCGACCTGCCCGCCGAGACGGCCGACGGAGTCCGCATCGAGTTGATGGCCAACATCGAGTTCCCCTACGAGGTCGATCACTGCGTGGATCGCGGGGCCGACGGCGTCGGCTTGTACCGCACCGAGTTCCTCTACCTGGGCGCCGAGACCGAGCCCGACGAGGAGGTCCACTTCGAGGCCTACTCCCGGGTCGTCCGGGCCATGACCGGCCGGCCGATCACCATCCGCACGTTCGACCTGGGGGCCGACAAGGTCCCGCATCTCCCCGCCCCGGAGGACGAACGCAACCCGTTCCTCGGACTCCGCAGCATCCGGCTGGCGCTGCGGAACGTTCCGATGTTCCGCCGGCAGTTGCGGGCGGCACTTCGCGCCAGCGCGTTGGGGAACGTGCGGATCATGTTCCCTCTGGTCTCCACGCTGCTCGAATTCCGCCAGGCCAAGATGGTCCTCTGCGACGTGATGGAAGACCTGGAGGAGCGCGAGGTGGCGTTCAACCCGGACGTGCCCGTCGGCATGATGGTCGAGGTCCCCTCGGCCGTGATGATGATCGACCAGTTCGTCGAGGAGGTCGATTTCCTGAGCATCGGAACCAACGACCTGATTCAATACACGCTGGCCGTCGACCGAAGCAACAAAGACGTCGTGGGGCTGTACAACGCCGCCGATCCGGCCGTGCTGAAACTGATTTCCATGACCGTCGAGGCGGGCCTGCGGAAGTCCGTCCCGGTGAGCCTGTGCGGGCAGATGAGCGGAAACCCCACCTACACGATGCTGCTGCTGGGAATGGGCCTGCGGCAACTGAGTATGACTCCCAGCGCGATCTACGAAATCAAGAAGGTCTGTCGCAGCGTGACCATCGAGCAGTGCGAGGCGGTGGCCCGTCGCGCCATGGCGATGGAGAACGCGCGAACCATCGAGAGCTTCCTGAGAGGAGAACTCAAGAGACACGTGCCGGAATTGGGGCCCTAAACGGGAAGGACGACGAATTGCACGGTGCGATAGGGTGCCACGGGCATCTTGCCCGTGCACTGGCGAGTTGCCAGTGGCGCCCGCGTCGTGCAGGCTTTTCCTTGTCCCGCTTGGCGCCCCCGGCAGCAGCCGGGTACGGGATGTCCAAGCCCGGCGACTTTGCGTGAAAGGAAGGGGCACAAGTCGAAGCAGACAAGCATTCCGGGCTCAGGTCGACGTGAGGGCCGCCCCCCCGTCGCCGCCTGCCCGGGGACGCGGAGCGCTCCGCGAAGAAGAGACGGTGAAACAGATTAACACGGTTCCCCGCCACCAACGGCAGTGACGGGGGAGTTCGGACCTATGGTTCGACAACGAGTACGTATTCGCTTTCGCAAACAGGGAGACCTGCGTCTGGTCGGCCACCGGGACTTGGCCCGCTCGATGGAGCGGTTGTTCCGGCGTGCCGGACTGCGGTTGGGGATGAGCCAAGGCTTTCATCCCAAACCCCGAATGAGCTTCCCCTCGGCCCTGGCCCTGGGAATCGAAGGACTCGACGAAGTGATGGAACTGGAATTGGCCGAATCGTACACGGCAGGCGAGCTGCTCGAACTGCTTGCGCAGCACGCGCTTTCCGGCCTCACGTTCCGCTCCGTCGCACTCCTTCCGCCCGGAACCCGAAAGCCGGCGGTGAAGAGCGCTCGGTACCAGGTGTCCGTCCCGGCCCCGCGCCGCGCGGACGCGTCGGACCGGATGGCCCGGCTTCTGGCCGCGTCGTCCTGCCCGATCCAGCGTGCCGCGGGCCGCGGACCGATCGACGTCCGCCCGTTCCTCCAGGAGCTGACCCTCCGGGAGGGCGTGCTCACGATGCGGCTTTCGATCGGCCGCGGCGCGAGTGCCGGGCCGCGCGACGTGCTCCGGGCACTGGGGCTGGAATCGCTGGAGCATGAGGGTGTTTACCTGACGCGCACCACGGTGGAGCTCGATGCATGATCCGCCCAGCCTGTTCTGCGAACGACGCGCCCCGTACCCGCCAGCGAATGCGTGCTCGCCGACCTTGCCGGTCGAAAAGGCGAGAACATGAAGCAAGAAATGTTGATCAATGTACGGCAGCCCGAAGAATGCCGGATTGCCATCATTGAAGACGGAGTCCTCGAAGAGCTCTACGTCGAGCGAACCGGCCAGGACAACTACGTAGGAAACATCTACAAAGGAGTGGTGGTCAACCTGGAGCCCAGCATCCAGGCGGCGTTCGTCGATTTCGGCGTGGGTCGGAACGGGTTCTTACACATCAGCGACGTCGAGCCCCAGTACTTCCGCCAGGGCGGCTTCGATCCGAACAAGCCGCTGGGGCCCGACGGGGGCAGGGGGGAAGCAAAGCCCCCTTCGGCCTCCGCAGCCGACCCCGACGAGACGGCGGACGGGCCCGACGAGACGGCGGACGGGCCCGACGACGAACCGCCGGCGCCCCGCCCCCGCGGCCGCACCTTCCGAACCGGCGGCCGCCCCCGCATCAAGCCCCCCATCCAAGACGTGCTCCGCCGCGGCGAC
>DATKZH010000265.1:0-5588 GCA_035528065.1 Thermoguttaceae bacterium | reverse complement strand
GGGCCGCACCTCGCGCCCGACGACTTGGCGCGCCTTACCGGCCAACTGCTTGCCGACCCGATCGTCGAGCGTACGGTCGTGGCCCGCGTCGCCGATCCGCAGCTTCTCGTCCCGCCCGAGGGCAAATCGCGCGTCGTGCACGTGTTGCCCCAACCTGGCGTGATGGACCCGGTTGCCGAAAGCGCCAAGCGCGCAATCGCCGACCTGGGCATCGAGGCCGACGCCGTCCGCACGCTCCGCAAGTACTGGTTCGAAGAAGTCTCCGACGAGTTCATCGATCGGCTGGCCTCGAAAATCTTGGCCAACGACGCGATCGACCAGGTGATTGTCGGCCCGCTCGGGCTCGAGCAGATTCAGTTGGGCTCGTCCTATGCCTTCGAGTTGCTCACCGTTCCGATTCGCGATCTCGACGAGGCGGCGCTCAGCACGCTCAGCCGCGAGCGGCAGCTTTATCTCCAGCCGGCAGAAATGCAGACGATTCAGGAGCATTTTTGCCGCCTCGGCCGCGATCCAACCGACATCGAGTTGGAAACGCTCGCCCAAACTTGGAGCGAGCATTGCAGCCACAAGACGCTCGCCGGCCGCATTCGCTATCGCGACGACCGCGGAGAGCGGGCGTTTGAGAACATGCTTCGGGAGACGATCTTCGCCGCCACGGTCGAAATCCGCCGGCAGGCGGGCCCGGATGATTGGTGCGTGAGCGTGTTTGAGGACAACGCCGGCATCGTCCGCTTCGACGACGAGAACAACGTCGTCTTCAAGGTCGAAACCCACAATCACCCGTCGGCCCTGGAGCCGTACGGTGGGGCGAATACCGGCATCGGCGGCGTGATCCGCGACCCGATGGGCACCGGCATGGGGGCCAAGCCGATCTGTAACACCGACGTCTTCTGTTTTGCCCCCCCCGACTTCCCCGCCGAACAGCTCCCGCCCGGCGTCCTCCACCCGCGCCGCGTGATGAAGGGCGTCGTCGCCGGCGTACGCGACTACGGCAACCGGATGGGAATTCCCACCGTCAACGGGGCGATCTATTTCGATCGGCGATACCTGGGCAATCCGCTGGTCTACTGCGGCAACATCGGGCTGATCCCCCGCGACAAGTCGCGCAAGGAGCCCAAGCCGGGCGACCTGGCCGTGGCCGTGGGCGGGCGGACCGGGCGCGACGGGATCCACGGCGCCACGTTCAGCTCCGCCGAGCTCACCAGCCAGAGCGAAACGGTCTCCGGCGGGGCCGTCCAGATCGGAAACGCCATCACCGAAAAGATGCTCCTCGACGTGCTCTTGGTGGCCCGCGACCGGGGACTCTACCACGCGGTGACCGATTGCGGCGCGGGCGGGTTCTCCAGCGCCGTGGGCGAGATGGGGGAGCACATCGGCGCAGAGGTCTGGCTGGAGAGAGTTCCTCTGAAATACGAGGGCCTCTCGTACACCGAAATCTGGATCTCCGAGGCCCAGGAACGAATGACGCTGGCCGTGCCGCCCGACAAATGGGAGGAGCTGTCGGCCCTCTGTGCCTCGGAAGGCGTCGAGGCGACCGTGATCGGCGAGTTCGTGCCCACCGGCCGGCTCGTGCTCAAGTACAACGACCGGCAAGTGGCCGACCTGGCCATGGATTTCCTGCACGACGGCCGCCCGCCGGTGGTCCGCGAGGCGGTGTACGAGCCGCTGCCGGTCCAGTCGCAGCCGCTGCCGGAGAAACATACGTGGGATTACACCCGGGAGCTTCTCGAAATCCTCGGCTCGCTCAACGTGGCCAGCAAGCACTGGGTGATCCGCCAGTACGATCACGAAGTGCAGGGCGGCAGCGTGATCAAGCCGCTGGTGGGCGCCGAAAACGACGGCCCCGGCGACGCCGCCGTGCTCCGCCCCGTGCTCGACTCCTACCGCGGGATCGTGATCGCCTGCGGCATGAACCCCTGCTACGGCGATCTGGACACGTACTGGATGGCCGCCGGCGCGATCGACGAGGCCGTGCGCAACTGCGTGGCCGTGGGCGCCGACCCGAGCCGGATCGCCCTCCTCGACAACTTCTGCTGGGGGAACACCGATCGGCCGGAAACGCTCGGCTCGCTCGTCCGTGCCGCCCTGGCCTGCCACGACGTCGCCGTGGTCCTGGGCACGCCCTTCATCAGCGGCAAGGACAGCCTCAACAACGAGTTCCGCCCGGAAGGCTCCGACCAGACGATCTCCGTCCCGTCGTCGCTGTTGATCAGCGCCTTGGGGCAGGTCGACGACGTGCGCCGCTCGGCGACCATGGACTTGAAAGAGCCGGGCAACTACCTGTATCAAGTGGGCGTCACGAAAGAGGAGATGGGCGGGTCGCACTTCGCCCTGGTTCAGTCGCTCGGCGGCGGCCAAGTCCCCCGGGTCGATCCGGAGGTGGCCAAGCGCACCTTCGCGGCGGTCCACAAGGCGATCGACGCCGGACTGGTGCGGGCGTGCCACGACATGAGCGAAGGCGGACTGGCCGTCGCGGCCGCCGAAATGGCACTGGCCGGCAGCCTCGGCGCCCGCCTCTTCCTCGCCCAGGTGCCGCACGGGATCGAGATCGACGAGCAGTCGGCCGCCGAAGCGGCGAGGCTCTCGGAACAGATGCCCGACGAGGAGCTGCACCCGCTTTGTGCTTACCCGGCGGCCACGGCGGTGCTCCTGTTCAGCGAGTCGAACACCCGCTTCGTGTGCGAGGTCCGCGAAGGTTACGCCGAGGCGTTCGAGGCGGCGCTTGCCGACGTCCCGCACGCCCTGGTCGGCGAGGTCGTCGACACCGGCAAGCTCGAAATCGTCGGCATCCCTCGCCCGATCCCCGACGATCGACCCGACACGGCCACGGAAATCGGCGCCCCGTTGGTCATCGAAGCCGAACTGCGGGCTCTGAAGGAAGCGTGGCAGAAGCCGCTGGACTGGTAGGCTTCGTCGGCCGGTCCCCCAACGCCGATACCCGAGGCAACATCGCCCACCACCGAATCGTGAGCCCTGAGTCCTGAATTCCGAGTCCTGACTTCTGAACCGCGAACCCTGAACTCCCAACCCCCAAACCCCACGCCCATGGCCCAACCGAACGTCCTCATACTTCGAGCCCCCGGCACCAACTGCGACGTGGAGACGGCGTTTGCGTTTGAGCAGGCGGGCGCCCGCGCCGAGCTGGTGCACGTCAACCGGCTGCTGGAAGATCCCACGTTGTTCTCCCGGTTTCAGATCCTCTGCATCCCGGGCGGCTTCAGCTACGGCGACGACGTGGCCGCCGGGCGGATCCTGGCCAACCAGATCCAGCATCACCTGGCCGACGCTCTGGCTCAGTTCAAGGCCGAGGAGAAGCTGATCCTGGGCATCTGCAACGGATTGCAGGTGCTCATGAAGTCGGGCATCCTGCTCGAGCCCGACCCTCAGAACGGCCCGCCGGCGACGCTGACCTGGAACGACTCGGGCAAGTTCGAAGACCGCTGGGTGCGGTTGAAGGTGTGCGGGTCCAAGTCGGTCTTCCTCGAAGGGATCGACGCGATGTACCTGCCGGTTGCCCATGCCGAGGGGAAGTTTGTCCCCCGCGACGAGGGGGTGCTCAGGGCCCTGGAGTCCGGCGGTCAGCTCGTGCTCCGTTACCGATCGCTTTCCGGCGACGGCGACGCGGCAGGGCCCATTCCGTATCCGGACAATCCCAACGGCTCCGTGGCCGACACGGCGGGCGTTTGCGATACGACGGGGCGCGTTTTCGGGCTCATGCCCCACCCCGAACGCCACATCGACCCCACCCATCACCCCCGCTGGACCCGTGGCGAGGCGGGCGAAGTGGGCGATGGGATGCGCGTGTTCACCAACGCGGTGGCGTACTTCGGGTGACGCAACGAGACATCGTCGCTCCTCGCCACGGACGTGCGAGTCGACGCGTTGAAGGTACGCCACCAAGGGACAGCGCTACTCGAAGATCCCGGCGCCGAAATCGCGCCTCCTGGGTCGATTGGCGGGGCGACCCTGGCGGGCCGGGGCCGTGTGCGGTCCGTGGGGCGGCTCGGCCTGCTGCACTTCGGTGCGATCCACCGGCAGCGTGGTCGGCCCTTCAGCGAGCCCGACGTCGGAATCGAGATCTTCGTAGCAGGAGATGTAGCCGGGCTCCGCGGCCCGTTCCTTCTCCTCCATGAATGCCTGAATCACCCGGGCCTGGATCATCTCCCGACAGGCGGAATTGATCGGGTGGGCGATGTCGGCATAGAGTTTGGCCCGCCCTTCGTCGTCCTTGGCCGCATGCGTCTCCTTCAGCCGCGCGCCGCACTGGTTGCAGTGCGCCGCGCGAAGATGGTTCTTGCCGCGGCAACTGGGGCAATGCGCCGTGAGCTTGCGGCTGGGCATGGCCACGAAGGGCCCGCTTGCGCCTTCGATGATCTTCAAGTCGCGGACGACAAAGCAGTCGTCGAAGGTGATGGAGCAGAACGCTTTCAGTCGCTCTCCCGGCTCGTCCATGAGCTTGATGCGAACCTCGGTGATATCCACGGCCGTTCTCCTTACGTTCCGGGCGTTTTAGCGGCTACCTCGGACTGCAAAGGCAACCCCAATTCCCCTAGCCTGCAAACGTCGAGCCGTGCGCCGCGCGTGACGCGCGTGGCGGCAGAGCCCGAAGTAGCATGTGCCGCTTCCGCTCATCCCGTGCCCCGGACAATCCAGCTTCCTCAGTTCGCGTCGCACTCGATCGATCCAGGGCGAAAGCTTCTCGGCGGCCGACTCGAGACGGTTGAACAGCAACCGACCCGCGGCGGCCCAATCTCCTCGGCGAAGGGCTTCCAAAAGCGGCGGCAACCGGTGAGGTCGAGCGGCCGAGCGGCAGGCCTGATAGACTTCCGCCGTCGACAGGCCCGCGGGAGGACGAACCACCACGAGATGGAGCATCCCCACCCCCGTAACCGGTTCGACCCTCTCGCCCCGACCTCGGCAGACGGCTGGACCCTGGGCAAAGAACGACGGCACGTCGCTACCCAATTCGGCACCCAATTGGGCCAATTGGGCCGACGACCAGCCAACACCCCACGCGGCGTTGGCTGCTGCCAACGTAGCGGCCGCGTCGCTCGAGCCTCCGCCCAGCCCGGCCGCGCTGGGAATCCGCTTCACCAGCCGCAACGAAGCACCGTTCGGCAGCCCGATTCGCCGCCTGAACAACTCCGCCGCACGAACGACCAGGTTGTCGGTCCCCCGCGGCACTTCGCCGAGCCCGGAGCCTCTTGGCCCCCAAACTCCGGAAACCCTTTCGCAATCAAGCTTGATTTGCCCGCTTGATTCCTCCCGGAAGTACAACGTATCGTATAGGTCGATCGGATAGACAAGGGTCTCCACCTCGTGATACCCGTCGTCACGTTTGCCCAGCACTTCGAAGAACAAGTTCAGCTTTGCGGGTGCCTGGACCACCCAGCCCGACGGGGATCGATGCAAGTGCATCTTCTAGGTCCCTGGTTGCCGGCCGATTCTCGTCCTCCATGAAGAGGGTCGTTCACACGATACCGTCGCCTGGAGGGGGCCGTTGTCAAGAAAACCACCCTCCTCATCATCTGCCGATTGTATCGCTCCCTGGGGGCACCGTCAACCTAAGACTGGGGCCACCCCCGGCC
>DATKZH010000264.1:0-14437 GCA_035528065.1 Thermoguttaceae bacterium | reverse complement strand
CGCCCGTGCCCGGCAGTACGCGCCGGTGTCCGGCGACGGCGGCCGGCGTCCCAGGGCCACGCACAACACGACCACCCGCGACACGGCCGCCGTGCAGGATCGCAATCGCCCCGCGTGCAGCACCTGGGGCAAGAAGGCCCAGAGGGTGATCGCTGGGGTATAGATGTCCCCACCGCCCTGAGCGAAGCAGGCATTTTCCGCCTCGAAGGCCCGTTGGATCTCCTCCTCGCCGAGCACGTCGCCGAAAGGCAGCCCGTCCCCCTGCAGAGAAGCGTGGCGGACCAAGCGAAAGCTCTGGCCCCGAGATCCACTTCCGTGATACAACATGAGAGGCCCTCCTTAATCCAATCCCAACGACGACTGGACAAGAAAGGCCTCGATCGTTGTGGCAGTTTAGGACAAGGAAGGGTTTACCACAACACCAAAATCTCCCCCGATGCAGCCCGAGGGGTCACAAGCCCCCAACTGCGTCCCCGGGGCAAGTCTGCGCGCACGCTTTCCCTTCGGGCGATAAGAAGCGCTTGACAGTGCCATTCGGATCAGAGTCCGGAGATTCCCGTCCGATCCTGCTGAGCTATGACGAGTTCATGAGGCTCCTCTCCGTCATCGACGTTACGTCGTTCAGGCACGGCAGACAGTGGATGGCACTCAGGGACCTCCACCCGTTCTCGACGCAGTGCACGGGCGCAATCCATCGACGGCTGGCACCTACAGAAGCCCAGAAGTGGGCCGAGGCCTCCGAATACTTCTCCAAAATCCTGGAGCACCGCCCCCTGTCCCTCGCGGACGGAATCTGGACTGTTTATGACTGGATCGGCGAGCTGCGGTGGTATATGAAGGCAATGGGAGATGAGCAGCTTCTTCCAATCCCTGACGGGCAGTTCCCGACACCGACGAGCCCGTCACGGGAAACCAGCACTCGCCACCGCGCGGTAGCAGCTGAGCCGACCTCGGCTGGCCCGGACAGCAGTCCCAGTTTCCAAGCGAAACCCGGGAGTCCGGACGCCAAGCTCACGCCGCCGCAGCTCGCGCGCCACCTGAGTGTCAGCCCAGAGAAAATCCACGCGTGGATCAGGTCAGGCGAGCTGCGAGCTGTCAACATCGCAACGAACCCGAAAGGTCGGCGCCGCTACGTTATCGACCCAGCGGACGTAGAGGCGTTTGAGGCTCGCCGTTCGATCCACAAAACCCTCTCCGCTCCTCGTCGTCGTAAGCGAACTTCCGACGATGTCATCGAGTTCTTCTGAAAAACGCCTTTCGGCGCCGCGACTGGCCGTGTTCAGCGGACAGGGGACTGACCAAAGGCGCCGCGTCTCACGCAGATTGCACCCGAAGCGCGAGACCCCCACGGGAGGCTAATCGGTCGCCTGGTTGGCCTCGAAACGTGAATCGCCGAAGAGCCACTTGCGCACGTGGTCGGTCACCGCGACCAGCCGATCATCGCTGATCCGCTCCCGATAGACGCTGGCCATGTCATCTCGGGCGTGGCCCATGATGTGATCTACAGCCACTTGGTCCCGACTGTCGCCGCCGATGGTCTCGAAGGTGTGCCGGAGGGCGTAGAAGTTGCGGCCCACGCTTATGCCAAGTTGCTTCATCAGCTTACGGACCTCTTGGGCAATGGAATCGCACGCCACGAGCTTTCCTTCGGTCTTAGTGCTCAGGCTTGTCCGAACCCAGCGGTGGCCATACTTTGTGACGAAGACAAGCCCCTCTTCTTCTTCATCCTTCGGCTGAGGACGCACCTTCATGGCTTCCCGCACCGCGTCGACCGTCTCGGCCCAGAGAGGGACCCGGCGGTCAATCCCGGTCTTGGGGCGGGGGAACCGGACCCATCCGCTGTCGAGATTCAGGGCGGAACGCGGAAGGGTGGCACAATCGTGGTTGCCGAAGCCGCAGTTGATTCCTAACAGGATCATCGCCTTTAGCTGGCCCTCGGAGGCTTTGAGCATGTTACGCAGTTCCTCGGCCTCAAACATCCGGAGGCCCTTCTTCTGGCGTTCGATGCGAAGGACCCGCTTCGAGGGGCGTTTGAAGATGGCACCGAAGCGGATCGGGCGGTCCACATGGCCGTTGTTAAACGCGAAGTTGAAGACTACGCGCACCCGGGAAATCTCGTTGCCGAGGGCCACCGGGCCCATGGTCTCGGCCAGCTTGTCGCGAAGCTTTCCGAAGTCGTCAGGGGCGAGGTCTTCGACGAGACGATTGCCGTCAAGGGATTCAAGGACCCGCTCGCAAACCCGGTGGTAGTCGTGGAAAGTCCGCGGAGTGATCTCGCTGCCGTCAAGTTGCCGCTTCTTGGCAGTCAGGAAGTGGTTGCAGAGGTCCCTGAGCGTGAACCCGTCCCGGGGACGAGGCCTCCTACCGGCTAGCAGATCATCTTTGACCTCAAGGTATCGTTTCAACGCCGCATCCGGGTCGGCCCAAGGGCCAAAATAGTACACCTTGCCCCTGATCTTCTTTGACCACTGGCCATTGCCGTTCGCCGTGAGGGGGTAGTCACGATGTGGCTTCGCGGGCTTGTCCCCACGGCGTTTCCGCTGTATTTTTGAGGACATGACAAGCACCTTTGGACGACCGAGTATCGGGACGATGACGGCGCGGCAGCACCGGCGCGTCGCCCCACACCTTTGGGTTGCAGGTATCGTAACGGGTATCGTCCATGATAAGCGGCCGTTGCTGGGTGTCAAGGGCTCGTTACAAGTCGTTGTTTTATAGAGACTTACAAAATCGGCGGCGTAGCTCAGTTGGTTAGAGCAGCGGAATCATAATCCGCGTGTCCGGGGTTCGAGTCCCTGCGCCGCTACTCGCGCATCCATACCACACGGCAAGCCGCCGTGTTCTTCTGGGAAATGCGGAGGGCCCTTGTCTTGCTTCCCCGCGGGACGGCGCGTCCCGTCCGATGAGCGGCATCCGCGGGCGCGCCGGGGTCGGTGCGATGCTTGCCGCTTGCTCACCTGTCTTTCTTCTTGGTGCGCTTCCGTGCGGGTTCGCCTTCGGCCACCAGCCGCAGGCCGAGGCATTTGCCCAGCTTGTCGACGGTCTCGATCGACAGCCCCGTGCGATGGTTGACGAACCGGGACAGGACCGGCTGCGGGATGCCGGTCCGCTTGCTGATTCGATGCCGGGTCGGGTCGGCATCCCAGCCAAACGACCTTGTACGATTCCGGGACACCGTGTGTAGGGCACGCCCTCGGTGGCGTTCCGTCTTGTTCCCCGAAACGCCGGAATGGCCCGGAGTCCGTTCCCTACCGCGGGTTGAAGACGCACGTCGACGATGACGTCGTAGGGCGCTACACAATCGTGCCAGCGCATTTAGACCCGCACCTCCCCGTCCGCGTCCGAGACTGGCGGATACCTCGCGCGGATCGGCTCGACCACTTGGGCGATGAACTCGTCGACCTGCTCGGGTGCCCGGCCTACGAATTGCCGCGGCTCGAGCGCGGAGGCCAGATCGACGGCGGCAAAGGCTTCGTCGGCCGCGAGCCGCTCCAAGAGATCGTTCTTCCCGCCCTCGTTTTTCACGACGGCGGCGGCCGCCTGGCTGTGCCGGCGGATGCGTTCGTGGAGCGATTGACGATCCCCTCCCGCGGCGACCGCCGCCATGAGAATGTTCTCCGTGGCCATAAACGGCAGCTCGGCCTCCAGGCTCTTGGCGATCACCTTCGGATAGACGACCAGCCCGTCGGTCACGTTGAGGGCGAGGATCAGGACCGCGTCGATCGCCAGGAAGGCCTGGGGCAGCACGAGGCGCCGGTTGGCGCTGTCGTCCAACGTCCGCTCCAGCCATTGCGTCGCAAGCGTCGCCGCAGGGCTCGACTCCAAGCTCACGACGAACCGGGCCAGCGAGCAGAGCCGCTCGCTCCGCATCGGGTTTCGCTTGTAGGCCATCGCCGACGACCCGACCTGCCCCTTCTCAAACGGCTCTTCCATCTCCTTGCGGTGCGCCAGGAGGCGCAGGTCGGTGGCCATCTTGTGGGCGCTCTGGGCGATGCCCGACAGGACGCCCAACACCTGCGAGTCGATCTTCCGCGGGTAGGTCTGGCCGGTGACGGCGTAGCACTGGTCGAAGCCGATCTTTTCGGCCACGAGCCGTTCCAGCCGACGCACCTTCTCGTGGTCGCCGTCAAACAGCTTGAGGAAGCTGGCCTGCGTGCCGGTGGTGCCTTTGGGGCCGCGTGCTTTGAGCGTCGCCAGGCGGTGCTCGATCTCCGCCAGGTCGAGCACCAGGTCGTAGGCCCAGAGGCACGCCCGCTTGCCCACCGTGGTCGGCTGGGCCGGCTGCATGTGGGTGAACGCCAGGCAGGGCAGGCCGCGATTCTCGGCGGCGAACTTCGACAGCCGGTCGATCACGGCTACCATCCGGTCGCGGACCAACTCCAACGACTCGCGAATCAGGAGCAGGTCGGTGTTGTCGCCGACAAAGCAGCTCGTCGCGCCGAGGTGGATGATCCCCCGGGCGCCGGGGCACTGATCGCCGTAGGCGTGGACGTGGGCCATCACGTCGTGCCGAAGCCGGCGCTCGTGCTCGTCGGCCGCCTCGAAGTCGATATCGTCGACGTGCGCCTTGAGCTCCGCGATCTGCTCCGGGGTGATCGGAAGCCCCAGCTCCGCTTCGGCCTCGGCCAACGCGATCCAGAGCCGCCGCCACGTGCTGAACTTGCGCTGGGGGCTCCAGATCTCGCTCATTCGCGAGGAGGCGTACCGGGTGATCAACGGATTCTCGTACTGGTTCTTATTCCGGTTCATCAGTTCGTCCATGGCGTGGTTGGTTGTCGATACGAAGTCCGAGGGGCCGTGCCAGTGCACAGGCAGCCTATCGAGGGGTCGGCCGAAGGATAGCGCAGCCGTTCACGGGGGACGGCTCCAAAATGGTTGACTGTCCCGCTTTCCCGGTCGTCTGTTGGCTAGGTTCTCCGATTCCTCCGGGCATCCCTGATTCGCCCCCATTCGGCATCAAGCCCGCTCAGAAGCATGCCAACCGCAGAGCCGAAGCCAATGTGCTTGTGAAGTGATTCAGCTCCGGCGAAGAAGATGTTGATTGCAGGGGTCAGCGCTACCTCGATGTCGTCAGGCGCATCATGCCAAATAGCGTTGTTGAAATGCAGCAATTCGGCGGCATTCGAAGCGTGAACAGCACCAGACTGAATAGCGTAGACGACGTTGTACCATCTTGCGTACACCGGCCCTATTGCCTGGGAAAGCTCAGCTACGGTGAGCCCGGAGTATGTGCGAGCACGTTTTGTGAATCTCTCCACCCAGATGGAGCCTATAAGAGACTCGTAGTTCTTGAGTATCTGCTCCGGCACGCAAGACGCCAATCGTCTCGCGTGACGTCTAACGCCTGGTTTGGATCCATGCCGTGACCTGAAGGCTTCCCACTGGAAGCCGTAGTACGTCAGATACAATCTCGCCCGCAACAACCTCGGCATCGACGAAGGCGCGTCGTGTTTGTACCGTTTCCTGTAGGGCTTCAACGAAATCCTTGGCTTCAGAACGAATTCCAACGCAAGGAGGTTCTCAAACATCGTACGGGCCAGAATGGATGCATCATGGGCTTCTCCTCGCATGCACAATTCGATAACACTCCGAAACTGACGACACGCCCTTATGTCAAGTACATAGGCAGCGTTCTTGACTTCGGGAGGCAAGGAAGATCGCCTGTAGCCATGCGACCGCTGGATAGTGGTCCATGAGTTGAGGGCTCGCTTCGCGAGGCTTATGGTATCACCACACTCTCGCTCAATAGCCTTTCTTATCGATTCTTCTTCTGGGTACTGCATCACGTCGCGCTTAGGTGGGCTGAGATGGCGCCAGTTTCACGGACAGTCCGAATGCTTAAGGGTTGTGGGAAAAGGTGAGGTCTGTTGGTGATTCAAACGTAGAAGATCGCGTGTTTGTCTACGTGTTTTGCGCGTGGGTCTCGTACCTCGACCCACCCTACGGTTCGTCCCATTCATCGGCCCAGATGTTGTTTGGCAACGTCGATCCACGGCTTCTGGGCGCGGCGGTAGTACCGGGGGGACCGCCGGGCGCGCCGGACGATCTCGCCGAACGCCTCGCGGGCCTTCTCCGTCTGCCCCGCCTTTTCCAGCAGGAGGGCGTAGCGACAACGCGTTTCCTCGCCGGAGGATTGTCGGACGATGCGCTCATACTGCCCGAGCGCCGCGTCGACGTCGCCCATCTGCTCCAACGTTCTTGCGTACAGCAGGTTCCGCTCCGGGGCCCGGATGCCCAACTCGGCCTCGTCGAGCTGCTCGAGCCGCTGCTTCGCTTCCTCATAAGCCCCGCTCAGGAACAGGGCATAGGCCAGCTCCAGCGACAAGCCGACGTCGCCCTCGAACACGCCCTTCAGGCAACTCCGGAGCAGCTCGACCGCCTCGTCGTACCGCCCGGCCCTCAGGTATCCTCGGGCAAGCGATCGCCGGTTCCTAACCGTGTCGGCGACCTCCACCTCCTCTTCGAGCCGGCGCAGGCTTCGGCCCGGGTCGACGACCGTCACCAGATCGATACCCACGCGTCGGACCGTCGAGCTCCGCTGGAGGTCGGGGAGCATCTCCGCGAAGAAATAGACCAGACCACCGATGCCCGGCAGGAGGAGAATGATCCATAGCCACCAGTACGCGCGGCCCGTCTTCAACGCGTGGACCGCGCAGATCACCTGGAGCACGATCACCGGGATTCCAAGCAGGTGCATGGGGCTCCCCCGCAAATCCTGACGTCGACGACTATCGCATCAGCCACTCCAGCGCGGCCGACTCTCGGGCGGCCTCTCCGTCGAACGCGGTCAATTTGTCCGAGCAACCGGCGGCCTTATAGCCTGTGACAATGACCTGCGGCGGCTCCGCCGCTTCGCCGGCAAGCCACAGTTCGCCCGGCGCCGAGAGGGCCAGGATGCCCGGCAGGTCGAAGTACTTGGCCCCGCCGGGGAGGAAGTCGGGATCGGCGAAGTCGGTCAGGTTGGCGAAGCGGAAGCCGGCCGTGTCGACGACCGCCCGGTCCACGGCCTTCCCCGCCTGGGCCCGCGCCGCGGCCACCCAGTGCCCGGCGCCGCCGAGGCCGATCAGGTGGACCTTCTCCACCGTGCGAACGCTGCGCGCCAAGGCGACCAGCGAGAGGACGTCGTGCACGCGCTTGGCGAACACCGGGTGGTTGTAGCCATAGGTGTATCCCGCATAGTCGGTTCGCTTGGGATCGAGCGGGGCTTTGGCGATCGGCTTGCCGTCGGCCGTGAACTCGCCTTGCCCGAACAGATCGACGCCCACCACGGCCATGCCGGCGGAGAGGAGCCGTTTGACCGCCGGCTTCGGCTTCCCGCCCTCGTCGAACAGCGCGGCCTTGCCCGCCGCGTCGACCCAGATCACGACCTGTTTGTTCCACGGCTGCGCTCCCGGTCCGAGGACGACGATCGGCACCTCCTCGCCCTGGGCCGGATATTGCACGAGGCCGCGGACCATGGCGTAGTCGCCCAATTCCTCTTTCGGCTCGTGCTGCACTTCGATCGCGCCCTCTTCGGGCAGGCCGCGACCGATCATCACGTCGACCGCCCCGCCGACGATCTCACGATATCGGGCCAGCGACTCGGCGTCGCTCGGGACCAGCCCGGCCATCTGCTTCTCGGAGTCTTTCGTGATCCAACGCAGCAAGGATCGCTCGTGGTCGTCGCCGCCCGGCGGCTTGGGATGCGCGTCGTCCCAGACGGTCAATTCCTCGACCGAGAGCGGCTCGAAATCCTCTTCCACGATCGGCTCCTTCCGGCCCAGCTTGAGGTGCTTGTTGAGCCAGCCGTACATCACCGAGCGGGAGACGTAGTTGTAGTTGTGCGGGAAGGAGAAGTGCTCGGCCGTCACGAGGTCCTCGACGCCGAGCATCTTGTAGAGCTGCTCGAGCTCGGGGAGTCCTTTGGTGAGGATCTCCTGGGTCCAGTCGTTGGCGGCGGTCATCCCCAGCGGCCGCGGAGCGATCAGCCCGGCGATCTCGATGTTGCCCGTGCCCACGCGCAGGTAGCACGCGTTCTCGCAGGTGCATCCGCCCTGCATCGCCGTGGAAACCATCACCGCGGGGAAAGCGACGGCCGGTCGCCGGTCGACCGCCGAGAGGATGAACGTCTGCGTCCCCCCGCCGCTCGCCCCGGTCACGGCGATCCGCTTGGCGTCCACCTCCGGCAGCTCGCCGAACCAGTCCAGCACGCGGATGGAGTTGTACGTCTGGAGGCCCATCATATTCTGGAGCCGGGCCTCGGCCTGCGGGCTGAAGTAGCCCCAGTTCTCCGGCGTGTTCATCGCCTCGCGCAAGCCCGGCCGGTGGGCAAGCTGCACGCTGTCGGCGTAGCCGACCATGTCGTAGTGGAACACGACGCAGCCCATTCGGGCGAGCTTGGCGCAGCGGGCCTGGAGCGGGAACCTTCCGCTGGGGTCGAACTTCTCGGCGCCGCCCTTCAACTGCTGCTCGAACGTCTTGTCGTCCGCCCGATAGAACCGCCCCTCGCGCCAGTGCCCGTGCGGACACAGCACGCCCGGCCCCGGCCCGCTGCGTCCCTTGGGCCGATAGAGGTTGCCGGTGACGAAATGGCCGGGGAAGCTCTCCAGGTAGACCTTTTCGACGGTATACTCCCCGCGGTCGATCTTGCCGTGGACGACGGCGTTTGCAGAGGTTGCGGTCGGCATGGGCCAGAGCCCCAGCGTGACGAGCATCTGCCGATGCACGCGCTCGGACCGCTCGGCCCACGCGTCCGGCGTCCCGGGCACGGCGAACGGGAAGTAGCCGTCGAGCGTCACCAGGTCGCCCAGCCGCTTGTCGTCCGGCAGCTTGCCCGGCGCCAGCACCCGGGGCGCTTCCGCCGTGGCGAGCAAGGGGAGACCGAGAACAAGGAACAGCGGCAGGACCCAGCCTCGGCCGGACAGCGATCGTCCCAGTGGCAAGTGGTCGTTCATCACGCAGTTCCTCCAAACGAGTTCGTGGCAGGCCAGACGGTGAAGCGGCCTCGTTTATACTACAAGCAGCCGGACTTCGCAACGATCCGGCGCTTGCCGCTCGCTGGAATCCCCAGTTCCGGAGTGTATCCGGGTTGCCGTCGCAGGACGACAGGGTACGATGGTGCTGGGAAGGGAACCCCCGGCCACGCGGGCAGCCGGCAAACGGATCACCTGATGCGGAGTGGCGCTTTGCTGAATCGATTGGAGGTGAGACGGTGAGTGACGTTAACCCTTACCAGTCGCCGGCGTCACCAGGAGCGCCTCCACGAGCGACGGATGAGGCGCACGGAGTGCCCGTGCAGATAGCCCGCGGCAAGGCGGTCTTCTTCGTCTTGGTGGCTCTCGTGACTCTGTTGGAGGTTGGACCTGCGCTGATGGGGGTGCACGGTTCGTTGTTCGTGCGCGTGGCGCTGACGATCGGGCTCTGGTACGCAATGTGGCGAGGGCAGGAATGGGCGATCGCGGTCGCCGCCGTAATCTACGCGTTGGGAGCGATCATCACTCTGGCCTTCGGCTTGTCGTCGGGCCACCTCTTCGGCTTTGCGCTGGGCGGTCTCTGCGCGACGGGTTACGCGGTGGTGGTTGTCTGCCTCTTCGTGTCGGAGAGCCTCAATGAATTCTTCAGGCATCAACGCGGCGCCCTAAACGGAACGGGCGCCGTTACTCCAACGCTGGATATCCAAGCTGCTGCCGGCGAGCTTGATTCCGCGGAACGAGAGCTCGTCGTGATTTACGCCGCCCGGACGGCGACCGATGCCCACCAGTTGAAGAACCTGCTCATCGAGGCGGGGATCCAGGCCACGGTGACCAACACGGTGCTGGAGGGCGGATCGGGCGTGGACATCATCGGCTGGCCCACGCTGGCTCGCGTGGCGGTGGCCAAGAAGGACGCGGAGACGGCCCGGCAGATGGCGTTGGAGTTCGACCAGAGGATCGCCGCCATGTCGCTTGCCCCGAAGGACGAGATGCCGGAAGGCGAATCTCCGCCCAGCGTGCCTGAGAAATGGCACCTCTGTCCGCAGTGTGGTGCCCGGCGAACGACGAGGTGCCCGATCTGCGGCACCACCGGGACCGAGTTCGCGCAGGCCGACCCGGAATTCGTCGGCACGCCCGGCCTCAGCGAAGATGCCCAGCCCATCTCCTCATGCGGCTGCGGCTCCGGTGGATGCTCCCATGGCCAATCGGCGGTCAACGTGGAGAACGGCTTGACCGGCGCTGCTGGTGCGGAGGCTCACGAGCGGAGAGAAGCCGAGTCAGACGCGCCGGAGGTGATGCTCGTCTGCACGACGTGCGACGAGCCTTTTGTGCCCGAGTATTCCCGCCGCTGCCCGGCGTGCGATCACGAGTTCCCCGACGGCGACGACGTGGAATCGGACCCCGCGGCGCGCGACCGAATGGGCGTCCGGGCCGTCGCCGTGATCTTGGGGCTCGCGGTCTTGTTCATCGCCGTGTTCGTGTACTTCGCCTCGCTCTTCTAGAGTGTGGGCGCGGGCCGGCCGATCAGCTCCCGAACTCGGGTCGGCGCCGGGCGAGCTGGCCCTGGAGGCGCTGGACGATCGAGCTGTGCATCTGGCTGACGCGGCTTTCGGAGAGGTCCAACGTGGCGCCGATCTCCTTCATCGTCAGCTCTTCGTAGTAGTAGAGGATGATGATCAGCCGCTCGTTGCGATTGAGCCCTTTGGTCACCAGCCGCATGAGGTCGTTCTTCTGGATGCGCCGCGTAGGGTCTTCACCCTTTTTGTCCTCCAGGATGTCGATCTCGCGGACGTCCTTGTAGCTGTCGGTCTCGTACCACTTCTTGTTGAGGCTGATGAGGTTGACGGCGTTGGCGTCGCGAATCATCTTTTCCAGCTCGGCCACCGTGATGCCCAACTCCGCGGCCAGCTCGTGTTCCGAAGGGTGCCGGCCCAGCCTCGCCTCCAGGTTCTTGACCGCCTCGTTGAGCTTGCTGGCCTTGGAGCGGACCAGCCGGGGGACCCAGTCCATCGTCCGCAGCTCGTCGAGCATCGCGCCGCGGATTCGGGGGACGCAGTAGGTCTCGAACTTCACGCCCCGCGAAAGATCGAAGGCGTCGATCGCGTCCATCAGCCCGAACACCCCGGCCGAGATGAGGTCGTCCAGCTCCACGCCTTCGGGCAGCCGCGCCCAGATCCGCTCGCCGTTATACTTCACCAGCGGCAGGTAGATTTCCACCAGCCGGTTGCGCAATTCCTGATTGGTTTGATCCCGCTTGAACTCGATCCAGAGCTGCTCCACGTCTTCCGGAGCGACAGTCGTCGGCATCAATTCCTCCCTGATGGGGCTTCAGTGCACCCGTTGAATTGAGATCCTTCTCTGCGTCTCCCTTCCCACTTCCGTCGTCATCCTCAGTCCGTGTCCGGCGGCGAGTGCCCCCTCAGGCGATGGAGGGAGCCTCTCGGGCCTCTTCGCTCGACTCCTCTTGGGTCAACCGGCTTTGAACGGAGGCAATCACCGACTCTTCGACGGTCCGGGCGGCAATTCCCCCCACGACGTACCCCACCGCCGCAAAGAGCATCAGGCTGCACCACGCGGTGAACAGCATCGTGTCGGTCGATTGCGCGTGGAGGAAGCCGCGTGCCAGGGACATCAGGAGGGCCAGCGAACCCAGGATGCCCGCATACGTTCGAGCCACAAGTCTCCCAACCCAGCCGTCAAATCCGGTACATTAGGCAAAGTCTAACGACGCACGGACTACTTGCAGTGTCTTTCGATATCGGCTCTTCGCGGCCTTGGGTTGAGTCGTTTTTCGGGGTTGTTACCGGTTTGTGGAGAATCCTCCTTATTCACGTAGTGACCGCTGATTGCCTTGTCCGCTGGAGCACGGTTTTGCCCAACGCGCGGATCCCTCGGGCGGACCTGCACCGGGGCGTGCAGATCACGACGGGCTTTCCAGCCCTGTCGGCGGCCGGGACTCGCGGATCGTCGGCGACGAATCCGACGCCCTCTACCTCGATTCCCAGGAAGCGGAGGCAGGCCTGGCTCAGTCGCGTATGGACCTGACGGGCGACGGAGCGGTGCGGCGACTTGTTCACCAGCGTATGAATGGGGAGCGACGCAGTGGGGACCGCCCCCCGGTCGGAGGCCAGCAGCTTGATCGACGCGTAGGCGTCCATAACCGAAGCGGGCTCCGGGGTCGTCACGAGCAGGACCATGTCGGCGGCTCCCCAGAGTGGCCGGACCAGGGGTCCGACGCCGTTTCCCGCGTCGACGACCACAAACTCGACCTCGCTGCCCAGTCCTCGCAACTCCCCGACCAGCCGCGAGCGGGCAGCACCCGGGGCCTCCGAGTCCTTCCCGAGTGCCCAGGCTGCGGGAAGCACCTTGATGAGTCCTTCGGGGCCAGACTGAAGGGCATCGCCGACGGTTCGCCGCCCTGGGACGGCGTCGGCCAGCGCGTCGCCCTCTTCCACCCGGGAGAGCACGGCGCCTCCGCCCGGGGGAGCCGCATCGGCCAACAGGGTGCGGCGTCGCTGGTGGGCGAGCACGACCGCCAGATTGACGGCGATCGTCGTCGTGCCCACGCCCGCTCTGCCGCCGCTGACCACCAGGAGCTTCGGGCGATGCAACTTTGGCGCCGAAGCCGGCAAAGCGCCCTTTCGGACGAGTTCTCGTAGCTCGCTAGCCTGATCGTACATCGGTGGCGACACAGTGCTCTAGGGGTGTCGATGGGAAACCGTTAACAGGACAAGTTGTCTGGTTGTGGCGCAGGCGCGACTCCACAAGAGCCCCGAACGCTTCATTCCTCGTTCAGCCGCCGGGCGCGATCCTTCGCGTCGACCGGCGCATTACTTGCCGGCGATCGATTCCATGGCCAGGACGAGCCGGGCCAGCCGCCCCCCCTCGGCCGTCTCGATGTCGTCGGGGACGTTCTGTCCGTTGGTCAAGTAGCTCAACGGGAGCCTGCTGGTGCGCAACAGCGGCAGCAGGTTCCCCAGCCCCGTGGCTTCGTCGAGTTTTGTGAGGATCAACGCCGTGGTGCCTACGGCGGCAAACCGCCGGGCGGTGTGTTCGAGGGTCCGGGAGCCGACCACGCTGGAGAGCACGAGGTGGACTTCGTCGGCGCCCGCCTCGTTCAGGAACGACTTGAGCTCCTGGAGCTTGATCTCGTCGCGGGGGCTGCGTCCGGCCGTATCCATCAGGACCAGGTCCAGGCCGTCCAGCCGTCGTACGGCCTCGCGCATTTCGCGGGGCGTGGAGACGACTTGCATCGGCAGGTCGATGATCTCGGCGTAGGTCCGCAATTGCTCGACGGCCGCGATGCGATACGTGTCGACGGTGATCAAGCCCACGTTGCGCTTCTCTTTCAGCCGGTAGTTGGCCGCCAGCTTGGCGATCGTGGTGGTTTTGCCCACCCCGGTCGGCCCGACCAGGGCCACCAGCCGACGCCTCCCCGGTTGGACCGCGATCGAGCCGGCGATGGGGATTTCCGCTTCAATCAATCGGGCGACCCGGGCCTGGATCATCGCCGCGTCGGCCAACTCCTCGCCCGAGGCCTCGGTGCGAACCCGATCGACCAGCTCTCGGGCAACGTCTTCATTGACGTCCGCTTCAATCAAGTCCGTGAACACGCGAAAGAGCGACTCGGGCAGGTCGTGCACGCCCCCGTTCTGCGAACGCCGGCACAATTCCCGAACCATTCCTTGAAGATCGTTCAGTTGCCCCTGCACTTCCTCGGGAATCCTCGGAACCGGCGCGAAGTCGTGGCCGCACCGGGAATGCGCCCGCGGATCGCTCGGCGGCGATTGAGGAGCGATCGACGGCTCCCACGATGCGGCGGACGCCGGCGAACACACCGCCGCGGGCTCGACGTGCCTCCGCTCGGGCAGACGGCTGGGGACGTTCACCCCCGCCGACGCCGTCACCTCGATCTGGGGTGCGCCCCGGAGCAACCCGAACAACCGGCGGATCGAGACTTCCCGCGTGTGCAGAACCGCCGCGTCGGGCCCCAGTTCCCGACGCACCAGCAGCAACGCTTCGTGCATCGTAGCGGCACGGTAGCTCTTAATCTCCATCGCTCAATCCTCCTCCTTTGGCGGCATCGAGCCACGTCGCAAAGCCTCGGCATTCCAACTAAGCGGGACGGATTACAGATTGCACGGTGTATTTGGGTGCCACGGCCATCTTGCCCGCGCACGGGCGAGACGCCAGCGGCACCCGACCGTGCAGGCTTCTCCTTGTCCCGCTTGGCGGCTTCTCAAGTCCCGTCTCACTTCAGCCCACTCCCATCCAGCCCCGCGGTTGCGCCCCCGGCTCGTCACCTCGCTACGACGCTTTGCGCCGCAGGAGCACTCGCCGGGCCCTTCGCGTCCGCCTTCGTCGGAGCCAAGCGACCCGGAAGCCGCCGCGTCCGCCGGACGCGAAGCGTCCGACCAGTGCGTTCCCACCCGAAGCGTGGGAACGATGGCGTAATTTCTTACTCCCCACTCCCCACTCCCCACTCC
>DATKZH010000263.1:0-2037 GCA_035528065.1 Thermoguttaceae bacterium | reverse complement strand
GCGACGCTTCATCTCGCTCCAGCGAGATGGCTACTTCAGGGGGACGTCGGCGCCGGGCGTGGGACGGGCCGGCGAACGGGGTTGGCCATCGAAATCGGTCTTGGTGATATTGCTGACGTCGACGCCGACGCCTCGAGGCAGTGCGTCTTGTTCGGCCAGATGGAGGTCCCCGGCCTCCAGGTCGACGAACTGCGGCACGCCGGTCGCCGAGGCCGCGTCCTGTCCGGTGGCCGCTTGCCACTGGTCGAACGACTGGGATTCCCAAACGTGGGTGATGTCCCAGAGGAAGCCAGCGTGGGGGTCGTAGACGTTGCCGTCGGCGACCAGATCGGTGGGGGCATAATCGACGGCGACGTTCAGCCCGGCCCCGGCGTTGGCCACGACGTTGTTCTTGATGACGAAGTGATTCTGTCGATACTCGCCCCGCCGGGCCGTGTTGACGGTGATGCCGGCGCGGCCTTTGGCGAAGGGGCCGGAGATCGTGTTGCCGGCGATCGTCACGCAGCCGGGCTGGAGCCCGCCGCCGTTGCTTGCGCTACAGAGGATCGCCCCGCCCCAGGCGGCCGACGTCGAGAAGAAGTTGTTGGTGATGGCCACGTTTTCCACGGCCTGGTGGGCCGGCGCCTCGCGGGCGCCCGACACGTGAACGGCGGGGCGAGGGTAGGCCCACCCGTCGTAGGTGCTGCGGAACACGTTGCGGTCGATGACGATGTTGTTCAGCGTTCGCTCGAAGGGGTAGCCCTTGGCAAACGGCTGCAGGATCACCGGCAGGTCGATGAGCACGTTTCCGCGGATGGTCCAGTCCTGGGTGCCCTGGCAGACGCCGATGCCGCTGGTGTGGCCCTTGGGTTTCCAGGCGTGGGCGTTGCCGTCGAGGACGTTGTCCAGGATCTCCACACCCGATTGGTGACCCCAAAGCTTCCAACCCGTTACAAACGAGACGCCCGCGGTGCCGTGCATCTTCAGCGTGTTGTTCTGGAAGCGGAACCGTCCGGCGCGGTCGGGCGGGGCGCCGCGGCAGAAGTAGGACGAGTAGTCGTCGACGAGGTTGTTGATGAACGCCACGTCGGTCATCGGGCCGCCCCAGAAGCTGAGCACGATCTTCCCCGACGCGTCCTTCTCGCCCTTGTTGACAGCGTGGAGCTCCACGTCGTGGATGTAGACGTGGCTCTGCGACCCCGTGCCCCAGCGAAAGAGCTTGAAGGCGCCGCAATCGTCGTCCTGGTATCCGTAGTTGCTGACGGTCAGATGGGCGATCTCGACGTGGCTGAGCTTCCGGTCCTCCGTGACTGCCCAGGCGAGCACGTTCCGCCCGTCGAGAACGGCCGCGTCGTCCGCATCGTACGGCGGATACTGCCCGTCGCCGTCCTTGTCCCAGCCGACGATCATGGTAGGGTTCCGGGGGAACTGGAAGCCGTCGCGCACGTAGTGGCTGGGAACACCGCCGTGGGACAGCGTCAACGATTCATGAAAGGTGCCCGAGATGCAGATAATGTCCTCCGCCCCGTCTGACGGTCCGTCGGCCATTTGGAGGGCCATTTGGATGGCCTTCACCGGCTTGCCGGGCGACCCGTCGCCGGTCTGGTCGCTTCCCGCTTCGGAGTCGACGTAGAACAGGTCCTCGTCGACGCCGTCGCCGTCGGGGTCCCGGGTCTTGCCGTCTGCGACTGTTCGATCGGCCGGCTCGCCGAGGACGCCGTTGCGATCCATGTCGAAGCCGCAAGGGCGCGGGCTGTAGCCCTTCCGGTGCTCCCGGATGTACGCGGCGGTGAAATCGTCGGCGAAAATCGGGCCGGCGCAGAAGAGCGCCAGCCAGAGACCACAGATTGGCTTCTTCACGTTCGGGCTCGTGGTTCAAGGTTACCTGAGGTTCTGCTCAGAAATAACTCCGGCATTTCCGGACACTTTGGCATCCTTGGGCTTTATGGGGCCTGATCCGAATGGCACTGTCAAGCGCTTCTTATCGCCCGAAGGGAAAGCGTGCGCGCAGACTTGCCCCGGGGACGCAGTTGGGGGCTTGTGACCCCTCGGGCTGCA
>DATKZH010000262.1:0-13333 GCA_035528065.1 Thermoguttaceae bacterium | reverse complement strand
CTTCTTGTAGAACCGATTCGCCAACACGTGCTCGATGCCCAGGGCGATCGCCACCAGGAGGATCAAGGCCGCGAACAGCTCCCGGCCGACGCGCTGCCGGCTGCGGTCGCCTTCGAGCTGGTTGCGGTCCCGGGCGACGCGGTACGGCACGGGCCCGAACAGGTCGGCCAGCTCCTCTTCGGAAAGGCGTTCGAGTCGCGTTTGCTCGCGGGCCAGGTTCACGCTGAAGCCGTGCTCGACGCCCGAGCTCCCCCCGCCCGCCCGAATCCGGTAGTTGCCCAACTGGTCCGTCGAGGTGATCGTCAGCGAGTCGTCCTGCGCGTTCGGGGTCAGCCGGAGCTCCACGCCGGCGGCGCCGGGCGCGGTCAGCACGTAGGAGCGAAAGCTCCGCGACGGGTCGAGCCTCACCGTGGCCGCCTGGCCGGCGTAGTAGTTCAGTTGCTGATCGCTGGAGCCGACCAGGTACGAGGCCATGTCGTTCACGAGGTAGAAGAAAGGCCACGACTGCCCGAGGCCCACCGGGAGGAGATTCCACGCGTCGGGTTGGTTGGGGTCGTCGGAGACGGGCGTGGTCATCGTCAGCACGCGTCCTCGGCCCACCGGCCGCTCCAGGATCGCCGGCCGGCCGTCGTTCAGCGCGACCACGACGTCCACGCCGGGGCCCGGCTTGGCCAGTTGCCAGTAGCGGAAGACGGGCATGTCCTGCCAAGGGACCGATTCCGAAAGGTCGCGGAAGGCGGCCAGGATCGGATGCTGGAGATCCTGCGGGGCCAGATGCACGTCGCCGTCGGGACGGATTGCCTGCCGCAACAGCTTGCCGGCCAGAAGCCGCTGGGCCTCGGGGCGGTTGAACGACGCGATCGCGCCTGCCTTGCGGCCCAGAAAGACCGCCAGGCCGCGGCCGCCGGAGACGAACTCGCCCAGCTTCCCCCACGTATCCCGGTCCAGGGGCGTCGGGTCGACGAGGAACACGGCCGCATAGGGCTCCAGGCTGTGTTTTGCCAGCTCCTCCAGGTCGATCACGCGGCAATCGAAGGCGGCCTGGCCCGTGCGGCGGTACGACTCCGGCGCGAGCATCTGGGTCAAGAACAACGCAAACCGCTCGGCCGGCTCGGGCGCGGCAACCAGGATCCGCCACGCCGGCTTGACCTCCACGGTGAAGAACCGCCGGTCGTCGCAGGCCAGGCCGTCCTGGCCGGCGATCGCCACGTACCCCTGGTGCGTGCCGATCGGGAGGCTGCCGATATCGAACCGGACCTGCTCCGCCTGGTCGGGCCCGAGCTGGACGGTCGTCTGTCGGGTCTTCTGGGGCGTTCTCGCTCCCTCCGCCGGCTCCTCCGGGCCGGCCTCCAGCAGGTACAGCTCGACGGTCCGCTCCGCGTCCGGGCCACGGTGAGACACGTCGGTCTCGATCCGCAGGGAGCTGCCCGTGGACAACAGTTGGCCCGAGAGCCGCAATTCGCCGAGTGCCGTGTTGACGGGCTCGTCGACGCCGACGTCGATCAAGTAAACGCCCACGTCGGGCACGCGGGCCAGCCGGTCGCGGAGTCGGGGGGCCGACTCGGCGGGCCAGCTCACCCGGGCCACGTCGGTAAGCACGTAGATCTCCCGGCGCGCCAGGTCGCTTTCG
Source organism: Thermoguttaceae bacterium (assembly GCA_035528065.1). Classification (GTDB taxonomy): domain Bacteria; phylum Planctomycetota; class Planctomycetia; order Pirellulales; family Thermoguttaceae; genus DATKZH01. The sequence continues at coordinate 11,703 of DATKZH010000262.1, read as the reverse complement.
CGCACGAGCTCCACGGCGTCGTCCAGCGTGGCGGAAAGCGGGCGCGAGTTGGCCACCGTCGACAGTCGCTCGATCCGATGCTTGGCGGCGCCCCGGTCGACCTGAAAGGCCGGCAGCCCGGGGCCCGTGTCGACGACGGCGATCTGGCTCTCGCCGGGAAACTGGGCCAACAGCCAGAGGGCGAGCTCCTGCGCCGCTTCGAGCCGGGTGCGGTTTTCGTGCTGGTATTCCATGCGCATCGAGGTTTCGAAGACCAGGACCGCCGCCACCGGGGCCTCCTGGCTGCCGAGCGCGCCCGAGAACTTCACGCTGGGTCGGGCCAGGGCAACGGCCAGAAGCGCGATGGCCAGCGCCCGAAGCGCCAACAAGATGAGATGGCGCAGCCGCAGGCGTCGCCGGTTCGCGTCGTGCCGCCCCTGCACGAACCGCAGCGCCGGGAACTCGAAGTGCCGCGGCTTGCGGCGCATGATCAAGTGCAGCACGATCGGGATCGCGACCAACGCACTTCCGGCAAGGAGCAAGGGGTGGACAAAGGCCATCGAGAGGGTTCAGGGTTCGGGGCTGTGCCGTCCAGGTTCTACGGACAGTTGGCGGTCAAGACGATGACTCGCTTCGCAATAACGCAACGGATTCTGCAACGGATCGACTCGCCGCGCTTCGCGCGCGGTCACTCCGCGCGGGCGTCGCGCCGTGCTCGCCATTCAGCGTCATCACCATGGTCCTGTGCTGATTTCCTCTGCAAGTCTCACTCGATCGGGACAACGTTCGGCCAACTCCTCTTGGATGTGACGGACCTCCTCCCCGAACGCTTCAATGGAAGGATGAAGCCAGAAGAAGTTGATCCAGATCGTCCCCTTTCTTGGTGGCGAGACGGCAACCTCGACCTCCCCTTCTCGCTCGAAGAAGGTCCCGGCGGGGGTCCCGTCCATCAGTTGCGCCCTGCCGGTGTATTTGATCGACTGCTCCTCCAGCACGTGTCGTACATGTGCCCATACGGCTCTTGGTTCGGCGTCTCCGCACTCCACGGTGATGGCGCACTGGCCATAGCACCTCCGCTCTTCGCGCGCGGCGCAGGAGAGTAATGCGAGGCAGCAAATCGCTGTCAAGACAGATCTCATTACGGCAGACTGCCAATAGGTCGCCCGAACACAATCTGTTCCCGGAACGTTACCTGAAGGAGTGTTCGATGCATCATGAATTTGACGCCCCGTTTCGGATCGCTGCTCGGTAGGCGAGCTGCGCGTCGGCTCGGATGGCGCAATGTGAACGTGATAGCGTTGCTGGCACAAATTGAGATGCTCGACCGGCATGAACTCGCCCATGTTTGCCACTCTCGTGAGCGTAAGCGATAGACCCCGAACCCTCCTTCACTTCCTCGCTCTCCGGCTGACCAGGTACTCCGTCAGCGCCTTGTCGAACTGCATGCTCGTGTCGATCTCGACGTAGTCGATCCGCGTCCGGGAACATTCGCGGCGATAGGTCGCGCGGAAGCTCTCCAGCTCGGCCAGGTAGTCGCGGCGGAAGTCGGCCGCGTCGAGCTGGAGCCGCTGGCGCGTCTCCGGCTCCTCCAGCTCGACCATGCCGTCGAACGGGAAGCGGACCTCGGCTTCGTCGAGCACGTGAAACAGGATCACGTCATGCCCGCCGTGTCGCAGGCGGCGGAGCGACTGGAGGATCGGCTCGGGCTCGGCCAACAGATCCGAGAAGACCATCACCAGGCTCGCGTGGCGGAGCATGGCGGCGATCTGGGCGAGGCTGGCCGCCACGTCGGTCTTCCCCTCCGGCTTGAGGTTGGCCAACAGCGACAGCACGTCGCCCAACTGCTTGCGCCGCGACTTGGGCGCCAGGCTGTGCCGGATCTTCTCGTCGAAGGTGAGAAGCCCCACCGGGTCCTGCTGGTGGATCATCAGGTACGCCAGCGCAGCCGCCAGGCAGACCGAGTAGTCGAACTTCGTGAGCTCCTGGCGATACGTGTAGCCCATCGAGCGGCTCAGGTCCATCACCAGGTAGCCGGTGACGTTCGTCTCGGCCTCGAACTTCTTCACGTAGTACTTGTCGGTCTTGGCGTAGATCAGCCAGTCGATGTCCTTCGGGTCGTCGCCGGGCGTGTACTTCCGATGCTCGCTGAACTCCACCGAAAAGCCGTGGAACGGGCTGGCGTGCAGCCCGTGCAGAAACCCCTGCACGATGAACCGCGCGCGCAGATCGAGCCGCTTGATCTGGCGGATGACTTCAGGCTTGAGATAGCTTTCGGCGGTCGGCATGACGAACAACGGCCTTCGGATCGGCGGATCAGGACCGAAATGGCGGCGTAAGGGCGGTCTCGCTCTTGGAGGGAATTCTTCTTCGCCCGATTGCACCCAATCATCACTCGGAGGCGTGTTCTTCGCGCCAGTTCAGCCGTGGCCCGTCAAGCACCAAGGAGAGGTGGTTGAGGACGTCTCGGCCCAGGATTCCGCACGCGCCTTCCACGACGAGGTAGACTCCCCCATACGCTCTTCCCAAGAATATCAAATCGCAGTGCACGGACTTGGCCACCCTCTTACTGCCGTCGAAGGCCATCACTTCATAGCCGCGTTGCTCGTCAGTCTCCAACCCCAGGCGGCGGACAGACGATTCCGGAACCAGGCTCACGTCGGCTCCGGAGTCAATCAGCATCACGACATCAGGGACACTTCTCTGACGATCGAGGGTACGCAGCGCAACCGTTGCCATCGGCGCGGGCGGATCGAATAGCTCAGCGTCATAGCCCGGCATCGGTCTTCTCCTCAACGACCTCCTTGACGAAATCCGCCGCCTGCTCGGGGTGCACAAGCCGCGGGCTGGCAATCTTAACGACAGGTTGAACCTCCATGTCGAAGACCCCTGGAATCACCACGTAGACCTTGGCCTTTTCGGGCAACGTCACCCCGGCCGGCAATCGAACCTGGCCGTTCTCCACCACGCCTTCGTAAGTTGCGACTTTCATGTTCGGTCCTCGCAGATAGAGGATTCAGGGTCCAGGATGCAGCGGTCGTCGGGTTACTGGTTTACGCGAACCGCCTCCTACCTCCCCTCTTCCTTCGGGGCGTTGACAGCATCGGGGGACTCTTGATCGCGAGATTCTGCCGCGCGAGCGTCTTGCACCGCCTCTTTGACTCCTTGGATGATACCGCGTACCGCTCCTCTGCTTGCCTCCTGCGCGACTGTCGCGACGTTTTTCTTGACGCCTTCACCGATTCCCTTGAGGTTCGCCGCCATGCGTTGCGCCGTCACGTCGTCAGCCGTGTGCGACCGTCCGTCCGGTCCGGCGGAGCGTACGACAAGCGTCTCCGATAGGCCGTCTTGCGTGTAGCTGACCATCAACGGTTTGCCCCACGGATCGGTTTCCTCAAGCTGCTCCTTCGTCGGTCGAACGTAGACGCCCGTCTCGGTCGTCTGCGCGTCGAGTTGGTCCGCCCAACGGTTCACCTGGGCTCTCGCCGCCTCCATCCGCTGCGGTTTCGGCATCTCCGACGTGCATCCCGTGAGAACGAACGTCGCGCCGGCCAGCAACCACAATCCACCATGCAACTTGCCGATCATGTTGGGGCCCTCCATCAATACAAGTTCAGGGGCTCGGCTTTCTGCTTGCTACCCTGCGGATCAGGGCTTTTCATACTTCGGGATCACCGGCGGCGGGGTCTCGCGCACGAGCCGCTCGATGATGTCCTCGTTGCTCATCCCTTCGGCCTGGGCCTGGAAGTTGGTGCTGATCCGGTGGCGGAGCACCGGGACGGCGATCTTCTGGACGTCTTCGATGGCGACCGAGTGCCGGGCGTCCATGGCCGCCAGCGCCTTGCCCCCTTGAATCAAAAACTGCCCGGCGCGGGGACCGGCCCCCCACTCGATCCACTCCCGGACGAACTCCGGCGCCGAGGGGTCTTTGGGCCGGGTGGCGCGGACGAGTCGGGCGACGTACTGGACGATGTACTGGGTGACCGCCACCGAGCCGACCAGCTTCTGGAGGTTGAGGATCGCTTTGCCGGAGAGCACCTTGTGAACCTCCACCTTCTCGCTCCGCGTGGTGACGGCCAGGATCTGCTCCTCTTCGGCAGCGCTGGGGTAATCGACCTTGATGTTGAACATGAACCGGTCCAACTGCGCCTCGGGCAGCGGGTAGGTGCCTTCCTGCTCGATCGGGTTCTGCGTGGCGATGGTGAAGAACGGCTCGGGCAGGCGGTACGTCTCTTGCCCCACGGTCACTTCGCGCTCCTGCATCGCCTGCAACAGGGCCGCCTGCGTCTTCGGCGGCGTGCGGTTGATCTCATCGGCCAGCAGGATGTTGGTGAAGACCGGGCCCTGGACGAAGCGGAAATCGCGCCGGCCGCGCTCGTCTTCCTCCAGGACGTTGGTGCCGGTGATGTCCGACGGCATCAGGTCGGGGGTGAACTGGATCCGCTTGAACTGGATGTCGAGAATCTGCGCCAGCGTGCTGACCATCAACGTCTTGGCCAGGCCCGGCACGCCGACCAGCAGGCAATGTCCCCGGGTGAAGATGGCGGCGAAGATCTGCTCGATCACGTCCGCCTGACCGACGATGATCTTCTGCAACTCCTCCTGCATCAGCCGTCGATGGTGGCTGAAGTCTTGGAGGACCTCTCCGATACTGCGTGTTTTGCCGGCCAACGCTGCTCCTCGTTCGACGCTTTTAGAGTGAGCCCGATTCCCGAGCGGATTGCCAACCCCTATTATTGTATAGCCCGAGTCGGGGAACACCCACGGGGGGCAGCCCGGTCGGGCTGTCTTAACCTGGGGAATCTACTAAGCTTATGACGAACGCGCGTTTCGTCCGTATCGGGAGAGGCAAGATGCGACGAGCGATCTCCCTCTTGTTGTTGGCTACACTCTTAGGCGGGGCTATATTACCCCCCGTTAGGGCGGACGTGACTGCCGAGCAGGTTCGCGACGCGATCGACCGGGCCAAGGCGTATCTCGTCCGGCAGCAGCAGCCCGACGGCGCCTGGCGGCCCGAGTATGAGCGTCAGCCGGGCGGGGTGACCGCGCTTTGCACGCTGGCCTTGCTGCATGCCGGAGTCGAGCCGGAGGAGGAGCACGTCCAGTCAGCGTTGAAGTACTTGCGGAAGATCCGGCCGGAGCGGACGTACGTCGCCTCGCTCCAAATCATGGTCTTCTGCAAAGCGGGCCTGGAGAGGGACCGCCCGCTTGTCGCCCATAGAGTGGCGTGGCTGGAGAAGACGCAGCTCAGCGAGGGCGAAATGCGCGGGGCCTGGTCCTACCCGGGCCTGGGCCAAAGTGGCGACAACTCGAACTCGCAGTTCGCCCTGTTGGCCCTGCACGAGGCGGAGCGCTTCGGCGTGGAGGTGGACGGCCGAACCTGGCGCATCGCCAAGGCCTACTGGGAACAGACCCAGAACGCAAACGGCTCCTGGGGCTACAAGCCCGGACAGTTCGGCACCGGCAGCATGACGTGCGCCGGGATCGCCTCGCTGGTGATCACCTCCGACAGAGTGCAGGAAGGGAGCGCCCGGGTCGATGGCGACCAAATCCGCTGCTGTCTGGAGGCCGGCTCCGACGACAGCCCGATCCGCCGCGCCATGCAGTGGCTCGCGCACAACTTCGCCGTAGGCGGCAACCCGGGCGCCGCGCTCGAGGGGAAGGCGCACTTGCTCTACTACCTGTACGGCCTCGAGCGCGTGGGACGACTCACGGCCCAGCGGTTCATCGGCGCCCACGACTGGTATCGCGAGGGCGCCGATTTCCTGTTGCGGATGAAGGGCGGTGCCGTCTCGGACCATTGGGTCGGCGCCCTGGAGGAAGATAACCGTCTGATCGCCACCAGCTTGGCTTTGCTGTTTCTCTCCAAAGGTCGCCGGCCTATCTTGCTGTCCAAGCTGAAACACGGGACGGGCGACGACTGGAACCGGCATCCCAGCGACGTGAACAACCTCACCCGCCACGTGGAATCCCTGTGGAAGCAAGACATGACCTGGCAGGTCATCGACCTGAAGGCCGCCACGGTGGAAGACCTGCTGGAATCGCCGGTGCTGTACTTCTGTGGACGCGAAAACCCTACGCCGGAATCGGCCGCCGCTCAGGAGCAGGTCGCCCGAAAGCTGCGAGACTACCTCGATCGCGGCGGATTCCTCTTTGCCGAGGCGTACGGCGGCGGGGCCGACTTCGATCGCGGCTTCCGCCAATTGATCGACGAGCGGGTGTTTCCCGAGCCGGAGTATCGCCTGGTGCCGCTGCCGCCGGGGCACCCCATCTGGCGGACCGAAGCCATGGTCGCGGCCCAATACGTCCGGCCGCTGTGGGGCGTCGAGTTCGGCTGCCGCACGAGCGTGGTCTACTGCCCGCCGGACGCGTCGGACGGCGACCCGCGCCCGTCGCTCTCGTGCCTGTGGGAGCTGTCGGGCGGCCGACGGGATGAGCCGCTCGACCCGAGCGTGCAAGGCCGGATCGACGCCGGGCTGGCGATCGGGGCCAACGTGCTGGCGTACGCCACCAATCGGAGGCTCAAATTCAAGGACCCCGCCACGCCCGAACGCGTGAACCAGGGGGCGCGGGAGCCGTTCCCGCGAGGGCGGCTCTACATCGCCAACCTGCGTCACACGGGCGGGTGCGACGCGGCGCCGCGGGCGCTGGTCACCCTGCTGGAGACCGCCCAGCGCGAGCTGAAGATCCGCGTCGGCCTGGACAGGCGGGAGCTGAGCATCGGCGACGATGCGCTGTTCGACTACCCCCTCGTCTTCATGCACGGCCGAAACGACTTTCACCTGACCGACGCCGAGCGCCAGCAGCTTCGCACGTACGTCGAGCGCGGCGGGATCGTGTTTGCCAACGCCATCTGCGCCAGCCGGCGCTTTGCCGACGCGTTCCGGCGCGAGATGGACGCGACGTTTCCCGATCACCCCCTGAAGCCGATCCCCAAGGATGACCCCTTGTTTACCCGCGAATACGGGGGCTTCGACCTGGCGACCGTCGGGCGGCGCGATCCCCAGCGCGGGTCGCCCGGCGAGCCGCTCCGAGACGAGGTCCGCCAGGTGGCGCCGGAGCTGGAGGCCATCCGGTTCGGCGATCGCTACGGCGTGCTCTTCTCGCCCTACGATCTGAGTTGCGCCCTGGAAAAGCACGACTCCCTGGAGTGCCAGGGGTACGTGCGCGAAGACGCCGCCCGCATCGGGCTGAACGTCCTTCTGTATTCGTTGCAGCAGTAGAAAAGGGTTCAGGGTTCGGGGTTCGGGACTTGGAGTTCCAGGCGTCCCCAGAGATCCCGAACCCCGAACCCCAGAGACCTGACTCATTCGGAGCTAACGTCCGAAGCGGAGTATCCCAGGTCGGCACGGATGACTGGAAATCCTGAACCCTGCCCCCCGACCCCTGTTTCCCGTGACCAGACGCAAAAAACGCGACAAGCCGAGCACTCCCGCGTCCCAGCGATGGGGCGTCGTCGGGCTGATCGTATTCACGCTGCTGGTGCGCGGCGGCGTGCTGGCCTTGGCCCCCGGCTCGATGGCGCGCGATCCCGACGGCTACCGCTATCTGGCCGAGAACCTGCTGGAGCGGGGCGAGTACGGATACGGGCACGTTCCCACCGCGTACCGCCCGCCGCTCTATCCGCTAATGCTAACGCCCTGCGTGGCCCTGGGCCCGATGAGCAACGTGGCGATCGCCGGGCTGCACCTGGTGCTGGGGCTGGCCACCGTCTGGCTCGTCTACCGTCTGGGATTGCGTTGGGGACTGGGGCGATGGTCGCTTCCGGCCGCCGCGCTGGTGGCGTGCGACCCCATCTTGCTCGTGCAATCGACCCAGGTGATGACCGAGACGTTGGCCGTGCTGTTGGCCGTCCTGTCGCTCGGTGCGTTGACGTCGGCGTCCGAGCGCCCCGCGGCGTCTCGGGCGCTGATCGCCGGCGCCTGCGTGGGCCTGGCGGTGCTTTGCCGATCGTCGTTCCTTCCCTGGGCGTTGCTCGTGGCGATCCTCTTGCCTGCGGTTTCCCGGCCTCGGACGGAGCGACTGCGGCGGTTTGCCTCCTTCGCCGTCGGCGTGGCCGTGGTGCTGGCGCCCTGGGCGGTGCGGAACCAGGTCCATTTCGGCCGGCCGATCCCGGCCACGACGCACGGCGGGTTCACGCTGCTGTTGGGCAACAACCCCAGCTTCTACGACTACCTCCGCTCCGGGGCGTGGGGGACCGTCTGGGACGCCGACGATTTCAACCGGGCGTGGGAGGCGCGGGCCACCCGGTCCCGACCGGCCGACGAGCTTCGCAACGATCGGCTTGCCTACGCCGAGGCGCTCCAGACCATGCGGAGCCGGCCGGGGACGTTCGCCTACTCGTGTGCGGTCCGCGTGGGACGCCTCTGGGCGCCGCTCCCGCACCAGGTCGATCCGTACGAGGGGGCCGCGAGACGAGGGGCGCGCTACTTGGTGGGCGTGTGGTATCTGGGCGAGCTCATCCTGTGTCTGATCGCGGTCTATCCGCTCTTCCCGCGCGAAAGGTGGCGTCAACCTTGGCAAACTACGTGGTTTTGGGGACTTTCGATGGTCGCCTGTTTCACCGTAGTCCACGCGTTGTATTGGAGCAACATGCGGATGCGGGCCCCCCTGATACCCGTGGTCGCGTTGGGGGCCGCGGCGGGGGCGGCGTGGATCTTGACCGGCGCAGGTGTGCGCAAGTCTTCTGATGAAAACGGGTTACGTCCGTGACCTGCCCTCCGAACCCGCCTTGATCCGGCGGGGGCGGACCCCTATAATCCGGCCCGCTTCGGGATAGGGTTCCCTTCCCGTAGGGAGTTCCGTCGAATCGTCCTACGGTCTTGAGCCGGTGCCGTCCTCTTGGGGCGCGGCCCTGGCGGAGCACGGATGCCAGTCCGCTGAAAGGTCACCTTCGCAAGGAACCGGCCGGCTCGCGGCGCGCAGCGCCATGGTTGCGCGCGGGCGCGGAGGGTGCGTCGAGAGGGCCCGTGGCGGCGCTGGTCGTGGTTCTGGCTGTGGCCGGCTGGGGTGTAGGTCCGGTTGGGGCCCAAACCGGCGCGCGGAGCCCGGACTTCCAGATGGGCCAGCCCTGGAATGCCGTGGCGCCCGGTGGCGGGCCCATTGGCGCGCCGAGTGCCTCGCCTGCCGTCGCGCCCGCCGCAGAACCGACGCCCGTCGGATCGCGTCGGATCACCGTGCTCTCCCGCGGCGACATCGCGTTCCAGTTCGAGTGGTTTCGAACGGACCCCCAGTCGGACCAGTGGATCGCGGTGATCGACCAGGGCGTCAACGTGATCATCGAGGGGCTCACGGGCGTCGAGGTCGGCCCGGTCGAAGTCTCGACGATCGACGTCTCGACCGATCGGCTGGTGATCTGGACCCGCGGGATCGGCGTGCCCGATCTCACCGGTCAGAAGCCGATCCCCGACGACGTGCCCGTCGAGATCTACATGGAAGGCAACATCGTCTTCAGGGAAGAAGACGATGGGGAGCGGAAGATTCATGCCGACCGGATGTACTACGACGTGAACAACCGCATCGGGATCGTGCTCGACGCGGAGATGCTCACGCCCGTGCCCAACTATGAGGGCATGTTGCGGATCAAGAGCGAGGTCCTCCAACAGGTCGGGCAGGATCGATTCTACGCCCGCAAGTCGTTCATCACCTCCAGCCGGATGGGCCGTCCCGGTTATCGCATCGAGACGGGCGATGCCTACCTGGAGGATCACAAGCGGCCGCTCTTCGACCCGCTGAGCGGCGCCCCGGCCATCAATCCGCTCACCGGCGAGCCGCTCATCGAGCACGACCGGCTGGTCACCGGGCGGAACAGCCTGCTTTACCTCCGCGAGCTTCCCATCTTCTACTGGCCCTATCTGGCCACCAACCTGGAGGAGCCGTCGTTCTACATCCGCCGGGCGCGGGTCAAGAACGACAGCGTCTTCGGCACCCAGGTGCTGACCAACTGGGACGGCTTCCAGCTTCTGGGCATCCGCAACCAGCCCCAGGGGACCGACTGGGACCTCAGCGCCGACTATCTCGGCCAGCGCGGCTTCGGCCACGGGACCACGTTCACCTACAGCCGCCCGGACTTCATGGGGCTTCCGGGGCCGTCTTCAGGGCTTTTCGACTTTTGGGGGATCCAGGACGACGGCGTCGACAACCTTGGCCGCGACCGCCGCAGCGTCGTGCCGGAGAAGGATTACCGTTGGCGCCTGTTTTGGCGACAACGGTACCTGCTGCCCGGCGATTTCCAGCTCTCGACCGAGACCGGCTGGATCAGCGACCGCAACTTCCTGGAGCAGTACTACGAGCGGGAATGGGACGAGCTGAAAGATCAGACCACCGGGATGGAGTTGAAGCGGACCCGGGACAACCGCTCCTGGAGCATCACCACCGACTACCGGCTCAACAAGTTCTTCACCCAGACCGACTGGCTCCGGGCCGATCATTTTTGGCTCGGACAGCCGCTCTTTCGGGACCTGTTCACCTGGTACGAGCATACCCACGTCGGCTACGCCCGGTTCGGCACGGCCACGGCGCCGGACGACCTCGGCCCCGGCTTCTCGTTGCTCCGCTGGGAGACGACGCCGATCGGCGGCGATCCGCTGAGCGTGCGTGGTGAGCGCGTGGCGACTCGCCAGGAGATCGACTTGCCGCTTCAGCTCGGGCCGGTCAAAGTCGTCCCCTATGCCCTGGGCGAGGCCGCCCATTGGGGCGAAGATCGAGCGGGGGACGACCTGCAACGCCTTTACGGGCAGGCGGGCGTACGCGCGAGCCTGCCGATCTGGCATGTCAACCCGATGGTCGAGAGTGACCTGTGGAACCTGCACGGGCTCGCTCACAAGGTGGTCTTCGACCTCGACTTCTCCTGGTCCGAAGCCGACCAGGACCTGGACGCCCTGCCGCTCTACGACCCGCTGGACGACGACTCGATCGAGGCGTTTCGCCGCCGGTTCACTCACACCACGTTCCCCGGTGCCATCCCGTTGCAGTTCGACGAGCGGTACTACGCCGTGCGGTCCGGGCTGGGCGGCTGGGTCACCTCGCCGAGCACCGAGATCGCCGACGATCTGCTGGCCTTGAGGCTGGGCGTGCGGCAGCGGTGGCAGACCAAACGGGGGATGCCCGGCCAACGGCGGATCCTCGACTGGATCACGTTCGACACCCACGCCACCTTCTTCCCCAAGGACGATCGCGACAACTTCGGTGAGGTGCTCGGCCTGGTCGATTACGACTTCCGCTGGCACCTGGGCGACCGGCTCACCGTGCTCTCCTCCGGGGCCTTTGATTTCTTCGACGACGGCCAACAGGTGGTCACCGTGGGGGGGTTCCTCGACCGGCCTCCCCGGGGGAGCCTCTACGCCGGAATCCACGTCCTCGACGGGCCCTTCTCCAACACCGTCCTCTCGACGTCCTACACCTACCGGATGAGCGACAAGTGGGTCTCGTCGTTCGGGATGTCGATCGACCTGGGCAGCGACGGGAACATCGGGCAGCACTTCGCCGTCACCCGGATCGGCGAGTCGCTGCTGGTGAGCTTCGGGGCGAACGTCGACGCCAGCCGGGGCAACGTCGGGGTCCACTTGGCCATCGAGCCCCGCTTCCTCCCCAAGACCCGGCTCGGCCGCGCCGGCGGCGCCCGGATTCCCGTGGCGGGCGCGTATGGGCTAGAATGATGAACGGGTGACGGGGTGACGGGGTGACGGGGTGACGGGGTGACGGGGTGACGGGGTGACGGGGTGACGG
>DATKZH010000261.1:0-5098 GCA_035528065.1 Thermoguttaceae bacterium | reverse complement strand
GTCCTGACCCCAGAACCCCGAACCCTGAACCCCACAAACTTGACTCATCTGCAACAACTTTCGGAAACCAAGTACCCTAGAGCGGCAATTCTTCACGGTGGTGTTTCAGAACCTCCGTCATGTGCTTCATGGCGACCAGGCTCCGGTGGACCCAGTTGATCCGGCTGCACCCCTCCAACTCCAGGGCCACGGTCCTCGTGAATGGTCTTCCCTGCCGGTCGCGTGACGATTCGTCGATCTCGGCCAGAAGCCTCAGGTAGGGGTAGTCTTCCCCGCAGTATCGCTCAACGGGGATCCAGACACCCACCACCTGATCCCGCGTATGCATTCCCGGATGATTGCAGAGATGGGCGTGAAGGATCCAGTCCCGGAATCTGACAAGATCGCGTGCCTCGACGCCGGCAATCTTCATGTGGGCGATATCCACGTTGATGCCCACGTGGCGGCGCAGCGGCTCGTACTTCGGATCATCTCTCAGAAGGGCGATCAACTTGCCGATTGTGGCCTTGTCGTTCAATAGGTAGTTGGGGCCGGGCTCGAGTTCCAGTGCGAGCGCCCAATCCGGGTCCGAACCCTGCGCCGACTCCCGGACCTGCCCGACCACCTCCAACAGGCGATCGCACAGGAGCCCGATCTTCGTGTCGCGGTCGCTCCGGATCACGATATCCCGACGCCTGTCGTCACGTGGTTCTCCCCGCTTCGCCTCACAGCTACGGCACAGACAACGATCAAGAATCGATCCACACACGATTTCCACCACGGCGTGCTCCATCAGACCCGCCGCCTTGAGCTGCAAGGCCAAACGCACCGTGTTGGCGATCGCCCTCTCGGCAACGTGAAATGGAACGTCCGAACGATCGGCCCCGCCTTCCACCTGGTGATCCAAGTGAGAACGCGCGGTGATCTCCGGGAAATACGTCGCCAAAGCCGCGACCCGCACGGGCTCGGCGCCACGACGCTGCCGCTTGGGATTGCAGCGACGGAACAGCCCTTGAATCCACTTCCCTATCGGTTCGAAATTCCGACGCTGCCGCTTGGGATTGCAGCGACGGAACTGCCCTTGAATCCACTTCCCTATCGGTTCGAAATTCTGGGATTCCGCCAGAATCTGCGTGCTGGTCCGCGTGTCGGGCCGCTCGTCCGATTCCCGCTTCGGCAGCAGCTCCCCCTCCTCCGCTTCGATATCCTCGATGTCCGTGTCCCGCAACACGAACAGGTCGAACAGCGACACACCGCTCACGGCGCGTATCTCGCAGACGAAGTCGCAGAGGCTTCGGGTACTACAGCTTGTGATCACCGACCGACGGATCGGATCCGGAGGGTTCCCATCGCCGCCCTGCTCCAGGCCGTCGTCTTCAAGCAATTGCATCGATTTCCCTCTCTTGGACGCCTTGCCCCGGGAGCACGCCGGCGCGACGAAGCGCCGTGGCACGCGGCCCGCCGACGGGACAGAGCGCCTACCCGCCGAAGTTCACTCGATAGTCCCACTCGTCCGAGGGCTCGCGCTCGGCGTTGAAAAGCCACAGGACCTCGAGCTCCTGTCCCTCATAGCCTGCGATACACCAGTAGAGACCGCTGGAAAGAACCCCCGCCACTCCGCGGAGCTTCTCGAATCTCCTCGTCATTGCCCGCTCATCCGACTCCAGTTGGTTCTCAGGAACGTTGGACCGGCTGTAGATCCAGGCGATGTCGTGGGAGGGATCGGTGAACCGCTTCACCACTTCGCTGCGATGAAGCAGGGCGATGCGGTAATCGGCCGTGCTACCGCTGTCGGGCACCGCACAGTACTTCTCCCAGCGGTCGTGATCGTGGTCTTCAATCGCCCTGAGGCAGTGACTCGCGTGCTGTTTGATCCTCGCCTCGGCGACGAAGATGAGATGGAATTTCTCTTTGTGTTCCGGGCTCTTCGCGAACGCCCACGACGCGCGCAGACAGTCTCGGATCGGTCGCACCACGAACGGCTTGTCCCCCGGATCATGGACGATGAGCTCCGTCACCTCGCTCAGCGGGGGGCGCGTGGTCGCCTCTCCTCTTCCTCTGCGGACGCCGACGATCAGCACGGCGTGTCCCACGGATTGCTTTCGTTCCCACCATTCGGCCGTATCGACCAACATAATCACGGGGCAACGAGCGGAGACGTACGCCTCGATGAGACGTTTACACTCACGGAAATTACTCAATGTGAACCTAGCACGCCACCCGTCGCCACTCGTATGGCACTCATGCCGTCTTAGCAGCTTGACGATTTCATCGGCCTTGAGCCCGTCGACGGCAAAAGCGCCCGCATAGCCCTCCCGACGCTCGAGGCACGCCCCGTCCTCGCTCCGGGGATCGATGGGGTCTTTTCCCAGGCAGGTCAGGTCGTAGCTTCCCAGCACCTTGGCCCCGCGGTCCGCCAGCATTGCCAGGGCCATGATCACGCACGCCTGCGCGCAGCGTGCGCCCCCGGCCTCGGGATCGTGCATGCTGTAGACCGTGCTCGTGAAGCCGTGTGCGCCGAAGATCCGGCCGTACTCCCCCGTCGCAATGGTGACGTCGGGATCATGGCGCAACTCGCGCGGTGGAACGAGCAGTCCCAAAGCCAACGGGGCAAGGATCGAATTCGTCCGGACGTCGACGAATCCAAGGTACTTCCCCAGTTTCTCGCCCGGGCCGATCGGATGACACGCCAACGTGGCCGTCGCGTGCCGCCTAACCACACGGATTACACCGCCCCTCTCCGGTTCCGGTACTTCGAGTTCCGACAGACGGGTGCCAAGACCTTCGATCACCTCGACAAATCGAGCCTCGTCCACGTACCCCTCCCCGTCGCCGATCCACCCCTGCAAATACTTCACAATCCCCACTGTCTGGTCCGCGGTCAGTGATAGTCGCCCTCGGTCGACCTCGTAGTCGAGATGTCGCTTCACGGCAGACACCACGCCGTCGCTGATTTTCCATGACCGGATAGGTTCACTCTCAAGCTCGTGGACATGCTTGCGAAGGCACAACCGATGGCGCTCGTCCCGGCTGTACTGATGTTCCGACCGGACCACGATGCTGGAGCTCGACTCGGTCAGCGTGACTCTGATCGATCGGCCGAACACCTGCCGCAGCGGCAGTCCCCCGGCAGTGCTGTCGCACTGAAAGCGATACGGGCACGGCACGGACTTTGCCAGGGGAGGCTGGGAAGGCTGCTCGAAGCCGCACGGACGCTCCTTCCGAAACGAAAACGTGTCCGTCAGCGGCGTCCCCGTTGTCAGAAATCGGTCTGGCATCGTCGAGTCTCTCGGCTTCGGATTCGTACGTGGTACCCCCCAGTCCCTGCCTGCCAGAACTGCCGTCACCAGAAGCGCGGCAAGGTTCCGGGCGACGCGAAGCACGCTGACGCGGAGGTCTTGCCGCTGGCAGGGCCGCAACTCGGCCGGCTCGGACCAGCACCCGAGTAGTCGAGCCGTTTGCACGCTCCAACGCTATTCGCCTGTGCGGAGGAGTTAGTGTACCAGGCGTGGCAGTTGTCCGCCAGTAGATACCGGCCCGGCAGACAACCCTGAGATCCGAGCGGTCGGCTGCCAAAGTGCCCCTCCAGCGCCCTCACGCCATGGAAACGGTGAATGCCACGGCGACCGGGCGACGCTGAGAGGAGGCGAGATTCAGAGGAGCCATCTTCGCTAGAGCGCGCCCAGCGCAAAAAAAACGGCGCCCGAAGACGCCACGCCGCGCAAAGAGAGAGATCGGTGCCTACGACCGGCTACAGGTCATCCGGCAGGTCGTCCCAGTCACGAATCTCCTTGTTGGCCGCCGCCCTCTCCACCGAGCCTTCCTGCCCGGTGATCTCCTCCGGCGGGGGGCCCCAAGCCTCGTTCCGGTCCACCACCTCGCAGAGCCGGCCGCCATACCGCTCGGCAACTAGGCTAAGTGCCTTGGAAACCTCCTGTTTCGCCGACTCCAGTTCCCCTTCCGGGACATCTAGTCGGCCGGTAATCCTGACCTGGTCCATGTGGTTCCCCTAGACTTTGCCGTGCGAATTTCGCAAGTGCTGGAAGCACTGCCAGCACGCGTCAATAACCCCTCTCCCGATAGAAGCCGTTCGCCCACAAGAGGGAATCGTGCTCCCAGCAGTTGATTCTACCGGTCTTCTGGCCAGGAGGTCAACCGCAGTGCCACTATTAGTATTCCGCTTCTGGACCCTCATTCCTGGCACCGAAATCTGGCAGATTTCCCATTGTGAAACTGCGATGACCCAACGGAGCGCCCGCAACCCTCGAAGCTCGCTCTTGAGGTGTCGTAAGTCATTGCAAATAAATAGCTTCCGCAATCCGGGTCTCTGGCGAAACCTCGGTGACCAACACGCGCCCTCCTACTGGAGCCCCGGGGTCGTGCCGTTCGTCGGCCGGACTGCTTGACACTCTGGAGGCGACTACACACCCCACCTTAGTGTGTCATCCGTCTGACGAGACACTGAGGCAGTCGGACCTTCGGGCCGAAGCCCCGACGCCGGGTCCGTTCTTGCTGTGGAAGTGGACACCGCGCTCCCCTTGCCATGCAGCGCACTACCTTGTACGTGGGGGCGCGGTTGCCGAATGCCTCGAATCGGCCGGTACGCTCGACTGGCCCATCGTGAGAGTGGCCCAAACTCGGCGGGTGCCACTGGCGTCTCGCCAGTGCTGAGCCGCCGTGGCGTTCTATCCCGAAGTCTGGCAATTGTTCGGGCGATTGGAAAGACGGTGTACCATCCCCGCCGGTTGAAAGGCCGGGCGGACAGAGCGCGTTGCGTTCGGCCGGCCGGGAGCGCTCGAACGCGCCCGCAGCGAAGTTCGCGCTGTCATGTCGTGCCCTTCCCCAGCCTGGGCGCGTCGCGGGCTTTGTTGGACGCGGTCACTTGCCGCGGCGGCTCGCTTCTACAACGAATGAGGGGTGCTACCCCCTTCAGATACCGTGATCGCACGTGCGCGCGGGCCCCAGGGGGAATGCGCTGGGGTTCCAGCGCAGGTGCTACAGGGTGCCGTTCTTGCCACTACCGGATAAAAACTGCCAGAACGGGGACGGCCGCAGCATCACTTTGCCCTGCACCAGCTTGCAGCGGGTCGCCCCCTTCTCGAATCGGCAGACGATCCGA
>DATKZH010000260.1:0-5618 GCA_035528065.1 Thermoguttaceae bacterium | reverse complement strand
ACCACCTGAAACGCCAAGCGAGCGAGCGGTTCCTCGAATCCTATCCGATCCGGTTCGACAAGCTCTTGCCCGACTGGAACTATACCGTCGTCCCAACCGACTACTGAATTCCGGAAAGTTATTTATCGGCCGCCCCTAAGTATGCCGTTTTCGTAGCAATAGTAGTAGCAATAGTAGATGTGACCTCGACCACCGTCGCCCTGGCATGATGCGAGTTGATTCCTTCGAGCTGTGGCGAAGCGTAATAGGTCACAACCGACACCGGATTAGCTAGAAACGCCGCGTGGACGATCACAGATACGAGCAGAGCGAGGCATACAGCGTTGCCCATTGGCTTGACGACCTCGAAAGAACTGAGGGTGGGGGTGGGTTCGAACCGATTCCAGGACGCCGTCTAGCGATCGGGCGCAATCTCCGGTCACTCGATGTTGCTGTTTACCTATCGAGTGGCTCGTCCTATTGAACGGGAAAGGAGGGTGCCAGGCGGGAATGTCAATATCATGGAGTGCTGCAGGCCACGATGTCAAGCAGGCTGGTTCCACAACCTGTTCCCGGGATTGCATTGCCGGGGCAAGGTCGGCGGCGAAAGCCGGTCGCGACGACAAAAACGCACCGAGTCACACAGTCGCACGAAGCAGGAAGACCAAGAGTGCGACACTGCCGGTTCACGGGAGTTCTGCGAAAGGCGACGATTGCCTATGGATTTCGCTAATTTGCGACTGTACGCTGAAAGCACGTCGGTTGACGCAGGGAACGCTTCCGTGGAGGAGATGTGACCATGAGAACAACAGCGGTCGTCGCGATTTCTTTCGTGTTGATGTCATCGGCAGCCATGGCCACGTCTTGGAAGTTGGACGAAAGCAGTGCCGGCGACGGGGAATGGGGATACCGCCCGGCCGAGGCGGCCAGGTCGGAAACCAGTCCGCCGAGCTTCAGTTGGCGGCCGCAAAGCCGCGTGACGCGGTGGGAGTTACAGTGCGCTCGAGACGCCGCTTTCGATACGATCGAGCACCAGGCGACGGGCATCGAGTTCAACGTGTATTGTCCGCCCTGCGAGTTGCCTGCCGGAACGTACTGGTGGCGTTACCGAGGAATGGATGAAAACGGCAACCAGACCAACTGGAGCCGGTCGCGGACGTATACGATCCCGGATCGTGCGGTGGCGATGCCCATGCCCGGACGGGAAGAATTGCTCGCCCGGATTCCCCTGTCGCACCCGAGACTGTTCATCCGTCCGGAACAACTGGCGCAGTTGCGTGAGCTCGCCCAGGGGCCGATGAACGACCGGTTCCAGCAGTTGGTTGCGAGCTGTGAACAGCTTTTGAAGAACCCGCCGCCGACCGCCGAGCCGAAGACGTATCCGGGCGATATGGAACGCGGTAGCGAGGAGTGGAAGGCACTGTGGTGGGGAAACCGGATGTATACCATCGCCGCGTTGGACGGAGCGGCCACGCTGGGCTTCACACGCCTGCTGGGCGGAAAGGACGAATACGGTCAGCTTGCCAAGCGGATCCTGCTGGACTGCGCCAAGTGGGACCCTCGCGGGGCAACGGGCTACCGCTACAACGACGAGGCGGGGATGCCGTACGCCTACTACTTCTCTCGGACTTACACGTTCGTCCACGACTTGTTGACTCCGCAGGAACGCGAGGTTTGCTGCCAGGTGATGAAGGTCCGCGGCGAAGAAATGTACCGCCACCTTTGTCCCGGACACCTGTGGCGTCCCTACTCCAGCCACAGCAACCGAGCTTGGCACTTTCTGGGCGAAGTCGGCATCGCTTTCCAGGGCGAGATCGAAGGCGCGGACGATTGGGTCTGGTTCGCCATGAATGTCTTCTTCAATACTTATCCCGTCTGGTCCGACGACGACGGCGGCTGGCACGAGGGCGTCAGCTACTGGTCCAGCTACATCGGGCGGTTCACCTGGTGGGCTGACGTGATGCGGGCCGCCTTCGGGATCAACGCATTTCAAAAGCCGTACTTCGCCAAAGTCGGTTACTATCCCATGTACTTGCTGCCGCCGGGAAAAGTCGGCGGTGGATTTGGCGATGGAGCCAGCCGTTCTCGGGCGGCGAATGTAGTTCCCTTGATGAGCGAACTGGCGGCCCAAGCCCACAACGGGCACTGGCAGTGGTACGTTGAACAGATGGGCGGCGCAACGCAGACGCCGGGTTATGTCGGATTCGTCCGCGGCACGCTGCCCAAGGCCGAACCCGCGCCGCCGACCGGCCTGCCCACGTCGCGTCTGTTCCGCGATACGGGACAAGCCTACTTGAATACGACGCTGATGAACGCCGACGATGACGTCCAGGTCGTGTTCAAGTCTAGCCAGATGGGGACGCAGTCGCACGGCAACGAAGCGAACAATTCGTTTGTACTGTGGGCCTATGGTGAACAACTGCTCTTGCGCACCGGACACTACTATCTGTACGGAGGTCCGCACCATCGCGATTGGGTGTGGAGTACGCGGTCGCTGAACAACATCACGGTCGACGGTCAGGGGCAAGTCAAACGATCCGCATCGTCCAAAGGTGAGATCCTCGCTTTTGAAACGACGCCCACCATCGACGTTGTCGTAGGCGAAGCGGCGGAGGCTTACAGAGTCAGCCGGTCCGGCGGCCAGCGGCGGCTCTTGGATCGGTACACGCGCGCCATCGTGTTTGTGAAGCCGGAACTCGTGATCGTGTTCGACCGGTTGCAGGCCGTCGAGCCTGCGACTTTCGAGTATTGGCTGCACGCTGCCAACAAGATTCAGGTCGGCGGCCAGCGCGAGATCCAGGTCCAATCCGGCGACGTCGTCTGCGACATCGAGTTCCTGATGCCCAACGGTCTGACCTTCACGCAGACCGACCAGTACGATCCCAATCCATGGCCGCAGATCAAAACGCGGGAGTGGCACCTGACCGCAACGACAAAGTCGAAGGCCAAGAGCGTCGAATTCGTCACCCTCTACCGGCCGCACCGGCAGAGCGACACGCCACCAGCCGCAGCCGCTCTCAAGAAACTTGACGGCGGGTACGTCCTAAGCGCCGATGTCGTGGACGGACGCGTAATCGCCCTCTTGCCCACCGTCGACACGGCCAAGCTCACGAGCGACGGACTCACGAGCACAGGCAACCTCGTCGTCCAGCACCGCAAAGCCGACGGGACCCTCACGGCAACTGTCGACCTCGGGAAATCAGATTCCGGCCGGTAGGAGAATCCAAAATGCCCCGAAAGGATACAACTCAAGAGCCGATAGTCGGCGACGTGAGCCACCCGGACGTCCATGGGGATGCGGCGAGGAGAGCGACTGACGGCTCGTCTCGCTGGAGCTTTCCAGGGACGGCCCGACGAAATGGGCGTCTGTGCTTCCGTTCCTTCCGAAGGGCGGCAGCCGTCGCACTGGTCTTCATCGTTCCGACGCTCTGGAGTTGGCCGATTCAGGAAATCCGCGCGCTTGAGTTCGTTGTGACGTCGGACCATCATTCGGGCTACAACGAGTCGCAGAAGACCGTCTGGCAGGCCATCGCCCCTCACCAGGGCGCCTTCACCATGACCGCCGGCGACGTGGGTAGCGCCGACGGGATCAGGAAAGTGATCGATGAGTGCGTCGGCGTCACATACCCTTGGTATGTCGCGGTTGGCAACCATGACGTGCGATCGGACAGAATAGCTGCGATTCGCGCTCTCAATCCAGGCGGCAAGAGCCTTCCCAACATCATCAACCGCGGCCCTCCCAACTGCGAGGAGACCATCTATTCCTTTCGATACGAAAACTGTCACTTCGTGATCCTGAATCAATACTACGACGGCAAGTCAGATATCGGCTACAAGGTCGGCGATGCAGATGGAAAAGCCTACGTCTGCGACGCGCTGTACAGCTGGCTCGAGGCCGATCTGGACGCCGCCCGGGCCGATCCACAGGTTCAGCACATCTTCGTGACCGCTCATGAACCTCTCTATTATGTCACGGATCGGGACTCGCCTCTCGATGTCAACCTGACCAATGAATACGATCTCGGCCGCGATCCAAAGAACCGCGATCGCTTCTGGAACCTGCTGAAACAAAAAGGAGTCGTCGCCTTCTTCTGCGGCCATCACCATCAATTCAAGATCCATAGAATGGACGAGAACGATGTATGGCAGGCGTTGTCCGCATGGGGTCGGGGCTGTGATCCGCCCAACGCCAGCGACCGTTGGAAGCACGTGAAATGCACCTTTGTGAAGGTCACCGTCAACGGCGGCACGGTTACGTACGAAGCCTATCGTGGTCCCAGGTACGGCGGGCCTTGTGATGTACCGTACACGATGGAGGACCGAGGCACGCTGATCGCCAGGTGATCGAAAAGTCCCTGCGGGACGGTGGCTTGCGGAGTCCCTAGGTGCCGGGCACCCGCCCGTTGCAGAACCTGGCTTTCCCAGCCAACCTCACTGCGGTTGGCGGAAAGTGAATTTCCTATCCTCTCAGTTTCCGAGAGATCACACCAATGAACGGACGAAACGTGTTCAACGGGTTCCCCGCCTGCATCGCCATCGCGATACTCGTCCTCTTCGGTTTCCTGCCGATGTGCCGGGCCGCAGGGCGCGCCATGGTCATCTATGGGAAGCCGCCCGCACGCGACCTGAGCGTCTACGACGTGACGGCGAACCGTTTCGGGGCCGAGCAGTTGGAGTGCTTTGCCGAGGCGTTGGCCGATGCCCGGTTGCTGTACGTCGGTCAGTACACGGGCGATGCCGCGGCCAACATCTTCGCCGCGCCCAAACAAGCCGAGGCCGTAAAGGCCTTCCTGGCTCGCGGCGGCACCCTCGTAGTGGACTACAACGGCCTCGGTGGCGGCGGCTTCGCCAGGTTCTTCGCAGACCTGGGCCTCAGGCACCCCGGTAGCACGCAGGGCGAGTACTATGAGACGACTGTCGCGCCGGGTGCGAAGCACGCCGTGCTAGCTGAACCGAACCGCATCAGCGGCGACATCGGCAAGGCATACGGTTGGTGGACCAATTGGGGCGACAGCTTTACCTGCCTGGCCTGCAAGAAGGACGATCCGGACAAAGCCGCGCTGTTGGTCGCGGACGGGGTCGCCGGCAAGGGGACCGTTCTCCTCACGCAGACGTTCGGGATCTTCCGCGACGAGCCGCGTCCCGCGGCGGCAAAGCTCCTGTTCGAGAACATCCTGACTCACGCATTCGGCGCGCTCCCGGGACCGGGTGAGGCGATTCCCGTCTATGACCCCTACGAGTTGCGTGAGCCCGCCGCCAATCCCTGCTACCTCAACCAGGCGCACTGGGCGCGCTGGCATCTCGAGGGGGCGCCCATGCGGTTTCCCGTCGTCGTGGGAGAGCCCATCGGCCTGGAACGGCGCGCGGCGCCCGTGAGCATCTGCTGGGATTTTCCGCCGAACACGGCGACGGACTCCGTCCGCGTCTTCACGTATGCGGGACACGAGCTGCCCTGCCAGGTGCGCCTTGTGAGTGCGGAAAAACACACGTTGGCGGTGCTTAGGACTGAGGATTAAATAACCTCCCAAACTGTGGTATCCTGTCGGATGGGGGTTGGACGACTGGTCTGTGGCTGGGAGGAACGACGATGCGTGTGGAACCATATCCGTCGGAGGTCGAGCGTCGGATGAAGGGCTTGT
>DATKZH010000259.1:0-31645 GCA_035528065.1 Thermoguttaceae bacterium | reverse complement strand
ACAAGCCCTTCATCCGACGCTCGACCTCCGACGGATATGGTTCCACACGCATCGTCGTTCCTCCCAGCCACAGACCAGTCGTCCAACCCCCATCCGACAGGATACCACAGTTTGGGAGGTTATTTAATCCTCAGTCCTTACACCGCGCGCCGCCGAAATCAACGGACCTCCGCCAAACGTTCAGCGGATGATTGCCGGCGCGTCGCAGACCGGCGTTTGGGCGGGCTCAGTCTTCGATGATCGCGTCTTGCCGTCCCGGCAAACGTACGACACATCGGGATCCTCCGGCAACGACTGGTCCGCGGCAATCGCCTGGGAGGGCCTCTCAAAGCCCGGCTATCGGTTCGCGTTGCCGACTTGTCCCGCTACCTCACCGTGCGGGCCCGTTCTGGATCGCGGAAGATCGGAGGATACAATGGGGAGATTGTCGGGAAAACGGAATCCTATTTCAGGGCCGGTATCGCTTGCTGCTTTTTTGTCCTTCACTTCAGCCGATCATCGGGAGAACGGAAGCATGTTTCATCGCCGTATCCTCTTGGGCGTGTTGATCGCCGTGGTGATGCCGGCTCTGCCTGACCGGGCGAAGACCGCCGAACCGGCGGTAGACAAGGGGGCTGGTTTCCGGCTGTGGGAGGTGCGCGGTCGCGATGCGAACGAGCCGCCGAATTCCGAGCTCTGCATTCCCAAGACACACCCTTATCTCGCCTTGACACCGCAGGACGTCGAGCGTGCGAAGGATCGGGCTGCGCGCTGGGACTGGGCCAAACAGGCGGTCGAGAAATGCCGCTCGGAGGCCGACGGCTATATCGGCAGGCCCTGGGGCAAGCTGCCCGATAAGGGCGACACGGAGCATTGGAACGTTGCCCGCCGCTTGTTCTCGGTCGGTTTGGCCTACGCACTCTCCGGCGAACCGCGATACGCCGAGTGGACCCGCGACGGATTGCTGGCCTATGCGGACCTCTATCCGCGTCTGCCGTTGACAAACGCCCGCTGCAAAGTGTTCACTCAGTCTTCGCTCTACGAGGCGATCTGGCTTGTGGATATCGTGCGGGCCTACGATCTGGTCGCCGACGGCGGTTTGTTCGGCGACGAACAGAAGCGACGCGTGGAAACCGATCTGCTGCGAGCGTCGCTGGTTTGTTTCAAGATCGACGACTTTCAGAACGATGCCCGCATCCGGGACTTGCACTATCGCTGTTACAATTTTCAGGCCTGGCACCTGGCGGCAATCGGCCTGGTCGGGTTGGCCGTACGGGACGCGGACCTGGCCGACTACGCCGTCCATAGCCCGTATGGATTGCGGCACCTGATTGCGCACGATATCCGAGACGACGGCTTGTTCTGGGAACGTTCGGTCGGATATCACCACTTCGTCGTCAGCGCCCTCGTTCCGTTTACGGAGGCGATGGCGCATTGCGGGGTGGACCTGTACGGCGCGCAAGTCCCCAACGATCGGGCCAGAGACGAGGACGCGCATTACATCACCGACACGAGCGACGAGCCGAAGTCGTTGCGTCTGCTGTTCGAGTCGCCGCTGTACCTGGCGTTTCCCGACTTGAGTTATCCCGCCCTGGGCGACAGCGACCGCGGACCGTTGCGCGGGGGATGGCCGCAGTTGGTCGGCTTCCATCGTTATCGCGAGCCGAAGCTGGCCTGGCTGCTCCAACGCGACGTGCCCGTTGGAATTGCGGACACCGGCCGCGGACGCGTAGGCTTGCTCCACTACTACCGCTACCACTATCGCTATGACAACCTGCGATTGAATGGAAAACCAGTTGCGTGGCGGCGGCCCGGCGCGACGTATGAGGTTCAGGGAGATTCGGTCGTTGCAAGCGATAGCGGCACCAGCCAGCCGGACCGTTATCTCCTGACCGATGCGGAGCTGAGCGACTTCGTCTTGGAATGGACGATGACGCGACTGGCCGACATGGGCAGCCAAGACCGCGCATGGGTCGTGTTTCGGGTCCATCCGAGGAGTCCCGCGCATCGCAGCTCCTTCGTCCTGGCCTCGCATTGTCCGCAGGTGGACCAACCCTACCGCTTCCGCCTCGAGGTGCGCGGCGAGCGAACGGAACTCACTTGCGATGGACGCGCCGTCGCTTCGGAGCCGATTCAGTACCATCCGGTACCGGACTGGCCCTGGTTGATCTACGACCTGCCCTCCGAAGCCCGCACGGAGATGCCTGAACTGAAGCTCGCCGAGGGGACGTTCGCCAACCGCGGCGAGTACCGCAATGGCTGCTCGTTGTTCCCATCCAGTGGCGTCGCCGTGCTCCGGGAAGCCGCCGGAGACTTCACCAAGGATCCCGACGGCACCGCCGCGTCGATGAGCTTCGGCCCTTACGGCGGCGGGCACGGACATCCCGACAAGCTGAACCTGGTCCTGTACGCGCAGGGGCGGCAGTGGCTTCCCGACTTCGGCAGTATGCCCTATGAGAGTTCGGAGAAGGCTGAATGGACGGCACACACGGTCAGTCACAATACCGTCGTGGTAGACGGCGTGTCTCAGCGGCCCAGCGGCAAAAGCAATTTCCAGTGGCCGGTCGACCACGCGTCCGATAAGATTGTCGGCAAACTCGAACGATTCGACCCGGCGGCCAAGCTGGTCACCGCGTCCTGCGATTGTGTCTACGAAGGGATCACGCTTCAACGCACGGTCCAACTCTCCCGTCACTGCGTGGTGGACGACTTCCGCGTGGCGTCGGGAGACTCGGCCCCCGCGCCGCACAGGTTCGATTACGTATTGCACGTGGACGGCGATTTTGCGGACGGTTTTGTGCTCCAGGAACCGCGATCCGGCCAACTGGGCGACTCGTGCGGCTACCAACACGTCCGGCAGAAACAAGGCGTGACAACCGCAGACGCAGTGACCCTCCGGTTCACGTCCGGGAAACGGCAATTACGGGTCTGGATTGTGCCGACGGACGAAAGCCCGACCGAGGTGATGGTGGCGGAGGGCCCGACCAATACTCCCGATGAGAAAATGCCGATGCTCATCTTGCGTCGCACGGCGGCACATACCAGGTTTGTGACGGTCCTGGAACCTGTCAAGCAAGGGGAGTTGCTCCGTGCCGTTCGATCTGAAAAGGGTGAGGATGGGGAAGGAAGTCGTCTGGTCCTCCAGTGGTCGACCGGCACGGACCGCGTGTTGCTGCGCTCAAGCGGTTCCGATGATAGATGAAGGACGAGCGCGTGCAGACTTGCTCCGTTTCTCCCAATACAGCGACCGGCAATTGTATCACGCCTCACGATTACGCCGCCATCCCATGCAATTGAAGTTCCCTGTCGGACGTGAAACGCAATCAGTTCGCTACCTTGCCCACGACTGCGGACGTCGATCCGATTGCCAGGCATGGCCGCGTCCCCAACACTTCCTTCCGCGATGCGGCGCCTTTTGAATCGACGGGCGGCTACAACGGGATGCACGTCGAGGGTTTGGGGCCCATCGTGGAATCGATCGAGCACGTCCGTCAGCTTCGGCCGGAAGTATATCCCGAGGTGGAGTATCCCTCATTTTGCAAGTCGCGCCGGTACCGCAACGTCTTCGATTTCTGCATGGACACGGTGACCATCGACCGGTCGTATCCGGCGATCGGCGACGGCGGCGTCTTCCACGGCCAGGAAGGCGAGGTCTCGACCAGCGGCATCGAGCTCACGAAACAGGAAGGAGGCACGCCCGCCGGGCCGGACGTGCCCTACGGCGACACCGAGTGGCTCAAGGCCAACGGGTGCAGCCTCCATCCCACGTACGGCTGGCGCGGGCTCAACTTCGTCTTTCCGCACCTGTATAACGTCGAACGTGGCGTGGCCCAGGGGCCCTGGTCGGCGGATTGGAGGTTGAAGACCGACGACGAACTCCACATGCGTCTCACGGTAGTGGAAGCGCGAAGCGGCGCCGGCCGCCCGCCCGTCGAAGTAAACATCGCCGACGGCACCTCGCCCGCGGGCGGAAAACCGTACGAGATGAAATGGGTCATGATGCACAGCCGCGGCGAAGCGCCGGCGCGCACCCAGGCGCTCAGCCTGATCGAGCCGTACCTGGGACAGCCGATCATCCGGGAGGTGCAGATGCTGCCACTCTCGGAGAAGAGTGAGATGGAGCTGGGAGCCGTCGCCTGCCGGATCCAACTGGCAGACCGCATCGACACCCTCTTCTGCGCGGAAGACCCGGCCGTCGAGCACGCCGCCGAGGGAGGCTTCCGTTTCGCCGGGCGTCGACTCCCTCAACCTCGGCGTGGCCGCGGGAGTCTTCCTCTACGAGCTGACCAAGGCGACCGCGGGATTCCCGTGAAACGGCCCGTCGGGTACCTTTTGGTCAACAAAATCCCCTTTTTCCGTGTTGGGCCCTGCCAGGCGATCCAAGTGACCTGCCCCCGTTTTCTGTACCAGGAGTTATGAGAGTACGGGTTGTGTTGACCTTGCCCCCAAGTCTGATCCAGTTGGAATGTTAGTCTCTTGGGGATTTCCGGCCTCCGCCGGGCAACCGCGCACCGCGGCTCAAAACCCGTCGCGCTGGAGGGTCGGAGCGAAGCTGGGCGATCCCGGCTTCAGGTACGGCTCGAGCGCCTCGAATCGGTACTCGACCTCGGCGATGTCCTCCTTGGTCAGCTCCAGCTCCGAGGAGATGGGCGACGCGGGGATGGTTCTGCCGGGCCCGTAGTGACGCGAGACCATCGTCTGGAACACGCCGCGCTTCTTCCAGAGGTACAACTGGATGCCTCGCAACGAGCCGCCCGGATGGGTCTGGCTCAGGTTCGTCATCAGGAGGAACTTGCTGTACGCATCCTTCAGGGCCGCGGGATCCGAGCCGCTCTCGTGCAGTTCCCAGATGCGGGTGAGGACGTCCGCGTACACCGCGCGCTCGGTGATCAGGCCTTCGGTGCCGAGGCGCAACTCGTAGAGCCAGCCGAGCCCGCCCCGGGCGCTGAACACGCGGCGGATGGGCGGCCGCGCCGCGAGCAGGGCGCGTGTACGGGCGATGACGGAACCTGCTTCCTCCTTGACGTAGCCGAAGTGCGGGAACTCCTTGGCCAATTCGATCAGGAGCTCGAGCGAGGGGGCCGGCCCCTTGTACGCGACGCCGCCGGTGGTCTGGAGAATCACGGGCCGCTTCACGACGGAGGCGAGCGCACGCCAGTACTGGCGCATGTCGTCTTCCGTCGTGCCCGAGTCCGGCGGCCGCGAGATGATCGCCGCCGGCGCCAGCTTCTCGGCATGCTTCGCGAACATGAGCATCTCGGCCGTCTCCTTGCCCTGCACGCCGAGGCACAGCGCCGTGCGGAGGCCGCGAGCCGCCTTGGCCAGCACCTCCATGCCCTGGAGCTTTTCGTCGGTGGTCAAGAGATCGACGCTGTCGCCCGATTGCGGCCAGATCATGCCCGGGCAGCCGCACCAGTCGACGAAGCGCGCCTGGTTGGCGAGCGCGTCGAAGTCCAGCGCGCCCGATGCCGTGAAGGGTGTCGTCAGAATCGGAAACGGCCCTCGGATCTTCGGGTCCGCGGTGCCCGTGCTGGCGAGCAGGCCCGTGCCGTGCTCGCGTCCCTCGAGGATCGTTCCGGCGATGACGCCCGATGCGCCGGCCATCGCGACCCTGAGCATCCGTCGCCTCGTGATGTGCCTCTCTGGGGACATGACGTACCTCCGCCGATGAGTGATAGGGAATGAGATGTCCGCCGAGGCAATTCAGAGACGCCCCGGTTCCATTGGAAGGTCGACGCCGATCTGGCGCACACGGATACGCCAGCTCAGCAAGAGCTGCCGCTGGCTGGCCGGGATGTTCTCATCCAGAAAGTTCACCCTCGTGCCGGCTCCAGTATGAACTCGTCGGCATGCTTGAGCAATGCCTGGCTTGCTAACTCGACGGCTTCCCGGATGGCTTCCTTGGTGATGCTATGATTCCATTCTTCCACGATCGTTTCCCACGCCATGCCGCTGGCGACCTGTTCGAGCACGTCGGAAACGAGCACGCGAGTCCCGCGAAACGTCGGCTTGCCGTGGCAAATCCCGGGATCCGCCACGATGTGACGACCCATCAATCGAGGCGATCGCCCTTTCTTCATCGCTGCTCCTTTGTGCGGAACTCCATCCGGCTCCCGCTGCCGGCGTCCTGCGCGTCGACGGCCGATCGACGATAAGCCTCCCCTCAAGGTGACGTACACGCCTTCCCCCCAACCCCCATTCTACCGCTTGCGGAGGCGAATGCAAACGCCGCGGTCCACGCAGGGAGATTGGGCGCAGAGCTCGAACAGTGAATAGCGGGCGCGTCCAACGCGGAATCGCCAGAACAACGCAGGGACTCTTCGCAGTTGTTGATTCGCTATTCACTGTTCAAGCTCTGACCTCAGCGATTCAAGCTCTGACCTCAGCGACTGACCTCAGCGATGACCCCAGCGACAGCGACCAAGAATTGGCCACGCGCCCGGGAGCTTGCTTGAGATACGTTCCCAAGCTGGAGCTTGGGAACGAGTTACCAAACCTCCCCGCATGCCAGCCTGTGTGGACTTTCAACTTTGACGTCCCCACTTCTTCCTTTGAAAGAGGCCGTACGCCAAAGGCAACAGTCCAATTATGAGAATGATGCCTGCGCCGTTTAATGCTGCCATTCGCGCATCCCCTCGCGGCCTGAACCACGCAAACCACAGCAGGAGTGTTCCTATCACCGACAACACCGCGCCAAACACCGTCGCGACCATAGCCCGTCGATTCCTCGTGAACACTAGCCTTCTAGCGAGAGCCAATGCCGCTGCTGAGCCGCGCTCCCTGAGCCTTCTTACCAACCGCGAGACAGTGCTGTCACCGCTTAGATCCTCCTCGTATATCAAGAGACCCTCGCCACTGTTAGCCCGAACAATAGCATCGTCAACCCATTCAGCGGTGGAAGGTGCTGGACGCTGGGCCCATTCCAAAAGACTATGCAAACCCGCATATCGCGACGCCCCTCCTAGGTTGCTTCTCCTGGCCGCTGCTTCACGATGCCATTGCTTAATCCTGCTCGCTTCAGCATGGCCGTTCTGTGCGAGTGCTAGCGTGTATGTCTTTTCACGGCACAGGAACGTTAGACCTGCCACTTCTTCCCCCTCGCCGGCCACTGACTCTATTTCGCACATTTCGTCCGCTGCAAAGAACCTGCCTCTCAGTATGTACCTTTCTACCACTCCAAGTGACTGCTCAGAGAGAGCGGCTTTCCGATACTTGCGTTTGGCATTGGCGATCTCAGCGAAATCCATAGCTCCCGCTGCAAGAATACCTAGCGCACCAAACGCTACGCCAGTCGCGACGGTGCCTAAGGTTTCATGTAGTAAGCACCTTGAGTATGCGAGTACCAATAACCCCACGTCAGTGAAAACCACATCCACGTACTCAACCTCGAGAAGCACTGCGTTATCTGAGGGTGGAATGAACTTCACCCCTTTCAATTGCCACCGTTCTTGCGGGATGACGCCGCCGGTCAGAACCATTAGTCTCTCAAGCCTCACCTCTCGTTTTGTATGTGGCCTTGCCGCCGAACCGGCTAGGTCGCGGTACACGAAGTCCGCGCGCTGCCAACCGGGCCACCCCTCCCGGCGGACACTCAACAACGCGTCCAACCGCCCTTCATCCTTCCAAGCATCCAAGTGGGACTTTGTAATCGGGCCGTACTCGTGGCCGTCATGGTCCCGCACGTACCACTCTGCTCGTTCCATTGTCACCTCCCTCCAAATAGTCTCAACCGGCATTTCCCATTTGGAGTAAGCGTGCAACCGATCCAGGCTCGTTTCGCCATCCATCTTACCAAGAAGCCCTCCCCGCGGTCTAGCGCCCAAGCGGGTTTTCGGTGTCCAGGAGCCATTTTCGTCCGTCTGGAAACCGTACGCCACACCTCTGCCACGGGAACAACAACACGTTTTGCCGGTTGGTGTGCGAGGCTTCCCCCGGTTGTTCAGTGTTTTCCTGGTTCCCAAGCTCCGGCTTGGGAACGCACTCCCCACCGCCTTCCAGGAGGCCCCGCCCAGCGTCACCGAAACCGGGAGCTTCGTGGCAATGCCTTCCCAAGCCGGAGCTTGGGAACGACGAAGATCTCGGCACAGCGCCCCACCCGTCGCCGCGATCCCACTACCCTCCGACCACCGTCTTCTCCACCGCAATCTCACCCCGCTTCACGTCGAGCGTGGCCTTCCCGCCCTTGAACTCCACCGTCCCAAACCCCGTGGCCGTGCTGAGGTAGCTGCGGAAGTCGCCGATCTTCGAGTCGACGTGGAGGGTTTTGGTGAGGGCGTCGTAGCGGACGCCGGTGAGGCCCTGGAGGAGGCCGTAGCTGGACAGGGCGCGGGCGTACCAGTGGCCGCACTCGTATTCGTTGAACGGGTTGCGGCGGCGGCCGTCGTAGCGGAGGCGGCAGGCGCGGACGACGTCGAGGCCCTGGGGGACGCAGCCGGCGAGCATCAGGTGCGAAGCGACCTGGTACTCGATGCCCGTCCAGACCTCGTCGCTATAGACGAACGGCAGAAGCGGCTTGCCGCCGTGGGGCCAGGAGCAGAGGAGGAGGCCGCCGTCGTCGCCCATGGCGAAGGTGGGGCGCTGCGGGTTGGCGTGCATCGAGAGGTCGTGCTTGAGGTTGTACTTGTGTACGGCCAACAGGTGGCTGCGGACCTTGGCCGGGTCGACCAGGTCGGCGTCGATCCCGCACGCCTTGGCCATCCAGAGGCCCAGGACGCCGTCGGAAAGGCAGCCGCTGCCGTACTGGTATTTTGGGCCCTCGCGGTTGACGATCTCGGCCACCTGCTTGTAGGCCGCGCTCTGGTCGTCGGGGTTGATCGGGCGGAAGTCCTCGTCGAGGCCGTTCTTGATCACGAGCTGGATGAAATACTCGCCGTCGAAAAGCTCCGACTCCATCCGCTTCCTGCCCTTGGCCAACAGCTCGCGGTAGAAGGCGACGTCGTCGCCGACCGCCCCGCCCATCTCGATCGCGGCGGCCAACGCCCCCAGGTAGAAGCTGCCGCAGTGGCCGTCGGGCCCGAAATAGTTGATGTCGTAGGTGTTGTGGTGGTCTTCCTCCAACAGTCCCGTGCGCCGGGGGTCGTACTTGGCGATCGTGTAGTCGAGGCTCCGCTTGACGAAGGGCCAGAAGTCGGCCAGCCACCGGTCGTCGCCGGAGACGCGCCACTCGCGAAAGGCCTTCATGATCCCGCCGAGCTGGCCGTCGGAGGCGTCGAAGGAGCCGCCGCCCGGGGCGATGGGCAGGTTCGCCCGAAACGCCTGCCGACCGGCCTCGTCCTGCGACTCGCAGAACTCGGTCTGGCGGAGGCTGCGTTCGAGCGAGGGGAACAGGTGGCAGATCGCCTGGGCGTAGTTCCACACGTGCGTGCAGGAGCCGGCGCAGCAGCCGCCGCTGTCGTGGCAGCCCTCCCAGCACCAGAGCCGGCCGTCGTGCTGGCGCAACACGGTGGGGGTCTTGAGGATCGTCAGGTTGGCCGCCACGGCCTCGACGACCTCGGGCGGCAGGGTGGTGTCGTAGAACGCGTCGCGGAATCGCTCGCTTTGGGCGCGAAGCTCCGCGTAGTGCGTCTTCCAGTGCTCGGCCACTTGCTGGACGCTCTCGAACTGCGTCGAGTACCAGGGGATGTAGCTCGCAGGGATCTCCCCCGGCTTGCAGACGCCCGACTGGCACTCGCAGGGCTGCGCCGGCGGGTCGGCGATCCACCCGGCGTAGTCGTCGCCCTCGAAGTCGGCCAGCACGGTGACGCGGCTCGAGTCGGCCGCGATCGCGTTGCCGTCGCCGGCTCGCAGGGCGTCGAGCGGCTCGTCGCTCAAGACGAAGTGGTCGGCCAGGACGTGTCCCCAAGCGTCCGACTGGCGGTCGACGATCTGGATCTGGGCCCGTTGGTTTTGGCCCTGGACGCCGGCCAGGTCGAACGTGGTCCAGGCGAGCTTCTCGGTCCGCTGGCCGCACGCCGACTGGACTACCTTGCCGTCGACGAGCAGGTTGACGCCGGTTTGCGCCGCGTCCGCGCCGCCGCCGACGAGGAAATGCAGGTACCGCTTGTTTACGGGAAAGTCGAGCGAGGTGAGCGTGCCGACGGGGCCGTCGCCGTCGGGGTCGAACGTGTTGACCAGCCCCTTGCCCAGGAAGCCGGAGACCGGCTGCTGCGAGCCGGCCGCGCCGTGCGAGGGCGACGCGCGAAACGCCGGGCCCGTGCTCCGGCGCCCGTAGCGGAGATCGGTGCTGGGGACGTACCACGAGGTCAGCAGGCGAAGCGTTTTCTCTTCGCCCGGGCGGAGCGTGATGGGGACGAAGAGCGACGCCCCCGGCGCGTTCTCCTCGACGGGCGGGTTATCCAACAGGATGCCTTTGGCCACGTTGTTCCAGGTGATCGTCCAGGGGTCCCACCAGCTTCCGCGGAACCAGCAGTGGTCGACGACGGTCTTCTCGCCGTCGACCAATACGGCGAAGGCCCCGCTTTGATCCCGGTCGTCGCCGCCGGCCGCGTAGAGCACGAACCCGCCGTCGATCGGCCCGATCGGCCCCTTGCCCATGAAGTTCTGCGCGTTGAACGAGAAGACCGCCTTGCGGGGCCGGTCCGACGTGTTGCGGAACCGATACTCCAGCGCGCCGACCGGGAGGCTCGACGGGTCGGCCTCAGGGGGGGTGAACGGGCTCCAGCCGACGATCTCGACGTCGACCGGCACGGCCTCGTCGCTCAGCTTGATCGTGGCGAAGGGGAATCGGGCGAGGAACTCGCACTGGCGGAATCGGGGGAAGCCGTAGGTGGTGCGGCCGCTGCCGTTGGCCGCGCCGGGACGCCCGAAGTACTTCCAGTCGGGGATCGGGCCTTCGATCACCCGGACCACGTTCTCTTGGTCCTTCTCGCCCAGCAGGCAGATGGCGGCGTAGGCGCTCGGCTCGTGGAAGAACTCCATCTGGTGGCGGACCGACATGTGCGAGATGGCCCCGGTGCCTTCCAGGCAGAATATGCCCGACCCGATCCCGCCGATGGGAAAGGCGACCCGGTTGAGGTGCCGGCCGGTGTACGGCCCGTTGAACTCGCGCGAGGGCTCGGCGGCCCCTGCCCAGGACCACGCCAGCGCCGCCACCAAGGCCGCGACCATCATCCAACGACAAACGGCAAATCGATCGTTCATGGGGGTTGCTCCCGTCGGTAGAAGTGCCCGTGGTTCACTCGTCCCTCTCGCCGCGTGCGCAGGACGCCTAAGAAAGCGGCGACAAGTCGCCGCACTCCAAGGAAACCTCGCTTGTTCCAGGACTATAGCAGAGCGCCCGACGGCCCGCAATCGTCTGGGAAGGCATCACTCGCCACACGGCCGGCGCGGCTGCTATACTGTCACGTTGACCGTGTTGAAGCGGGCCTTGACTCGTCCTGACTGCGGAGGAGGACCCACGTGATGCATCGTGCTTGGACCATGGGCTGGCTCGTCGTTCTCTTGGCTGCCGGCGGCACTCCCGCCGCGGAGCCGTTTGAAGAGATCGACGTTTTCGTCTCCGGCCGGGACGGCTACCATACGTTCCGCATCCCGGCCATCGCCGTCACGAACCAGGGGACCGTGCTTGCGTTCTGCGAGGGACGCAAGACGGGGGCCGGCGACCACGGCGACATCGACCTGCTGCTCAAGCGGAGCACGGACGGCGGGCGCCGCTTCGGGCCCGTGCAGCTCGTTTACGAAGAGGGCGGCACCGCGAAGGTCACCATCGGCAACCCCACGGTGCTCGTCGACCGCCGGACGGGCACGATCTGGCTCGCCTTCTGCCGCGATAACGACCACGTGCTCGTGACCTCGAGCGACGACGACGGCCTCACCTGGGCCGAGCCGACCGATCTGACCGACCAGCTCAAGGTCGACGGGTGGGAGTGGTACGCCACGGGCCCGGGCCACGGCATCCAGTTGACGCGACCGCCGTACGAGGGGCGGCTGATCGTCCCCTGCGATCACACCGACCCGGGCAAGAAGCGGTGCTGGTCGCACGTCTTCTACAGCGACGACCACGGCCGCTCCTGGCAGCTCGGCGGCAGCGTGCCCGACGATCACACCAGCGAGTGCGAGATCGTCGAGCTGGTCGACGGGACGCTGTTGGTGAACGCCCGCAACTGGCCGCCGCGTCCGGCCCAGCGCCGCGCGATCTCGCTGAGCAAGGACGGCGGGGCGACGTGGTCGGAGCCGTATCACGACCAGGCGCTCGTCACGCCGCACTGCCAGGGGAGCATCCTCCGCTACACGGCCCGGCCGCAGTACGCCAAGAACCGCATCCTCTTCTCCAACCCGGCCAGCACCGAGGACCGCGAGCGGATGACCGTGCGGCTGAGCTACGACGAGGGGAAGACGTGGGCCGTCTCCAAGCTGGTTCACGCCGGCCCGTCCGCCTATTCGTGCCTCGTCGTCCTGCCCGACATGACGATCGGCTGCCTCTACGAAGGGGGTGAAGCGCACCGCCGTGAGTGGCTCCGCCTCGCCCGCTTCACGCTCGAGTGGCTCACCGACGGGGCGGACAAGCTGGAGCCGCAGAACTGACCGGCGACGCGACGGGCACTTGCATTTCCGCCGCTTCCTGCGAAAATGGGCGTCCGACGCGGCGACGAAGGAACGCCTACCAAGCCCCCGGGCTGCGGCCCGCGGGACGGAATCCCAATCCGCGTTCCCCCGCAAATACCGCCTTCCTTAACACGGACCACGATTCTCACCCACGTTTCCGAGTCTCGATTCAAGGAGTGTGACTGATGCGTCAGAACGTGCACGTGAAGCTGCTTCTGGGATTGCTGTTGCTCGTCGGCTTGGCGGCCGTGGCCGCGGCCGACGTGACGATGCCGGCGATGTTCGCCGACCACATGGTGCTCCAGCGCGAGATCGCCATCCCCGTCTGGGGCTGGGCCGACGCGGGCGAGAAAGTGACCGTGAACCTCGGCGATCAGACCAAGTCGGCAACCGCCGATTCCGACGGCAAGTGGTCGGTCCGCCTCTCGGCGCTCGAAGCGGGCGGGCCGCACACGCTCAAAATCAAGGGCAACAACGCGATCGAGATCGGCGACGTGCTCGTCGGCGAGGTGTGGCTCGGCTCGGGCCAGTCGAACATGGCGATGACCGTCTCCCGGTCGGCCAACTTCGACCAAGAGCAGGCGGCGGCCGACCATCCGCAGTTCCGCATGCTCGCCGTCGACCGAGTCACGGCCGAAACGCCCCAGGATCGCTGCGGCGCCACGTGGCAAGTCTGCACGCCGGAAACCGTCGGGGGCTTCTCCGCCACCGCGTATTTCTTCGGCCGCGAGCTGCACAAGGAGCTGGGCGTTCCGGTCGGCCTGATCAACTCCTCCTGGGGCGGCACGCCGGTCCAGGCGTGGACTTGCCTCAAGGCCCAGAAGGCCGTGGCCGAGCTCGAGCCCATGCTGGCAAGCTGGGAGCAGCAGATCGCCAACTACAACCCGGAAGCCGCCAAGGCCCAATACGAGAAGCAACTGGCCGCGTGGAAAGCAAAGGCCGCCGAGGCCAAGACGGCAGGCCGGGAGGCGCCGCGCCGGCCGCGACCGCCGGTCGACCCCAAGGTCGCCCCGCACCGACCCGCCAGCCTCTTCAACGGCATGATCGCCCCGCTGGCCCCCTACGCGCTCCGCGGCGCCATCTGGTACCAGGGCGAGAGCAACGCGGGCGGCACAGCGGCGAATCTCTACGGGCTGCAACTGGCCACGATGATCGAGAACTGGCGGCAAGTCTGGGGCCAGGGCGACTTCGCCTTCGAGTGGGTGCAACTTCCCAACTTCCGCACCCCGCAGAAGGAGCCGGTCGAGACGAGCGGCTGGGTCATCGTCCAGGAGCAAATGCTGAAGACCCTCGCCGTCGCGAACACCGGCATGGCCATCACCATCGACATCGGGGAGGCCGACAATATCCACCCGATGAACAAGCAGGACGTCGGCAAGCGCCTCGCCCTCTGGGCACTGGGCACGACCCACGGCCAGAACGTCGTCTACAGCGGGCCCCTCTACAAGTCGATGCGGAAACAGGACGGCAAGATCGTCCTCGAGTTCGACCACACGGGCGACGGCCTGGCGGCCAAAGGCGGCAAGCTCAAGGGCTTCGCCATCGCGGGCGAAGACCAGCAGTTCGTCTTCGCCGACGCGGAGATCGCCGCGGGCAAGGTCGTCGTCTCCAGCCCCGACGTCAAGAACCCCGTCGCCGTCCGCTACGCCTGGGCCGATAATCCCGACTGCAATCTGTACAACAGCGCGGGCCTGCCGGCGTCGCCGTTTCGGACGGATGAGTGGGAGAAGTGAGATCGCTCGAAGGTGGCATCGCTTTCCGGTTGCGCAAGTAAGACGCCCGGCAAGCGGCGAGAAATCGCCGCACTGCGAACAAGGCTCGCCTGGGTATTGAGTCCTGTGTTGAGAATGGAACCTGTTCCAAGCCCAGGGGTTTCAGCCCCTGGGCTTGGCGCCCGATTGACGTTCCACGGTGAGAGCAGGGATCAATAGGGGCCCCAGAAACCGCCAGCTCGCCCCGGGAGGTGGCAGGATGCGAAAACGGTGCATACGGCTGGGCGCAATCCTCTTCTTCGCGTCGATCGTGAACTTCTTCCTCTACGCGGAGATCTCCCTGGCAATTGGCGGCGGCGCGGCCCAGCCCTGCTGACATACTGTCATGGCGCGCCGCCGGCAGTCCACGGCGCAGCCCGATTGTGCGCGTAGGGCGCAAGACTCCACGGCGGGGACCGCATCGTGCCATTGCCCGCCCTCAACGCGCGCATGCTTGCCGGCGTACATCGCGACGCAGGAGACGCCACGTCAGCCCGATCGGCCGTCCCGGGACAATGCCTACGGCCGCTTCGACACCGCCTGGATGCTGTACGCCCGGGGGAACTCGGATTGCACGCGGTAGGTGTTTCCGACCGCGGTCTTCTGGCCGGATAGCCCGCCGTCGAGCGTCAGGATGGTCATCCGGTCGCGGGGCTCGTCGTTGAACTCGGCGACGCCCGGGTTCTGCTTGCCGGTCGGGTCGCCGGTGTGCCAGCCGAAGTAGTGGCCGGCCGCGACTTCGTCGCTCCCTTCGACCACCTCGAACGGGAACGTCTGGAGCCCGCCGCCGGTGTTGGTCCGCGTGGTGCCGATCCCGGTCAGCGTGTAGCGGTCGCCCTCTTTCTTGAGGATCAGGGGGGTGATCACGCGGCCTTGCTCCGCCGGCCCGTTGTCGTTGAAAAAGCTCCAGGTGTCGAGCCGGTAGCCGTCGTCGACAAACGCCTGATCGAAGCCGCCGATCTCGCTCGCCACCCAGACGATGCCGGCGGCCGAGTCCACGACCTTGCGGGACTTGAGCCGCTCGGTCGTACCCACCACGCCCGGCGTCGGCGGCTCGGGCATGATCGCCCGGGCGGCGGCGACAAGCTGTTTGGCGACGCCGTCCGGCATGCCGCCCTCTTGCGACTCCGTTGCGCCCCGGGGCCCGAGAAGAACCAAGGAGCCCTCGCCCCCGCAAAGCCCGTACACGTAGGAAGCCCTGGCCGCGACCTGCTCGAAGCCCGAGGTGGGCCACCCATCCACGAGCCGGGCGACCAGAAGCGGCCGCGGGGCCACGGCCGCGAAGCAGTCGTCGAGATCGGTCACGGCGAGCATCGCGGGGAGATAGGGCATGATCCGGGTGAAGTTGAGCTGCTCGGGGGCAACGTTTTCGGCCCAATCGCGGAAGGTGGTCACGTCGATGCACGCCGCCCCGGCGATGCGGCTCTCCAGCGCAGCGGCCAGGCAGGCGTCGACCGCCCCGAT
Organism: Thermoguttaceae bacterium; assembly: GCA_035528065.1. Lineage (GTDB taxonomy): Bacteria > Planctomycetota > Planctomycetia > Pirellulales > Thermoguttaceae > DATKZH01. The sequence goes on along the minus strand of DATKZH010000259.1, from coordinate 15,908 downwards.
GCCCCGTCCGGCCACGACGATCCGGCCGGGATCGACTTCCGGCCGCCCCGTCAGGTAGCGAAACGCCGCCAGCAGGTCGGCCACGCGAAGCGCCAAAGGCGGCAGGCCGACCGTATCGCCCACGCCGTACAAGCTGACCAGCCCGCGGCTCTCCACGCGCCGGAGACTCGCCTCGTCGAGCGAGGCATGCTCGGGCACGATCACCCAGTAGCCTCGGGCCGCCAGTTGTCCGGCGTCGTCCATGACCTCAGGGCTGGCGATGCACTGGCTGCTATCGTGCGAAAGAATCAGCGCCGCTCGCTTCGCCTGCCCCGAGCCGGCCGGGTGGACCAGCATCGCGGGGCAGGTGAGACCGGCGTCCAGACCGAGGTCGACCCGCTCCGTCACGATCCCGTCCTTCTCCGACACCTCGACCACCGCGTCCGTCCCGGGCTTCATGCTCGCGAGGTTGCACGCCTCGCGGAGCCACCGCACGACCGCCTCGCGGCGGGCCTCCCAGTCGGCCTTGGCGGCAAACTCGGCGGGGAACGACTCCGCCCGTGCCGCGATCCGCCGATGGAAGTAGCGGAGCATCTTGAAGTCCGGGTCCTCGGGCGCACCGCACGGAAGCGGCGAGGCATCCGACGCCGCCGGCGACTTGACCTGCGCCTCGATCCACGGGGCGATGTCGGGAATGTACGGCGTCATGTCGTGCGACCGCAGGTCCCGGACATGGCGGAACCGATCGCCCGCTTCGTACAGACCGTAGACCTTCGCCATCGTCTCGATCACCCGGTCGTAGCCCGCCACGGGCCACCAGTTGTCGCCCGAGTTGCTGGCCACGAGCACGGGCCGCGGCGCGATGCAGGCGCCCGTCTGGTCCCAGTCGGCATGGCGCAAGACGTTGGCCACGTAGGGCGAAGGGTCGGATAGCGCCACGCCCTCGAAGGCCGGCATCCGGGCCCAGCCCTCGTAGGTGGTCGTGCCGCAGACGGGCACCACGAACCGGAACCGCTCCTCCAGGGCCCCGGCCAGCCAGGCCTGCTCCGACCCCTGGCACAAGCCCACCACGCCGATCCGCCCGGGATCGACGTCCGCCCGGGTGAGCAGGTAGTCGAGGCCGCGGAGCGTTTCGAAGACCTGGATGCCCATCACCTGGGTGCCGGCGGCCGACGCCACGGCATAGAGCCCGGCGTAGGGGGCCTGGCGCTTGCCGACGTGGGGATCGTCGATGAACAGGACCACGTAGCCGAGCCGGGCCATGTGGACGACGAACGGCTTGTAGCACGGCCAGGTGTAATGGCCCAGCCAGCCGGGCGGCACGACCAGCCCGGGGCTGCGCCCGTCGGCGTCCTTGCGCCGGATTACGTTCGCGGAAACGTACGCCCGCTCCGCCCAGAGATACGCGACCTGGTCGATCACCAGGTCGTCTTCCACCTTCCGGTCGACGGCGGCGGCCTTCATCGGCTCGCGCTCGGGCAGGCCCAACACGTCGGCCAGGTCCTTGCGGATCTCGCCGCGTCGCTTCTCCCAATCGGCGACGTTCTCCGGCACCGGGGGCAGCTCGGCCGCCATGCGCGTGGCCCGCTCGCCCAGGTATTCCAGCACCGAGAGGGACTCCCCGCCGTGACACGCCGCGACCAGCACGCCCGCGATCCAACCGGTCCCCACGAGAAGCCATGTTTTCTTGTGCATCATCGCAGATCCCCTTGTTCGACGATCCGGCCGGGCTCCCGCGCGGAGGCTAAAGGCGAGAGCGTCGATTCCGAGTCAACGCTTCGTAGAATCGTGACAGTGTTACGGATCGGCCGAAGAATTTCTTCCGCATTTGCGGAGTAGTAGGCACACGCCGTGTGCCGTAACCGGCGGACGGCACACGGCGTGTGCCTGCTACGGAAGTCGGGAAGTCGTTTTTCGACCGTTCCTAACGTATCCCCGGCGAGGGCGAAACGCAACATTCGGCGGCTCTCGCCTTCCCGCGGAGCTGCGCTGGGTCGGCTTCGGATCGCCGAATCCGCTTGATCCGTGCCCCGAAATCGGGCATGATGTCTGTGGCAGAAGAGGGATGAAATCCGCGGCGCCCCCATCGGACGGCGCGCATCGCAGCGGCAAATAGGAGGAGTCAAGATGTCCGACCAGCCCGTTACCCGTCGTCAGTTCGTCCGCGACGCGGCGCGAGGGGCCGCCGCGTTGGCCGCCGGGGCAGCGACCCTGGGCATCGTCCCGGTGGGGAATCCGGCCGAGGTCGACACGGCGGGAATCCTCAACTACAGCCCCGACATGGAGTACCGCCGCTGCGGCAAGACGGAGTGGAGGGTCTCGGCCGTCTGCCTGGGCGGGCACTGGAAGCGGGTCGACAAGATGGTGCCCGGCATCTTCCGCACCGGAAGCTGGCTCAGCGCCGATCTGGACGACCCCGACTTCCAGAAGAACCGCTACGACGTGGTCACCCGCTGCATCGAGCGGGGCATCAACTACATCGACGCCTGCACCTACGCCGAGATCCGGGCGTACAGCAAGGCCCTCGAAGGACGCCGCGACCGGATGCACCTCGGCTGGTCGTGGTACGAGCGCGAAGCCCGCAATCGCAACCAGTGCAACGGCGACGCCCTGATGCAGGTGCTCGACGACTCGCTCGAGGAGTGCAAGCAGGAGTACGTCGACCTGTACCGGATCGTCTGCGGCGTCGACGGCCAGCCGGGCCCCAACGGCGAGTGGATCTTCCCGCACACGCTGGGCGAGTCGGAAGGCATCGCCGAAGGGCTCGACCGGGCCAAGCGGTCGGGCAAGGCGCGGATGACCGGCATCTCGTCCCACGACCGGCCGTGGCTCAAATACATGATGGAGACGTTCCCCGACCAGATCGACGTGGTCATTACGCCCTACACGGCCAAGACCAAGGCGCTCCCCGACGACCCGACCGGCTTCTTCGCCGCGGTGAAGCACTGCGACTGCGGCTTCTTCGGCATCAAGCCGTTCGCCGGCAACGCCCTCTTCCAGGGCGACAGCTCACCCGGCAGCCCGCAAGAGGAAGAGGACAACCGGCTGGCCCGGTTCGCCATCCGCTACATCCTCTCGAACCCGGCGATCACCGCCCCGATCCCCGGCATGATCAACCCGGAGCAGGTCGACAACGTCGCGCTGGCCGTGATGCAGCGCCGCCAGCTCGACGCGGCCGAGCAGGCCGAGCTCGACCGGGCCATGGACCGGGCGTGGGCGAACCTGCCGGAGCACTACCAGTGGTTGAAGAATTGGGAGTGGGTGTGAGAGTGTCTTTTCCGTGGGGATCGGGGCGAAGCGAACATGAGAGTACGGTACTACCTGGACCCTGACACTGGACAGCCTCATGTGTATAATCATGGGGTAGAGGAGCCGGAAGTCGAGTACGTGTTGGGTCGGCCGGGAGAAGACCGTGCGGGTGCAAAGGGATCGCGGGTCGCCATAGGCCGGACAGAAGCCGGGCGGCATCTCCGCGTGATCTACGTGCCGGATCCGGAGCCGGATAGCGTGTTCGTTATCACGGCGTATGAGTTCACGGGAAAGGCGTTGGCGGCATATCGACGGCGGCGACGTCGGAAAGGGCGGAAATGAAACCAGGCAAGTTTCCCCCGGGATGGGATGAAGAGCGAGTCAAAGAGGTTCTCGCTCACTACGAAACGCAAACGGAGGAGGAGGCAGTGGCCGAGGACGAGGCCGCCTACGAGGACTCTTCCCAGACCTTCATGGAGGTGCCCAACGATCTGGTGCCTGAAGTGCGAGAGCTTATCGCCAAGCAGGGCAACTGATGCACCGTCCCTCGTTCGCAGGCAGAGCCTGGGAACGCACTAACGCGAGGCTCCGCCTCGCATCCGACAGGGGAGACCCGGGGAGCATCTCTGAGGGATCGCAGAGCACAACAAGGGCAGGCAGAGCGTGCCAGAGCCGGGCGTTCCCAGGCAGAGCCTGGGAACGAGAGGGAGGCTGCGTCTCGCTCACGCCGCCCGCAGGTGGATGCCGCATTCGAGCTTCTGCATGAACGGCCAGCGCCCGTCCCGCTCGGCGGCCCCGTCGGGGGTGGGGGCGGTGCAGGGGGCGCAGCCGATGCTGGGATAGCCCTGGTCGTGAAGGGGGTGGTAGGGGAGCCGGTGCTCGCGGAGGTAGGCCCACGTCTGGTCGCGGGTCCAGCGGGCCATCGGGCATATCTTGATCACCCCGCGGCCGTCGAGCTCGATCACCTCGATCTGGGAGCGGGCGCCACTCTGGTCGCGCCGTAGCCCGCTCAGCCACGCCGCGTGCTTGTGGATGAACCGCAGAAGCGGCTCGGTCTTGCAGTAGACGCAGCATAGATCGGCGTTTTCCAGGTAGGGCTCCCTGCCCACGTTGGCGTACAGCTCCTCCTTGGTCGTGCGCGGACGGACGATCTCGAGGTTGAGGTTCCACAGCTCCTTCAACCGGTAGCAGAACTCCAGCGTCTCCGGGAAATGGAAACCGGTGTCGATGAAGTAGAGCCGGATATCGGGCATGATCTTCAGCACGTGGTCGATCAGGACGACGCCGCTGTAGCCGAACGCCGTGGTCATGCTGAGGCCGGCGCCGAACGTCTCCTTGGCCCAACGGAGGATCGTCGGCACGTCGGCGTGCGAGAGCCGCCGGTTCGCCTCGGCAAGCATCTGCCGGTCAGGGGTCTTCATCCCTCACACTCCGACTTCGGGGCTCCTGCAAACACGTTTCGCTCGGCCGGTCCCGGCGTGGATCGGCTCCGTGCCGGCTGCCGGGGCGGCCGCTTGCGGGGTCAACGCGGCTTTTCGGAGGTCTTCTCCGGAGAAGACTCTGGATTCGGATCGGTCGTTCACGTAGTCGACGATCGGACGCCACACGACCTCTCGGAACGCCTCCCGGGCGACGCCCGTGCACTCGGAGACCTCGCGGACGCGATGCGACTCTCCCATGATCCGGTGCATGAAGTCCGGGTCGCGCTGGATCCCATCTCCCGCGGTGACCATGACGACGTCCCCGTTGCGCACCAGCCGGCGCTTGACGGCCTCGATGAACCCGCCGATTCCCACGGCCGCGGCCGAGCCGATTCGTGCGCCCGCCTCGAACGCCACCACCCGTGCGACGTCCGGCGCAAGCGCCTCGGGGAACGCGAAGATCTCCCCGCCGGTCTTTCGGACGATCGGAGCGAGCTTCGGATACGCGGTCGGATCGCCCGTGGCCAGCGTGGGGATTTCCGTGACGGGGTGCTCGATTTTCTGGTAGTCCAGGTTCCAAGCGCGGGGGAACCCGTCGCGCTTCGCCTTCGCCCACGATTTGGCCATCGGATCGCACTCGCTCGGCTGCACGAGCAACATACGGGGCGGGGCATGGACCAGGCCGAGGCGGATCATTTCGTCGGCCGCCTTGGCGATCGCGACGGGACCGGTGCCGCCGCTGACGGCCTGGATGTATACGGTCGGCAGCTCGCCCAAGCGGCGGTACCAATCGAAGGCCATGGTTCGCTTGGCTTCGATCCGGAAGGGATCGAACGTGCCGCCGGCGGGCACGTGCCCATGCGCGGCCGCAAACGCCGCCGCCATCTCCTTCGCGGCGGCGTAGTCTCCTTCCACACGAAAGACGTTCTGCCCGAAACACGCAATGTCGGCCTCTTTGTAGGGCGTGGCATCGTCGGGAATGAAGGCGTAAAGCGTGCAATCGCCCGCAGCCAGGTAGCGCGACATGGCGGCGGCCGTGTTGCCCGTGCTCGCAACGACGTAACCCTTCACCCCGCATTCCTTCATCGCGCTGGCGACCAATCCGCCGGCCAGGTCCTTGAAGCTGCCGGTGGCCGGGTGGAGATCGTGTCGATGCACGTAGACCCGGCAATCGACGTTGCCGAGGTCGCGGGCGAACGCTTCGAGGAATTGCCAGCGCTCGATGGGCACGTTCCCCTCGCCGTACGAGACGACGTTCGCGCGGTGCTCGAGCGGGAGGAAGTCGAAGTATCGCCATAGCCCCTCGGGAAGCTCCGGGTCGGCGAACACCGCGAGCAGCTTCTCCTTGGTCAAGCGAGGGTATACGACCCGGATCGTGTCGTCGCCGCCGGACGCGGGCTTGGGACCGTAGCCGTCCCACTCGACCCGTTCTCCCGTATCCCAAGACGCGTAGAAGAATTTCTCAGGCATGCCTTCACCTTTCCGTAGCCGTTGTCGTCGCCAGCCGGCGGCGTCGAGGCAATTCCGGTAGACCGGAAAGCCGACTCGCCAAGCCCGCGAATGCAATGCTAGCACGACATCGAACCGCAATTCGCGGTGCCCATATACCCGAAAACCCTAAACCAACCAATACCAGCCCTGACGGATTGTCGTCACCAGCTCGTGCCGTGTCAGAAGGTGGTCCCGGGCATTGGCTCCGTCAGGGCAGACCCCGGCAGCCCCTGACCTGCCGGACTGATCGGCCGGACCGCTCCTCGAGCCATACGCCACTTTGCTTGCACCGGCCAACTCGTCCGAGTATTCTGACGCCATCAACGCGCGGGGGTGGGCGGCCCCGCCAGGACAAGGATGCGAGGATGATATTTCGAGGTCTCGGGCGATGCGGCCCGTGTGGGTGCCAACTCGTCTGCTTGCTTGTTGCGGCCGGAGCTTGGTGGTGGTCGGCTCCGGTCTGCGCCGGTGAGGCGAGTCTGACGGTCAGTCCGTCGGCGTCCTACGCGTTTCCGAGCGACTCGCTCCCTGCGCTTTGCGACGGCAAGGAGCCGAGCGAATCGAACGATCACGGCATCCCGCGCCTCACGTTCTGGAGCCGGCTGGGGACGACCGAGTGGGTGCAGTACGATTTCGACGCGCCCGTGGAAGTCTCCGGCGTGGAGGTCTACTGGTTCGACGATTCTCCCGGCGGCGGTTGCCGGGTGCCGGAGTCGTGGACGGTTCTCTACGACACGGGCTACGTTTGGGTGCCCGTGGGTAAGGCGACCGGCTACGGCGTGGCCCGCGACCGGTACAACCAGGTCTCGTTCGAGCCGGTCGTGACCACCTCGCTGCGGATCGAGGTCCGTCAGCAGCCGGGCAAGTCGAGCGGGATTCTGGAGTGGAAGCTGAACGGCCGGACGCCCAAGCTGGGCAAGATCGGCTACGCGGGCTCGGCGGACCAGATCGAGCTGGGCTTCGACTACGCCGAGACCTGGCTGGCGCTGTCGGCGTGGGTGAACGTGGCGGGCGAGAGCGATCCCGAGGCCAAGGCCGCGCTTGCCCGGCTCGAAGAGCAGGTCGAAGCGCTGGTAGCCGCGCGGACCGCCGCCGGCTTCGGCGACGTTCGGGCGATCGCCGCGTGGAAGGAGGCGGGCGACCGGCTGGCCGCGATCGGCAAGCAGTACGCGGTCGATGCGATCCTCCTCCGTCTCGACGAGCGTTCCCCCCAAGCCTGCCTCGAGCTGATGATCCGGCTGGACTGGCTCGCGCAGGACCTTCGGGCACGGCCGTCGTGGAGCTTCCTGGCGCCGGCCTTTCAGGTGATCGACGGGCTGGGGACGGGCGCGGCTCCGCTCGTGGCCCGGCGGGCGAAGCTGCTCGAGGCGAACACTTCACCCGGCGATCGGCGGTGGATGGAGCTCTATCTGGAGGCGTGCGGCGAGCGTCGCGCGTTGCGCATGGGCCCGCACCTGGCCGGGTTTCCCAAGATCGTCTTCACCAAGCACCACGACGTCGGCGGGCAGCACTACGCGTACACCGAGGCGGTCTCCGATTCGCCCTACGACGACAACGACCCGTTCCCGCCCGGCGGGGCGCTCTGCCTGCTGGAGATGGACGGCCTCTACGGCACGGTTCGCACGCTCGTCGACGAGCCGGACGGCATCGTCCGCGATCCGGACGTCTCCTACGACGGCCGCCGGATCCTCTTCGCCTGGCGCAAGTCGATGACCGACGACGACTACCACCTCTACGAGATGACCGTCGCCGATGGCGCGATCCGGCAGCTCACCTTCGGGCAAGGCGTGGCCGACTACGAAGGGGCCTACCTGCCCGGCGGCGACGTCGTCTTCAACTCCACCCGCTGCCAGCAGATCGTCGATTGCTGGTGGTCCGACGTGAGCAACCTCTACACCTGCGATGCCGACGGCCGCTACCTGCGGCGGCTCGGCTTCGACCAGGCGCACACGAACTATCCCCAGGTGATGCCCGACGGCCGGGTGACTTACACCCGATGGGACTACAACGATCGCGGGCAGCTCTTCCCGCAGCCGCTCTTCCAGATGAACGCCGACGGCACCGGCCAGACTGACTTCTACGGCAACAACTCCTGGTTCCCCACGACGATCCTCCACGCCCGCGGCATCCCCGGCACGCCGAAGGTCCTCTGCGTGCTCTCCGGCCATCACACCTATCAGAAGGGCAAGCTGGCGATCGTCGATCCGGGCCGAGGGCGGCGCGAGAACCAAGGGGTGCAGTTGATCGCACCGGTACGCGCGACCGAGGCGGTCAAGGTCGACATGTACGGCTACCAGGGCGAACAGTTCCAGTATCCGTACCCCCTGAGCGAGACCGAGTTCCTCGTCACTTTCAGCACCGAGGGGAGCAAGAAGGCACGGGACCAGGCCGCCAAGCCGTTCGGCATCTACTTCATGACCGTCGACGGCCAGCGCGAGCTTTTGGCGGCCGACCCAAGAATCTCGTGCAGTCAGCCGGTCCCGGTCGTGGCGCGGCCCGAGCCGCCCGTGCGGCCCCGCCGCGTCGATTACCGCAAGCAGACGGGCGTCTACTATCTTCAGGACGTCTACGCCGGTCCCGGGCTGGCGGGCGTCGAGCGGGGTGCGATCGAGCGGCTCCGCGTCGTGGCCCTCGAGTTCCGCGCCGCCGGGGTCGGAAGCAACCGGAACCAGGGCCCGGCCGGCGCGGCCCTGATCAGCACGCCCATCTCGATCGGCGGGGCCTGGGACGTGAAGCGGGTGCTGGGGACGGCCGAGGTCTACCAGGACGGCTCCGCCGCGTTCACGGTGCCGGCCCGCACGCCCGTCTACTTCCAGGCCCTCGACGCAAAGGGCCATGCGGTGCAGACGATGCGGAGCTGGTCGACGCTCCAGCCGGGCGAGCGGCTCTCGTGCGCGGGCTGCCACGAGCACAAGAACACGGCGCCCCCCGCCGCGGCCGTCGCCACGCAAGCGATGAAGGCCGGCCCGCGGGAGCTGGTGCCGTTCGATCCGTCACCGAACGGGTTCGCTGACGGGTTCAGCTTCCCCAAGCTCATCCAGCCGATTCTCGAAAAGCACTGCACAAGCTGCCACAACCGCCAAACGGTGGCCGAGGGCAAAAGTACGATCAGCCTGGAAGGCACCGGCACGCTCGACACGGAGAGCCTCAAGCGCTGGAGCGACGCCTACCGGGCCCTGGCCGACCCCACGCTGTGCAGTTGGGTCAGCCCGCAGTCGGCCCCGCCCATGCTCCCCCCCTACCACGCCGGCGCGTCGCAGAGCAAGCTCATCCGGCTGCTCGAAGAAGGGCACGAGGACTGCAAGCTCTCGCAACTAGAGATGCAGAGGATCGCCTGCTGGATCGACCTGGCTGTTCCCTTCTCAGGCGATTACACCGAAGCGATGGACGCGGCCCACGTGCCCACCTACCTCCGCTGGCTCGACCGCCGCAAGCGCTGGGCGGAAGAGGAGGAAAAGAGCATCGAAGCCTTGGTGAACGCTCCGGCGGGGAGATGACCGGCGTCGGGAGCCTGGTTTGATCGAGAGCAAGTGATGAAGCGACGCGGGGTGCGTGCTTGCACGCACGCGTTCGATTGTATAGTATGGTAGTTCGGTCGCACGGCATAACAGTCCGGTCGCACGGCATAACAGTTCGGTCGCATAGCATAGCAAACCGTGCTCAAGTCGGCTTCAGCCGACTGGCTGTTTGCCACCAGCTTTAGCTGGTGGGGAGGAGGGCCACACTACATTACCGGAGCCGGCTTCAGCCGGGCTTCTCGACGGAGGTTTCAACCATGTCCAGCCATGTGTTCCATGAGATCTACCTGCACGTCAACTGGCACGTGAAGGATGACCGGCCAACGCTCAATCCGGACATCGAGCGCCTCGTTTGGGGTCTCATCAAGGATCGCTGCCGCCGGATCAAGGGAGTCTACTTTCACGGGATCGGCGGGACGGAAACGCACGTTCATCTCGCGTTCAACATCGAGCCCGATGTGACCATCAGCGAGCTGGTCAAGGACCTCAAGGGCGGCAGCTCCCACGATCTCAATGCACAGCTCGGCAGGAAGGAGCTATACTGGCAGCGAGGGTATGGCGCTTCGGGAAGAGCAATCTGGACTGGGTGCTCCGGTACATCGCCAATCAGAAGGAGCATCATGCCAAGGGCCGCGCGCAGGACCGGCTGGAGCGAATCACGGCGTATGAGGATGAGGCGGACGGAGATGTCTGAAGACTCGACGAGAAGTCCGGCTGAAGCCGGCTTACCATGGCGGGGATTCTCCCCCTTCCCACCAGCTAAAGCTGGTGGCAGACAGGGAGTCGGCTGAAGCCGACTGAGAGTGTGAGGGGCGACTGGGAGTGTGAGAGCCGACTGGGAGTGTGAGAGCCGACTGGGAGTGTGAGGAGCGACTGGGAGCGTGAGGGGCGAATGGGAGTGTGAGGGGCGAATGGGGGTAATGGGGGCGAATGGGAGTGATGGGATCGAATGTACCAGTTCAAGTCACCCGTGATGTAGGACAAAGGCATGACCCAAGAAAGAGGCGTGACCGAGGAAACAGGCATGACCGAAGACAGAGGCATGATGGCGCCCCGCAGAAGAAGCAAGATATTGCTCGCGATTCTTGTTTTCGGGAGTTTCCTTTCGACGGGCGTCGCCGCCGATTTGGGGCCGGCGCCGGAGGGGTCGTTCAGCATCGTCGTGTTGCCCGATACGCAGACCTACGCCGCCGTGAAGCCGGAGATCTTCCACGCCGAGACGCAGTGGATCGTCGACAACCGCCAGCGGCAGCGGATCCGGTTCGTCAGCCACGTGGGCGACGTCGTCGACCGGAACGTCGCCGAGCAATGGCAGGTCGCCCGAGAGGCCATGGACCGGCTCCACGGCGTGGTCCCCTACGGCTTCGCCGTGGGCAATCACGACATGGTCGCCGCGACCGGCGAGTGCTCGCTCTTCGAGCGGTTCTTTCCGGCGTCGCGCTTCGAGGCGTTCGCCTGGTACGGGGGCAGCCACAAGAACAACGCCAACAGCTTCCAGCTCTTCTCGGCCGAGGGGCTCGACTTCGTGATCGTCCACCTGGAGTGCAACGCCCCCGACGACGCCCTCGCCTGGGCCAACCGCGTGCTCGACGAGCACTCGTCGCGCCGGGTGATCGTCACCACGCACATGTACCTCGGACCGCTCCACCGGCCCGAAACGGCGCGGGGCTGGTACGACGATCCCAAGGGCCGCATGCAGTGGAAGAAGTGCCACGGCCCGCAGGGAAACACGCCCGAGGACATGTGGCAGAAGTGCTTTTCCAAGCACGAGAACCTGTTCCTCATCTGCTGCGGCGACCAGAGCCGGACCCAGGCGATGCACCGCACGGTGGAAGGAGCGGGTCAGCGAGCCGTCCACGAGGTCCTGTCCGACTATCACGAAGGCTCGCTGCGCCTCTACCGCTTTGTGCCCGACGAGGACCTGATCGAGGTCCGGACGTATCGACCCCACGAAGGCGAGCTCTCGGGCGGAACGAAGATCGTCTCCGATCCCGACGAGCACCAGTTTCAGCTCCCGTACCAAATGCCGTAGTTCAAGCCGGCTTCAGCGTGGCGTTCAAGTCAGCTTGACCGGGGCCTTCAAGTCGGCTTCAGCCGACTCGTCGTCTGCCACCAGCTTTAGCTGGTGGAAGGCGGTGCACCGCGCAGAATTCGAGCCGGCTTCAGCCGGGCTTCTCGCCCTCCTTCGCCGGCAGGAGCGATTGACACGCCGCCGTGAAGCTGCAAGCATCAGGGCTGCGTTCAGGTCGCCGTGCGATCCACAACCGATCGGTCTCCTCCAGCGGAGCTAGGCGAATGGCAGTCCCGGGCACGATGGGAAGAATCCTCGTCGTCGATCTGACGAAGTGCCAGGCGCGACTCGAACAACCCGACGACGATCTCTACCTGACCTACCTCGGCGGATACGGCCTCGGCTCGTATCTGCTTTACAAAACGCAGCCGGCCGGAGTTGATCCGCTCGGGCCGGAGAATACGCTGGGCTTCTTCGCCGGGCTGCTCACCGGCACGGGCGGGATCACATCGAACCGCTACGTCGTGGTCGCCAAGAGCCCCAAGACCGGCGGCTGGGGCGACGCGAACTCGGGCGGCACGTTCGGGCCGGCGATGAAAGCCGCCGGCCTGGACGGCATCATGATCACGGGCCGAAGCCCCAGGCCCGTTTACCTCTTTTATCGCGACGGGACGGCCCAGATCCTGCCCGCCGACGACTGGTGGGGCCTGGATACCACCGAGATCGACGACCGGGTCGCCCAATGGTACGGCCCCAACGCCCGGGCGGCCTGCATCGGACCGGCCGGCGAGCGGATGAGCCTGCTCTCCTGCGTGATCAACGAGAAGTATCGGGCGGCCGGACGGAGCGGGCTCGGCGCGGTGATGGGCTCCAAGCGGCTCAAGGCGGTGGTCGTCGTCGGCCCCGAAAAGCTCGACGTGCCCATCGCCGACGCGGAGGGGTACCAGCGGGCGATGAAGGACCACCGCGACTTCCTCAAGACCCAGCCGCGCTACGCCATCATGCGCCAGTACGGCACCTGCGGCAGCATGGCCGGGCTGGTGGCCAAGGGCGATACGCCGATCCGGAACTGGTCGGGCGTGGGCGAGCGCGATTTCCCCACGGTCAAGAAGATCAGCGACGACGCGGTCATCGCGATGGAACGGAAGAAGTACGCCTGCTGGCGATGCCCCTTGGCCTGCGGCGGGCTGACCGAGGTCACCGAAGGCCCGTTCGCGGCCGCCGGACACAAGCCCGAGTACGAGACCCTCGGCGCGTTCGGCTCGATGTGCCTCAACGACGACCTGGCCTCGATCCACCTGTGCAACGACCTCTGCAATCGCGCAGGGCTCGACACGATCAGCACCGGCGGCACCGTGGCCTTTGCCATCGAGTGTTTTGAGAACGGGCTGATAACCCCTGAAGAGACCGGTGGGGTCGAGCTCCGCTGGGGCAATGCGGAGGCGATCGTCGAGATCACCCGCGCGATCGCCCGGCGCGAAGGCTTCGGGGCCGTGCTGGCCGACGGCACGAAGCGGGCCGCGGAGCGGATCGGGCAAGGGGCCGAGCGGTTCGCCATCCACGTGGGCGGCGAGGAACTGCCCATGCACGATCCCCGGCTCGTGCCCGGCGCGGCCACCAGCTACCAGATGGACGCCACCCCCGGCCGACACACCCAAATCAGCACCTGGATCCTCGAGCTGGGCACCGGCCCGCCCGACCTGGTCGAGCAGCCCCAGCCGCAGCACCACTACCCGGGCAAAGGCAAGGCCCACGCCCGAATCAACAACTACTTCCACGCGGCCCAGTCGGCCGGGATGTGCATGTTCGCCCTCTTGTCGCTCAAGCCCTCCGCGTTGACCGACTCGCTTACGTGCGTCACCGGCCACGCGTTCAGGCTCGACGACGTGCTCACCCGCGGCGCCCGGATCGCCGCCCTCCGCACCGCGTTCAATCACCGGGAGGGCGTACGCAACGTCGACTTCCGGCTCCCCGACCGCGTCATCGGCCGACCGCCGCTCGACGCGGGCCCGACCGCCGGGCGGACCGTGGACGTCGATGCCCAGGTCGCCGACTACCTGGAAGCTATGGGCTGGGATGCCCAAACCGGCGCCCCGGCCAAGGAGACGCTGCTCGACTTGGGTCTCGATTTCGTGGCGGAGGATTTGTATCCCGCCGTGACGTAGCGACGCACGTCTGCCCCCGGCGGATCGGTGCGCGCCGTTCGGCCGCACGAACTCCACCGCCGCCCGTCCAAGACGCGGAGCGTATCCTACTACTCGGCCGGCTTGGCTTCCGCGGGTTTGGCTTCCGCCGGCTTAACTTCGGCCGGCTTAACTTCCGCCGGCTTGACATCGGCCGGCTTAACTTCGGGCGGTTTGACTTCGGCGGGCTCGTCCGTGGCTCCGAATCGCTCGCGCAGGTGGGTGAGGGCTTCGGCGTTGGACTCCTCCTGGAAGGGATTGGCGTCCTCGGCTTGCTCACCGCCGCCCGGTCCTCCCGGCCCGCCGCCGCCCGGTCCTCCTGAGCCGCCACCGCCGGGCCCGCCCGGTCCTCCCGGTCCGCCACCGCCGGGGCGTCTTCTGGGGAGGTCGATCGCGTCGAGGCGCGACTTCTGGTCCTCGTCCAACACGGCGAGGATCTCGTCGTGTTTGGCTTGGGCGTCGTCGTCCGACATCGTTTCCGCCGTCTCCACGTCGGCAAGACAACCCAGAAGCGAGCCGACCTGCTCGTCGGAGACGATGAGCCCCACGTCGCCCGTCAGAAGATCGATCTTTCGCACGAGGGTCGTGAGATCGCGCTTCGGGCGCGGCGGGCGTCCGCCGCCCCCGCCGGGTCCTCCCATGCCGGGCCCGCCCATCGCGGGCATGCCCATCGCGGACATGTCTTCCATCGCGACCTCGTCCGTGCCGGGCACGGGAGCGGACGGGAAAATCTCCGGCGTGCCGTGCACAACCTCCACGTGGTAGCCGGCAAGGCAGACAATGGCCAGCGACCCGACACACCCCAAGAGGATGCCGGTCACCGCGGACGTCAGCCACACGACGATCGTCTTCCCGCTCCGTTGCCGCTGCCAAACCAGCACCAGCAACAGCAGCGTCAGAAGCCCGACCGCCAACAGATACACACTGATCACGTGGACACCAAACATCGAGTTCCCCCTTTCCGGCAGATAGCCGCGGAACCGTCGCCCCTCGAACGATCAGAATCCGGCCACCCGATGACCGCGATCATGCTAGCCGGGGGGTGGCCACCGGTCAACAGTCGGACCCTGCAGCCTACCCCCGGTTGGGGGCGACGGCCGAGATCCGCTCCCCCCACCGGCTGCCTCGAACGCCGGCGCGAGGTCGCGGTTGGGGCTGCCCGCAACATTATTCGGGCATCTGTCTCTAATCAACCGGACGCTTCCGGGTAAGAATGTTCCTAGAGGGCTTTCGCCGGTTCGTTGGTCATACGCGGTGCGTCGGCACGCACGGCAGAGCCACTCCATAGCGAGCGTGTTTCTTCCGGCGAGAGCCTTCTTCACTACCGAGCGCCGAGGAGGGATTGAGCATGTGTCCGGTGTGCGGCCAGCGTCGGCTCGTGGTCCGCAGCAGTGCGGCGGGAGTTTACGAGTTCTGCCCCAATTGCCTGACGATTACGGGGCGCCCCCGCAAGCCGGAAGCGGGCGGGCGATTTTCCGAGAAGAAGTCGCCGGGCGCGTAGCCATCCGCCGATGCACTCCGCGGTGGCTCACGGCCTACTCGCCGTCCGTCCACTGCCCGCTAAGCACGGCCGGAAGCACGAAGATTTTGCCGTCGCCCATGCGGCCGGTTCGGGCCACCTCGACCAGGGTGCGGACCACCTCGTCGACCCGGAGATCGTCGACCCAGAGGGTGATCTCCACTTTGGGGAGAAAGGCCAACGAGTATTCGCTGCCCCGGTACTCGTCCAGGTAGCTCTTCTGCCGCCCATATCCCTTCACCTCCCGCACGCCGCACGCCTCGACCGGCGCGTGCTTCAACTCGTCGAGCACCTTCTCGACCAGGTACGGCTTGACGATGGCGACGACTTGCTTCACGGGCGAAGGCCGGGCAGGGGGTTCTTTAGGATCGGGCGAGAAACAAGTTCCCGATTTCGGTAGCAGGCACACGCCGAGGCTGTGACCTTTTCGACCAAACGTGTGAAAGCAATGCTATCGCACCGCAAGATCTTGTGACGGTATCCGGGGGGCGGTTCTGGCCTGAGGGAAGAGTTGGTGACGAATCGTGGCTGAACTCC
>DATKZH010000258.1:0-9571 GCA_035528065.1 Thermoguttaceae bacterium | reverse complement strand
TAAAACGCCTTCATGTGCTTACGAACTTCCGACGGATAGGGATCCATGGTCTCCTCCTGTACCACGAGATTGGCAACGACTCTCCCTATCAGTCTAACCCTTTTGCGAAAACCGGAAAGTTATTCCTCGGCCGGCCCTTAGTTACGTCGATTTCCTGGGGGCTCCATTCAGGAGCGTCACCAGCAACTGCATCGGAGGCAAGGACAAAGTCTGCTTTCCCTTCTCCAGTATCATTGATGGGCTGAGCAATACGCTTATGGCTTCGGAAGTGATCCTCGGGCAAGGCACGGACTTGCGCGGGTTTAGCTGGTGGAGCGATGCGTGCCAGTTCACAACCTACCTGGCACCCAACAGCCCGGAGGCCGACAGAATCTACAACGCTGGTTACTGCAACCCGATCCCCCCGAGTCCGCCCTGCGTCGTGAGTGACCAGCTAGGCACCATGTTCGCCGCACGGAGCCGGCATCCCGGAGGCGTGCAGGTTACGGTGTGTGACGGCTCGACCAGGTTCGTTTCTGAGACCACTGATCTCAGAACCTGGCGGGCGATCAGCACGCCGCGGGGTGGAGAGACGGTCAGTGTTCCCTAAATCGGCGAGCGTGATTGTGTGACCGTTGGCCCCGGGCACGCGGGAATCGCTGAAGGAAGGAGACGGTAGCCGGCGGCGCGCGCCCAGCCCCCTAACGGAAGCGTTGTGGTCCAGACGTCTCGGCTGCACCGGGCCGGCTGGGCCCCCGGCATGATCGCCGCGATACGGTTATTGATCGCTGTACGTCTCGTGTGCAGAGCCGAGCGGGGTCGGCTCGGGACGCCGGTACGGTTTGCGGCTCTTGTGCGGTTCGAGTTGCCGGCGGATCCTTTGGGTCGGTCGCAAACCGCTCAGACCACCAACCCCCGGCGAATGCTTCGACGAACCTCCTTTGGCGGGTCGCGGACTTGCGGTGCGGCCGTCCCGGCTCAACTCGTCAAGCGACGTTTGACAAGGCACCAGCGCGCGAGTTGAAGGGGGGTCGGATGAGTCCAGCGTCGCACGTCGACTATACGGCTTGGCTGGACGGAGTCTACGGAGTGCCCGTCTCGCCGCAAGAGTCGGCGTATTCCGGGGGTCGTGGGCGGTTGTGAATATCTCGGGATGGCCGTTGCCGACGTCGGCAGCACGGCGGTCTCCTCTCTCTTGCCGCTTGACGACGACGGAGATCGATGCAGCCGGTGTGGCATCCGGCTTCCACGTTGTCGGGGACATGCCGTCATTGGGTGCGCACTGCCCCCCCGCCGGGGGTGGTGAAATTCTCTCGGTGCCCTGGCGAAAATGCTTGACAACGCTGTAGGTTTCGCCAAGAATCATGACTGCACCCGTTGGGGGGAACGCCGGCCGATCCGCCGTGAGAACGGCTCCAATCGGCCGGGTACCGCGTCGACAGGGCTCCTGATCTTCACATCGCCGCATGGCAGACTGGCGGCCGGTGTGCTCGGTCGGTGACGTTTTCCCAGTTTCGTTTCTCCACACTTCTTGTGGCCGTTTCGTGTTTCTGCGTACGAGAGAAGGGGCATCGCGGTTCGAGGGAGCAACGTAGCCGAAAGATGGTGATCGTGCGCACTCGGGTGTGTTTCGATAGGTCGGTGGAGACTGGGAGAACAGTTTCGTGGAATCGTTGTTCGCCGGGGGAGGGTGCGCCGCCGTCGGTTTTCCGTGGTCGGAGGGTTGGTCGGTATTCATCCGTTCCGTTGTCCTGGAACTCAGAGGAGTCCGCATGATGAAGTCGAGAGTGAGGATCGGTTTTACGCTCGTGGAGTTGTTGGTGGTCATTGCGATCATCGGCATCTTGATTGCCTTGCTGCTCCCGGCGGTGCAGGCGGCGCGCGAGGCGGCCCGGCGATCGCAGTGTGCCAACAACCTGAAACAGATCGGGCTGGCCATGCACAACTACCACGATGCGTTCAAGACGCTGCCGTCCGGCACGATCAATCCGGGGATGAACATCAGCAGCGCGAATACCCCCGCCCCGCATGAAGCCCAAGTGCTCAATCACACGGGGCATGAGCTGATACTTCCTTTCATTGAGCAGCAGCCCTTGTACGACCAGATCGATTTCACGATCTGCTCCAATGGCTTGGTCAACGGAGCGGGTGTGCTCGTGGGCGGCTGGCCCAATACCAATACGCCGCTGATGAAGACGCTGATCCCGGCTTTCCTCTGCCCGACCGACAAAGGCACGGAACGCGGGGTCCTGCTCCGGACCGACGCGACCCAATACATCGCAGATGGGCAACGTCACACGAACTATGCCTTGTGCGCCGGCGGACACGGGAACGGTTGGGAAAGGGGCAATTATTGGGCGGCTTACGCGGCTTCTGTCAGTAACCTATTGGATGGGCGATCGGGAATCGCTTATCGTGGCGCATTTGGTCATAACGGTGCTGCCAAGTTCCGGGACTTTTCCGATGGAACCAGCAATGTCGTGATCGTAGGTGAGGTCACCATCTCGGACCGCAGAAGCACGGCTTATGAGCACTTTTGGGGCGGTTATCGATACTATAATACGTTCTTCAATAACCATCCGACCAACGACACCACCCACATTAACAACGTTCGCTACCACATCAACGGCCCCACTTGCGTGGGGGGGATGAACGGTGACTGCACCCCCGCTGACAAGAAACACCATGTTGGCGTCACGGCGAGCTTGCACCCCGGTGGTGCACAGTACACGCTGGGCGATGGCAGCACTCGTTTTGTTTCGGAGACGCTTGACAAGAGTGTGTGGGCGGTCGTGACGCGACTTGCTACCAGACAAACGGATTCTCTTTAGTAGGGGAAAACAAATGAAGTTTCGATGGTGGATTGCCATTTTCTTACTGGTAGCCTTAGGCTTGCCGCTCCAACCAGGATGCGGAAAGAAGGGGGAGCTTCCGACGGAGTCTTCGCCGGACGGGCCGGTGGACACGGTGGATCCCGCGCAAGACACGGAGGTGCCGGCTCCGTAGCGGCCGCGGTTACCGGAGCCACTTGCGCGTAGGGACGCTATCCCGGGGATGGTTCTCTTGCGGTCCGCCATGCGCGAAACGCTCGCGCCGTGCTGCTTCCCTTCGCCGGCGCGCCCTGTGGATCAGCGTGATGGGCTCCCTCGATCGCGGATAGCTCACCCACTCACGCCGAAGCCCCTGCGGAGATGAGCGGACGCTGCGCACCCTCCCCAAGGAACGTTCATTGGCTTTGCCAAGGTCGTGGAGTGCCGCAGCCAACAGACGGATCTGAGAGAACCGATCACGCCGGCGATCCGGCGGAAGACCCCCGAGGCGGACCCCGCCGTGATGGAAGCGACGGCCGGCGCGGAGATAGCCGCGCCGGGAACGGAAGAACCGGGGCTTCCCGCGAAATTCAGCGATCCCGACAAGACGGAGCTCACGTTCAAGGTGCCCGACGGCGGCACCTCGAGCGCCGACGTCAAGCTGACCAGCCGGTGAGCGCGTGCGACCCACGGACCGCCGTCTGACGCGGTCCTCCGGCGTTTCCATGCATCGCGACGCAATGGGGTCCTCTTTCGCGGCGGACCGGTCGCGGTGGCTGCACACTTGGAGCGCGCAACTCCGTGCGGTGACAGGTTGTCGATCGGTTCGAATCGCGCGCGGGCGATGCATGCGGGAACTCGCCGATCGTTGCGGATCTTCCCCGCCCCTCTCCGGGCCTCCCGGCTTGAGCGAGCCGCCAAGCCCACGCTAGGATAAAAGCTCGGCCCCCGCTTCGCTCCACCCCCGTTGGCCCGAGACCGGGAGATACTCCTTGGATGCACCCGAACTGGCAGAGATCCTCGATTCCCACGATCCGTTACTCTACCACGTCACCACGCACGCCCCGGGCCCGGAGGGGAAGCTGCCGCTTTCGGCCGAGATGCTGCGGTATCGGCCCAGCGGCGACGCCTTCGGGATGACCGAAGACGCGGGCATGGGCTGGGAGCCGTCGGCCTTGGCCGGGCCGCAGTACGTGATCCTCAGCAACCTCGGCGGCCTTCGCGCGGAGGACGGCACGCCGATCGCCCTCGGCTACCACACGGGCCACTTCGAGCTGGGCCTGGCGGTCGCCGCGGCGGCCGACGAGATCCGGCAAGCGGGTGGCGTGCCCTACGCCGGGCACTGCACCGACCCATGCGACGGCCGCACCCAGGGCACGCCCGGCATGTTCGACAGCCTCGCCTATCGCAACGACGCGGCGTCGATCTTCCGGCGGCTGGCACGCTCGATCCCCACGGCCCGCGGCGTGTTGGGCGTGGCCACCTGCGACAAGGGCCTGCCGGCGATGATGATGGCCCTGGCCAGCTTCGGCGACTTGCCCACGGCCCTGGTGCCCGGCGGCGTCACCCTGCCCCCGACCGAAGGCGAAGACACGGGCAAGATCCAGTCGATCGGGGCCCGGTTCGCCCGGGGCGAGCTGACGCTGGAAGAAGCCTCGGTGTTGGGATGCGGCGTCTGTGCTTCGCCGGGGGGCGGGTGTCACTTCTTGGGCACGGCGGCCACGTCGCAGGTGGTGGCCGAGGCCCTTGGGCTGACGTTGCCCCACGCCGCCTTGGCCCCCTCGGGTCAGCCCATCTGGCTCGACATGGCCCGACGCACCGCCAAAGCCCTCATGGCGCTCGACGCCCGGGGCATCAAGACCCGCGACGTGCTTTCCGACGCTTCGGTCCGCAACGCGATGGCCGTGTTTGCCGCCTTCGGGGGCTCGACCAACCTGCTCGTGCACCTGCCGGCCATCGCCTTTTCGGCCGGCCTCGAGCGGCCCACGATCGACGATTGGACCGAAGTCAACCGCCGCGTGCCGCGCCTGGTCGACGTGCTGCCCAACGGGCCGGTCAATCACCCCACGGTCCGCGTGTTCATGGCCGGCGGCGTGCCCGAGGTGATGCTGCGGCTCCGCGGGCTCGGGCTCCTGGAGCTCGATGCGTTGACGATCACCGGTCGTCCGCTGGGCGAGTTGCTCGAGTGGTGGGAGACGTCCCCGCGTCGCGAGGCCCTGCGCAAGCGGCTGGTGGACTCCGACGGCGTCGATCCGGACGACGTGATCCTCACGCCCGAGCGGGCGGCCGAGCTGGGCGTGACCAGCACGGTCTGCTTCCCCCGCGGCAACCTCGCGCCGGAAGGCTCGGCCATCAAGAGCACGGCGATCGACGCCCGCGTGCTCGATGCCGACGGAGTCTATCGCCGCACCGGCCCGGCGCGCGTCTTCGTGCGCGAGACCGAGGCCATCGCCGCGATCAAGGGGACGAGCGATCGGCCGATCCGGCCGGGCGACGTGCTCGTCTTGATGGGACGCGGCCCGATGGGCTCCGGCATGGAGGAGATATATCAGATCACGGCCGCCTTGAAGCACCTTTCCTGGGGGCACGAGGTCGCCGTGGTGACCGACGCCCGCTTCTCCGGCGTGAGCACCGGGGCGTGCATCGGCCTGGTCGCACCCGAGGCCCTGGCCGGCGGACCGCTCTCGAAGGTCCGCGACGGCGACCGGGTTCGCATCCGGATCGACCGCAACAAGCTGGAGGGCGCGGTCGACCTGGTCGGCGACTCCGACCGCGAGTTCGGCGCCGAGGAGGGCGCCCGCGTGCTCGCCTCGCGAAGCCCCCATCCCGATCTCTCCCCCGACCCGAACCTGCCCGACGAGACCCGCCTCTGGGCCGCCCTGCAACAACTCGGCGGCGGCCCCTGGGGCGGCTGCGTGTTCGACGTGGACCGGATCGTCCGGCAGCTCCAAACGCCCCTCACGTGACCAGAACGCATCCGGATACGCTGCAAGTACCTGACGAGCAACTCGGGAGGAACCATCATGGCCGACAACACCCACCGACCCGCGCAAACGCCGTCACGGCGCCGTTTTCTGAAGACCTCGGGCGCCGCATGCGTGGCCGGGTTGCTGGCGGCGGGCGCAAGCGCCCCGTCGCCGCCCGCGGCCGCGGCGGAAAGCCGACCCTCGCCGCCCGAGGGCAAAACGGAGCCGAGGCAGGTCTTCACCAGCGATCGCGAGGACGGGCGATTCGTCAGCACGACGGGCTTCATCCACGCGCATCTCAAGCACATGCGGCCCAAGCTGGCGTTCGATCCGAAGATGCGGCCGGAGGACTTCCCGGCCTGGCGCGAGCTGGTCCGGGAGAAAACCCTGGAGCTGATGTGCTTTCCCGAGGCGAGCGAGCCGCCGCCGCCGAAGAAGCTCTGGACGGAGAAGCGCGACGGCTACCGGCTCGAGAAGTGGGAGGCGTACCCGGAACCGTACAGCGTGGTGCCGTACCTCGTGTTGATCCCCGACGGAGCCAGCGCCCAATCGCCGGCTCCCGCGGCCGTTTGCTTCCCCGGCTCCAGCTCCAGCAAGGAGTCGCTGGCCGGCGAGCTGGATCTGAATGGCAAGCCGTCCACCCACGCGCACGCAGCCCGAAATCGCATGGCCTGGGAGTACACGCGGAAAGGGATCGTCACGGTGGCCGTGGACAACCCGGGCACGTGCGAGACGGAGGACTCAATCCGCCCCGGCCGCCTCGAGCTTTGCATGCACGGCATTTGGGCGGGCCGCCCTTATGAGGGCATCTCGGTCTTTCAGAAGATGCACGTCCTCGAGTGGCTCAAGCAGCAGCCCTACGTCGACGCCGGGCGGATCGCCGCCAGCGGCCACTCGCTGGGGGCCAAGCCGGCGCTGATCCTGGGCGTGTTGGACCCGACGCTGAAGGCGGTCGTCTGGAACGACTTCGTCTCCAACTGGCGCGAGCGCGCGGTGGCCATGAACCTGGATCGGATCTCCACGCACCAGTACGTGCCCGGCATGCTCCCCTGGTTCGACTACTGCGACCTGGAAGCGTCGCTGGCCCCCCGGCCCTTGCTGATCACCGAAGGCGGCCGCACCGAAGACATCGAGCGGGTCCGCGAGGCGTACCGGCTGGTGGGCGCGGCCGACCGGATCGAGGTGGCCTACTATCCCATGTACGCGACGCCGGACAAGCGCCCGTTCGACGACAAGCCGCTGCCGGAGGGGGTAAGCCAGGAGGATTATTTCCGCTACGCCAACGTCGATGCCCCCATGCACTGTTTCAAGGGCAACGTGGCCGTGCCGTGGCTGGCGAAGGTGCTGGGGGTAGGGTGACGTCGCATCCGCTCGGCGACGAGCCCCCCGTGTATCTGGCCGCCTGGGGTGGCCTGCTTTCCCGACCGCGGCACGACGCGCGGCCGCTACGTCCGGCCGGCGAGGACCGGCTCGGCGATGATCGGGCTTCTTCGGTTGGTGATGGCGGCGGCGCTGGTCTGCCTCATGGCCACGCGCTCCTGACCGGCCAGCAGGATCATCCGCAGCAGGTCCGCGTAGCGGAGCCCCGCGAAGCTCGCCATGTAATTGAGCTTGCCGTCCCAGCACCAGCCGGGGTTCGGGTTGACCTCCAGCAGCTTGATCTTTCCGGCGGCGTCGGCCCGATAGTCGAATCGGGCGTAATCGCGGCATTCCAAGCGCTCGAACAGCAGGATCGAGTGGTCGATCAGCTTCCGCTGTGCCTCCTCGTGGACGTGGGCCTCGTCGTACTTGATTTGCGTCCAGTAGGGCGAGTCGGGCTCCCATTTCGACTCGTATCCCAAGATCTGAGGCAAGCCGGGGTCCAGACCGCTGTAATCGACTTGCGCCACCGGCAGCACGTGGTAGCCCAGGCCCGGATTGCCGATGATCCCCACGCTGAATTCCTCGCCGGGGAGGAACTCCTGGATGAGCAGCGGCTGGCCGGGCATCTCGTTGCGGAGCTTGTCCATGTAGCGGATCAGTTGCTCGGGGGTGTGCACGACGGCGTCCTGCGTGATGCCGATGCTGCTGTCGCCGTAGTTGGGCTTGACCAGGGCGGGAAAGACGGAAGGGAGGGTCGCCGACTGGTCGTCCGGGTCGAAATAGGTCTCCAGCGGCGTGGGCACGTCCAACGACTTGGCAATCGCCCGAACGAACCCCTTATTGTAGCACAATCCCAGGCAGGCGGGCCCTGCGCCGCTGTAAGGGATGCCGAGCATCTCCAGGATGGCGGGAACGTGCAGCTCCTTGAAGGCGTCGTTGTCAAAGCCCTCGTCGCAGAGATTGAGGACGAAGCGGGGCGGCTCGCCCCGAAGCTCCGCCAGCAGCGAAGCGTGGTTGTCCAGGTACCGGAACCGGAACTCGCCCAGCTCGGCCAGGGCCCGGTTCATCCTGTCCACCGTGTCGAGGTCTTCCGGGTTGAATTGGCCGCCGCGCTTGACGGCGTCGGGCAGCCGGGGGTCGCCCAGAAGGACCGTCACTTCCGGGAACGTAGGACCGCTCTTGGCCGGCTTGCCGGTGTGCGCCGGCGCCCGCGCGGTCAACAGCATCCGGTGGGCCATCATCCCCAGGTCTTGATTGCGGTCCGACTCGGCCAGGAGCAGGCCGTGATCGCGAATCGAATGGAACCCCACCCGCTCCAGCAGGTCCGAGATTTGCTGCTTCGAGTAGAGCCTCTCGGAGTAGAACTGATCGACGATCACGCCCCGCTCGGAGTGGACGACCACTTCCCGCGAGATCAGCCGGCTGCCGTCGCCCGACACCGCGCGCTCCCGGCAGACCAGGTGGCTCTGATCGATCCATTCCCAGGTTCGCGGCTCGAAATGCTCCCGCATCCACTCGCCGTCGACCAGGTCCAGGGCCACCGTTCCACCGGGACGGAGCACCCGCTTGATCGCCTCCAGCACCGCCCGGTCGTCCTCTTCCCGCTCGAAATAGCCGAAGGAGTTGCCCAGGACGGCCACGCAGTGGAAGCTGTCGGCGGGGGCGCGGAACTTTCGGGCGTCGCCCTCGTGGAACGTGACGTTCGAACCCTCGGCCTTGGCCCGGCGCCGCGCCAGCCGGACCAGGTACCGCGACCGGTCCACCCCGGTGAGGTGCCGGAATCCACGCCGGGCCAGCTCCAGGCAGTGCCGTCCCTGCCCGCAGCACAGATCCAGGATCCGATCGTTCGGCTCCAAACCGACTGCCCGAATCAGCAGGTCGACCTCCCGCTGGGTGTTCAGGTCGTTCTCAATCACGTCGCCGTCGGTCTTCAGATAGATCGAGTTGAACAGGGTCCGCCACCAATCCTGGGGAAGGTGACGCTCGAGATCGGAGACCGGGCCGGCGGTGCGGGCACCGTTCGTCGAGGCTTGCGTCCTCCTCGTCGACTTGGCGGAAAGATGGGGGGGGTGCGTGGAGTTTGTCCTACTCATGGCAGCGTTCCGTAAAAGAAGGACCTGAGACGTCCTGCTCGGCGGCGGGCATCGTGTGAAAAACAAAAACATGGTGAGTGTAGCACCGGCCGCCGATTTGACAAGCGCTACTCGACCAAAGTTTTTTCCAGCGGCTGAGTGGCCGACTCGGCCCGGCTGGGGCGTGGCGCGGCCGGGCGGGCGCGCTCCGCCCGGCCGGCGAGAGATGGTCGAAGCCGAGGCGAGATCGCTCCGCCGCTCGACGCGGTGGGACGCACGTTCCGGGGGATGGATGGCGCTGGAGAGCGGCCTCCTTGATGCTCTCGTCCGTTTGTCTTGGACCCACACCGACAAAGCCGTCACCACAACAAGCAAATATTAT
>DATKZH010000257.1:0-5657 GCA_035528065.1 Thermoguttaceae bacterium | reverse complement strand
CAACAAGCACGCGGGTCTCGTGCCTCGACCCGCCCTACTTCCGGTTCAAGCACAACGCAACAAGCACGCGGGTCTCGTGCCTCGACCCGCCCTACTTCCGGTTCAAGCACAACGCAACAAGCACGCGGGTCTCGTGCCTCGACCCGCCCTACTTCCGGTTCAAGTACTTCGTGAGGTGCCCCTCGTAGCGTTGGAAGACGGTCGGACTCTTCGGGTCACCGAACTTGATCTCATCCTCACTTACCGAGAGGATCGGCACGCGCTCCCAAGGTGGTCCGCTTCCTGCCAACTGCTGCAGCTTCCCGAGCACGCTGCGAGCGTCCATCTCGAAGACGAACGTATCGCCTTCCACGCGCCAGCGCATCGTGACGGTGACCGGATTCGCCCCGGATGCGTTCTGGAAATCGGTCCGCGAGGACGTCCCATCCGCGCGGATGTCCAGAATGGCGGTGGGAGCTCCGGATCCCGCAGGGGTCCACGTGCCGACGAGCGGGTGTCTCGCCGGCGGCCTGGCCCGATTGGGCCGCGACGGCACGAGCCAAACCACAAGACAAGCCACGGCCACTGCCGCGAGCAGGACAACGCAGACGAGGCAGATCTTGTGCAGGTTCCGGCGGCCCATGGCTCCGCAACTCCGTTCCGCTGGCCTCTTCGTCGACCTCTCGACCTTCGTCGACCTCTCGACCTACGTCAGCCCATAAAACCGCACGGCGTTGTCGTGGAACAGCTTTCGCCGCTGGCTCTCAGGACGATCGCCCACGACCTGCTCGAGCGCCCCCACCCACTCGCGGAGGCTGGCCACGCGGGTGCAGACCGGCCAGTCGCCGGCGAAGATCACGCGATCCGGGCCGAACGTGTCGAGGCAGTGGTTGATGATCGGGGCCAGGTCGTCGGGCGTCCAGTTCTCCTTGGGTGCCCTGGCGATGATCCCGGAAATCTTGCAGACCACCCGGTCGCGCTCGGCCAGCTTGGCCAGGTCGCGGCGCCACTGGTCGGCATCGTGCTGCGGCGGGCGGCTCGGTTGGGCCGTCTCCCTTCGCTTCGCCGACATGAACGCCACGGGGTCGGCATTGCCGCAGTGGTCGAGGATGAACCGCGTGTCGGGACACTGGTCGACCACCCGGGCGGCGTCCAACAGCCGGGCCGGCGGCATGCAGAGATCGAAGCGCATGCCCAGCTCGCCGAGAAGGCGGATGCTGCCGAGGAACTGCTTTTGCGTCCAGAGGTCCTGCGTGTTGCCCGGGAGGATGTGCCGGACGCCTTTGACGTACGGGCTGTCCTTGAACCGCGTGATGTATTCGGCGAAGCCTTCTTCGGCGGGCCGTCCGCCGATCACGGCGGCAACCGTGGGATTGTCGTCCCGCTTGCAGAGCTCGACGACGTACTCCGCCTCGGTCACCAGGCAGCTCGTCTCGACGGCCACTTCCATGTAGACGGCTTTCACCACGTTCAAGCCGCGGGTCTCCTCCAGGTAGTCCTTGGTCACGTGGCTCCGGTTGAGGTGCCCGGCCGACTCGAGCCACGGCAGTCGCACCACGTCGAGGTCCCAGAGGTGCTGGTGGGTGTCGACGATGGGGAGCGGGGCGGGCTCGGCGGAAGCCTCGCTCGGCTCCGCGCCACTCGACGGAGCCCCGAGCGCACCGAACGCGCCCGCGGCAAGCGTGGCCCGGACGGTCCGACGGAGGAATTGACGACGATGGATAGTCATGGTTGATTCGCTCCAGTATGGTTGCGGTACGCAGGGCGCTCCGTCCGAGCGTTCGCAGAACGAGCGGCCTCAGGAGACGTTTCCCGCGGCAGCGACGTGCGAGAGCCTTCCGACGCCCCGCTTGCAGAATACAAGTGGGCCGGCTGACAGTCAAGACTGTGGCCGGCTTGTTCCCGGCCGAGCGCCGCCGGGGGCTCATGGGCTGGTGGCGGCGGGTGACTGGGAGGGCAGGCGGTATTGGATGGCGCACTTGAACGGCTCGTTGCGCCCCCGCGTCGCCTCGAAGCGGACGGTCGGCTTTCTGCTCAGGATGAAGCTCGCCACGGGCCAGGGGTCGACCGACACGATCTCGGCCCCCGCGGGAAGCACCACGGTCTCGGAGAACTCGTTGGTTGCATAGTTGTGGCTGTACTCCGTGGAGTAGGTCCAAACGCCTCCCTCGTGAGTCGCGAAATCCGGGCACTCCTGGACTTGCGTGCAACTGAATCGCTGGCCGGGAAAGACGGTGCGCATGAGCCGGACTTCGCAGCGGACCCGTCCGTCCTGGAGCAAGGTGGTGAAGGGCAACTCCCGACCGTGACTGTCGGCGACGCGGAGGACGGCTCCCCTCGGAGCGAAAAAGCTGAAAGAGTCCCTGGTTTCAATGCCCTGATAGACGGAGGACAGCTCCGTTACCGCCGAGCCGCTGCCGTCGGCGGCGAGGGTCACACATCCTCGACTCATCAAGCTCGCGTCGCTGCTCGGCTGCCAGTAGGTGTCGCCGCAGCTCTTGACGGCCCCGACCAGCGCCGCGCCGCAGACGAGCGCGGCCCACCAGGCGGTCCGCTCCCGGCGCGAAAGGCCCCGCAGCGGCCCCCTCAGCCTGTCGATGCCCGTCGTCGCATCGCCCTCATCGCCGGAGATCCTCGCCAACTGAAGCTGCTTGATCTCCTTGAGCACCGTGATCTTGTCGTTCATGATCCAGTACCAGAGCTTCATCAACACGGTCGTCTCGAAGAAGATGAACGTGAGCAGCCCGTAGAAGAGCAGCGCCTTCGTGGTGGAACTGTGGAAGAAATGGAACAGCGAGAACACGAACAGCCAGACGCAGAGGCAGAGGTAAACCCGGAGGTACCGCTCCACCTTCTTCATCTTGGCGTCGAACGCGGCGAGCGCGTTCTGCTTCAGCTCCTCCGCCTTGCCCGGGTCGAAGGATCCGTTTTGCCCAAGGGCTTCCGCGAGGCCGTCGTCGAATTCGGTCATTGGTCTATCCCTCCAGGTATTTGCGGAGTCGTTTTCGGGCGTAGTGCAATCGGGACTTCACCGTGCCCTCCGGCACGCGGAGGATCGCGGCGATCTCGGCCGTGTCGAATCCCTCCTCGTAGCGGAGGGAGAGGATCGCGCGGTCGTGGCCGGGGAGACGGGCCAGCGCCTCTTGCAGGTCGGCGCTCCGGTCGTCGACGTGCGAGGCGTCGTCGTCCGTCTGCCGGACCTGCTCGGCGTACTCCTCGACCGCTTGCCGGCGTCTCCGCTCGCGGCGGATGCGATCGCGGCACTTGTTGCTCGTGATCCGGTAGGCCCAGGCCGGGAAGGCGGCCGCGACTTCCAGGCGACGGATGCCCCGGCTGATGCCGATCCACGCCTCCTGGAGCGCGTCCCAGGCGGCGTCCTCATCCCCGAGGAGCCGCCAGGCGTGGCGCCAGAGCCGCTCCTGCCACCGGCCGACCAGTTGGTCGAACGCGGCGACGTCGCCCTCCTGCGACCTCAACACCAGAAGCTCATCTTCGATCCGCGTGCGTCGGTTCATCGTCTCAGGTTCAGGTCGCTCGATCCGCCGGATCGGTTCAATCGTTTCTCAAGCGAAGTCCCATTGTACCGCCGCGCCGGAAGCGAGGCGTCCGCCCCGTGCGTGCCCACGCGGAGCCCGGCGGCGAGACGGTGGCCGGGCCCCCGTGGCGTGGGCAAGGCGGCCGTGGTATCCTCGAAGGTGGCAAGACTCCGCTTGCTCAACCGGGCAACGCTCCCATGGCCGAACGGTCGCACCAAGCCGACGAGGCGGGCGAAACACAACCTGCGGATAGGGCTCTCGGGCCCGAGGCTCGGATCGACGGGGCCGACCTGGCGATCGCCGCGGCCATGGCGGTCGCCTCGTTCGGCGTCTACCTCTCGACGCTGGCCCCGGGGCTTCTGGGCGGCGCAAGCGGCGAGTTTCAGACGTTGGCCGCCGCGCCCGGCTATGCCCATCCGGCCGGCGCGCCGGTCTACGTCCTGTTGGCCCGGCTGGCCGCGTTCCTGCCCGTCGGCGACGTGGCGTACCGCGTCAATCTGTTGTCGGCCGTCATGGGGGCGACGGCCGTCGCGCTGGCGTATTTGGTGGGTCGATCGCTGGTGGGTCGGCGCTCGGTGTCGGCTGCCGGGGCGACGGCGTTGGCCGTCTCGCCGACGTTCTGGTCCCAGGCGACCGTTGCCGAGGCGTACCCCTGCGCGATCGTGTTCATGCTGGCGATCCTCCTCGCGCTCAGCGCGTGGCAGAAGCGCGGCCGATCGCGCTGGCTTGCGGTCGCGGCGTGCCTGACCGCCGTGAGCCTGGGCGTCCATGCCGGCGTGTTGCTGATCGTTCCGGCGGCGCTCGTCCTGCTGGTCGTCACCCCGCGGCGATGGCTTGTCCATTGGGCGGCAGCGGCGGCCGGGACGGCCGTCGGCCTGGCCGCGCTGGCCGTCGCGTTCTGGACGATCGATCGGGGTGAGTCACCTACGAGCTACTTCCACACCGTGATTGTTCCTTCGCGTTCCGTATGGGGGCTGGGGCTGGAAGACGTGGACGGCTTCCCCGACCGCGTGCGACTGAGCCTCGCGGCCCTGCCCTACCGGGACAGTCTGTTCGCCGAGCCGCGCAAGGTCGCCGGGCGGAAGGCCGTCGACTACCTGGAAAACCTCCCCCGCGAGTTTCCCCCGTTGTGGCTGGCGGCCGCGGCCGGCGGGGTGCTCTGGCTGGGCAGGAAGTCTTGGAGGATGACGCTGCTGTTGGTGTTGACGCTGCTCGGGCACCTCGTTTTCGACCTGCACTACGACACGCCGCACGTCCATCTCCTCTACCTCGCCACCTACGTGCCGGTGGTGGTGTTCGGGGTGGCCGGGCTGGCGCTGGTCGTCGATCTCTGGGCGGTGCTCGCGCGACGAAGCGGGCAGAGAGGGCACTCACCCGCCGTGCTGAACGCGATCCTGGGCATCCTCGGCGTGGCCGTGGTCGCCTCGCCCATGGCGTTTCCGGGCGCTTGGAACGAGGCGGGCCGTCGCCGGTGCTGGGTGCCGCCCGACGCCGAGCCGTCCCGGCCGAACGATTCCGCGGAGTTTCACCAGGAAGTCCGCCTGCTGGTCGCCCATCTGGAAGACGACGCCGTGCTGTTCACCAATTGGGATTGGCTTTACCCGTGCTATTATGTAGCCCGCGTGGAGCAAGGCCGCACCCGGATGGCGTTCTTTCAGGACTATCCACTTCCGTATCAGCGCGAGCTGGCCGATTCCGCCGTGGACTACGTTCGACGCACCGCCCCCACGCGGCCCGTCTACTTCACCCACGTGGTCGTCAAGGTGGACGATCTGTTCGAGCTGGAGCCGGTTCGCCGCGGCGGGCAGGCCCTGTATCGCGTGGGCCCGCCGATCCAACCGGCGGCGGCCGAGCAGCCCGTACGGTGACAAGGTGACGGGGTGAGGAAGTGACGGGGTGAGGGGGTGACAGGGTGACTGGGTGAAGGGGGACAAGCTCACGGTGCGGATGCGTGAGGACCGAACGCTTTCTGTCACCTTGTCACCTTGTCACCTTGTCACCCTGTCACCCTGTCACCCTGTCACCTTGTCACCTTGTCACCTTGTCACCTTGTCACCTTGTCACCTTGTCACCTTGTCACCTTGTCACCTTGTCACCTTGTCACCTTGTCACCTTGTCACCTTGTCACCTTGTCACCTTGTC
>DATKZH010000256.1:0-48928 GCA_035528065.1 Thermoguttaceae bacterium | reverse complement strand
TTGGAGGCCGAGTTCATCCTGGCGACCGATCCGGACACCACCCACACAGGAAGAGTCAAGGAGATCGGCGAGGGCGCGGAAGTCCGCGGCGACGAGGGGAACATCGTGCCCATCAAGGTGGAGATCACCGACGAGGTGAGGCGGCAGCTTCCCCAGCCGCTCCGACCGGGCGCGACCGTCACCGCGAAGGTCAAGTGCGGCCGTCGCCCGATCGGCTACGTGCTGTTCCACGACCTGATCGCGTTCATCGAATCGAAAATCCTGTTCCGCTGGCTCTGATCCAGCATTTGCGGAGGAACCCTCGATCATGCAAGCGACCCTGATCACGTTGAGCGTGGCCTTCCTGCTCTCCGGGCCCCAGCCGGGATCCGTCGAGGGGGGCTCGCCCGAGTTGTGCCCGGTGCGCGGCGGCCTCGTCAAGCTGATTTATGAAAACCAGGTGCCGGCCAGGGAGGCGGGCGTGCTGGAGCGGCTGGGCACTCCGCTGGTCGACGCCGAGGGGAACCCGGTGCTCGACGCCGAGGGCCATCCGAAGTGGCTGGAGGTCCGCGAAGGTCTCCGGGTGGTCCGCGGCCAGGTGCTGGGGCAGATCGACGACGAGATGGAGAGAAGGCAGAAGAAATCGGCCGAAGCCAAGCTCGAGGTCGGCAACTTGCAGGCCCAAAACAAGGTCCGAATCGAATATGCCGAAGCCGCTGCGCAGGTCGCGGTGCAGGAGCTGGAACAGGGGTACGAGGCAAACCGGCAGCATCGCGGAACCGTTCCCGCCATGGAGCTCACCCGCCTCAACCTTGCCAAGAAGCAGGCCGTGCTCTCCATCAAGCAGTCGGACTACGACTGGAGGATCGACGTCGCCTCGGTCAAGGTCCGCGAAGCCGAGGACGAGATCGCGAGCCTCCTGATCGATCGCCGCCGGATCCTCGCCCCCTTCGACGGCATGGTCACCAAGCGGTACGTCAACGAGCAGGAATGGGTGCAGCCCGGCGAGCCCGTCCTGCGGGTGATCTGCATGGACCGCCTTCGCATCGAGGGATTCGTCGACGCGACCCAGGTACCGCCCTCCCGCGTCAAGATCGGACAGAAGGTGACCGTCCGCTTCGATTCGCAGCCGTCGATCCCGATCGACCTGAGCGGCGTACGGCAACCGATGGAAGGCCGCGTGGTGTTCGTCAGCCCGGAGATCGTCAGCGGCATGAAGTACGAGGTGTGGGCGGAAGTGGACAACGTTCAGGTCAGCTCGGACCCGTCCCGGCCGCAAGAAGGTCATTGGCTCTTGTATCCGGGCTCGCAGGTCGACATGACGATCCACCTCGACGACGCCCCGCGGGGTCAAGAGGTCGTGCCCATCGTAGGTTCCAAGTAGTCGCGCCATGGCGGTTACCCTCCACGACAGCCTCGTCTCCAGCTCCGCCCGGAGCATACCCATCCGCAAGCGGTCGGATCTCTCCGCGCGGCGGCAGCGCTATCTGGGCCGGAGCTACTGGATCGTGAAGGAGCCGGTGGGGCTGAACTACTTCCGGTTTCAGGACGAGGAATACGCCATCCTCCAGATGCTCGACGGCGAGACCAGCCTGGACGAGATCAAGGAGCGGTTCGAAGCGGAATTCCCCCCCCAGAAGATCACCCTCGATGAGCTCCAGCAGTTCCTCGGCCAGTTGCACCGCAGCGGGCTGATTATCGTGGGCGTGCCCGACCAGGGGCGCCAGCTCCGCAAGCGGCGCGACGAGCGGAAGCGCCAGGAATTGCTCGCCTCGCTGACCAACGTGTTGTGCATCCGCTTCAAGGGCGTCGATCCCGAGCGGTTCCTCACCTGGCTCTATCCGAAAGTGCGGTTGATCTTCTCGCCGGTGGTCTTTGTCCTCTGCATGCTTTTGGCGGCTACGGCGCTGACGCTGGTGCTGGTCGAGTTCGACGTGTTCCGCTCGAAGCTCCCCGGCTTCTACCAGTTCTTCAGCCCGACCAACGCCTTGCTCCTGGCCGTGTCGCTGGGGGTGACCAAGGTCCTCCACGAGTTGGGGCACGGGCTGACGTGCAAGCACTTCGGCGGGGAGTGCCACGAGATCGGGATCATGATCCTGGTGCTCACGCCGTGTATGTACTGCAACGTGTCCGACTCCTGGATGCTGCCGAGCAAGTGGCACCGCGCGGCCATCGGCGCGGCGGGGATCTTCATCGAAGTCACCCTGGCCTCGATCTGCACCTTCTTCTGGTGGTTCACTGAGCCGGGGCTGCTCCACTACCTCTGCCTCAACGTGATGTTCGTCTCCTCGGTGAGCACGGTGCTGTTCAACGCCAACCCGCTTCTGCGGTACGACGGCTACTACATCCTCAGCGACCTCGTCGAGATCCCCAATCTGCGTCAGAAGGCCAGCACGATCCTCAGCCGCAAGATGGGCGAGTGGTTCATGGGACTCGAGCCGCCCGACGACCCCTTCCTCCCCGAACAGAACCAGGCCTTCTTCGCCATCTACACCGTCGCGGCGGTGATGTACCGGTGGTTCATCCTCGCCTCGATCCTGATGTTCCTGTACAAGGTGTTCGAGCCGTACGGGCTGAAGGTGCTCGGTCAGGTCATTGCGGCCACGGCGATCTGGGGGCTGCTCTTCCAGCCGATCTATAAACTGTGCAAGTTCTTCTACGTGCCCGGGAGGTGGCATAAAGTGAAAAAACCCCGGATGTACGCAACGCTGGGCGGGCTCGGGCTGCTCGTCGCGGGCTTCGTGTATCTGCCGCTTCCGTACCACGTCCTGTCCACCCTGGAGACCCGGGCCCTGGACGCCAAGACCGTCTACGTCACCGTCCCCGGCACGCTCGAAGAAGTGTTCGTCCGACCCGGCGATCGGGTGAACGAGGGCGACCTTCTCGCCCGGCTCGCCAGCCTCGACCTGGAGCTGGAGATCGAGGGTCTCAAGGGGCAGCGAGACCAGTACCGCGAGGAGCTCGACAAGCTCGAGCGGCTTCAGCACGAGGACCGCAGCGCCGGCTCGGGAATCCCGGAGACGGAGGAGCTGCTGCGCACGGTCGAGAAGCAGTTGGCCGACAAGAATCGCGACCGTGACCGGCTCGAGCTGAGAGCACCGCGGGACGGCGTCGTCTTCCCTCCCCCCTGGTTCGAATCGCGCAAGTCCCCGCAGGGCCAGTTGTCCAAGTGGTCCGCCACTCCCCTGGAGCCCCGCAACCTGAGATGCTTTCTCGATCCGGGCACCCAGCTCTGCTCGGTCGGCGATCCGGTGCAGATGGAAGCGCTTCTGGTGATCGACCAGGACGACATCGATTTCGTCACCGCCGGCCAGGACGTGGAAATCAAGCTCGACGAGTTGCCCCACGACACGTTCACCGGCACGATCGACAAGATCTCCGAGGAGGAGATGGAGTTCAGCTCCAAGCGGCTCACGGCCAAGGCGGGCGGCGAGCTCTCGACCAAGACGGACCCCGAATCGGGCGTCGAGCGGCCGATGAGCACCTCCTACCAGGCCAGCGTCCCCCTGCCCGACCCCAACCGCCTCTTCCGCATCGGACTCCGCGGCAGCGCCAAAATCGAAGTCCGACGCCAGACCCTCGGCCAACGCGCCTGGCGCCTGCTCGCCCGGACGTTCAATTTCAAGCTGTAGCGCCGGGCGAATAAGCGCAGATGGTGCGTTTCACGCACCCTACCGTCTCTT
This sequence comes from Thermoguttaceae bacterium, assembly GCA_035528065.1. Lineage (GTDB taxonomy): Bacteria > Planctomycetota > Planctomycetia > Pirellulales > Thermoguttaceae > DATKZH01. The sequence goes on along the minus strand of DATKZH010000256.1, from coordinate 45,266 downwards.
GGGAACCAGGCTCCGCTTCGCAGCACGGGAAGGAGGGCTTGCCGGACCGGGTGGGCATCACCCGATCGGTCGGCCGCCCAGCGGGAGCGCGTCGGGGACGGATGGGGCCGCCTCGGGCGACGCGGAAGCGGGTGCCGTTGTGGGGCAGCCATGCGGTCTGAGTCCCGCGGTGATCCCGGCCAGGAAGAAGAGGAACATGTTGACCATGGGGATCAAGGAGATCTCGTGGAACATGGCGATGACGCCGTAGTTCGCCAAGAGGACGAAGAACAGCAGGGCCGTCTGGCGCGCCCAGAGAGGGGCCGACGCGGCGCGCCACACGCGCCAGGCGTCGCGCGTCCAGATCGCCAGCAGGAGGACGAAGAGCCCCAATCCGACCAGCCCGGTTTCGGCCAGCAGGGAGAGGAACAGGTTGTGCTGGGAGAGGGTTCGCGCCTTCTCCAACGGCAAGCCGCTGGAGCGATCGGCGAGGTAGTAGACGTGCTGGTCGTAGTATTGGCCGAAGCCGCAGCCGGTCAACGGGCGGTCGAGGAACATGTTCCACGAGACCGCGGCGAGGATCGGCCGCAGCTTGACCGACTCGGCCGCTGCCTGGACGCCGGCGTCCTGGTCCCGCTTGAAGGCCAGGATTCGCTCCCACTTGGCCGCCCCCACCAGGGCGACGCTCAATACCAGGCTCCCCAGCACCAGCCCGCGCCAAGACCGGGGGAGCGTCAGGGCAAGCAGGATGAAAAGACCCAGCCCGGCCCCGAGCCACGGGCTTCGGGTATAGGTGCAGTAGACACCGAGGCCCATCAACAGCGAGGCGACGACCAGCAGGAGCCGGCCCGGCCGATTCAGCCGCGGCCACCCCATCAGGGCGGCGGCCAGGCAGACGCCCGTGAGCAGGCCCGAGCCGGCGGGGTTCAACAGCGGACCGCGGGCGCGACCCAAGAAGCTCCGTTCGGCGTTTGACCCGATATACCGGGGGAAGACGAGCCACCACTGTTGGCTCGTTTCCGCCAGCGCGGTCACGGCCAGGTAGACGCCGAAGGCCCCCAGCGACGCGAACAGCACCAGGGCGCTGCGCTCGGAGAGGCGGATCTCGCGAGCCACCCAGTAGAGACCGAAGGGCATCGCGTAGTAGAAGAGCAGCCGTGCCAGGGGATGCCAGTCGTTTGCCTGCCAGTCGTGGGAGAAGGTGCTGATGAAGAGCACGCCGAGAAACGCGCAGAGGACAACCTCGGCGTTCCCCAACGGCCTGCGGTCCGCCAGCCCCACGCGGCGCCAGATCACGTACTGGACCAGCAGGGCCACCCAGAGAAGCCGATCCACGGTCAGCGGGACGGGGCCCGGCAGGCTGAAGAACGGGTGTCCGAAACACGTCCCCGCCAACAGCACGACCAGGCAACCGCCCAAGAGCCCCCCTCGCAGGAAGACGACGGCGGCCCAAACCAGGGCGACCAGCAGGACAATGGGCAAAATGGCGGTCATGGCAAGGTGCGTAGGAGTCCGGTGGCTCGTTGCGTCGGGTGAGGCTTCTGGATCGCGGCGGTCACCGTCGCATTCGGCTCATGGTGGGCGGAGGCCAAAACCGCATCCCGGTCGCCACTCGACGTCGGCTAGGGCGCTTGGCTTCGGACAGTTGCTGCAAATGAGTCAAGTTTGTGGGGTTCGGGGTTCAGGGTTCAGGGTTCAGGATCTACGCGTATAGGTGGAACTCCAAGTCCTGAACCCTGAACCCGGAACCCTGACCACTGGACTCTCGCCTCGGTCTGAGGCCCTGCCTTGCTAGACGTCGTTGGCACACTGGCTGGCGATCGTGTGCAGTGCCTGCTTCAAGGATAGTACGCCAACGGGCGGTGCTGCCGGGCGTGAGCGGCCGTTGCCCTTGTGGGCGGTCTTGGGCGATCGAGACAGGCTCTCTTGCCGTACGGGCAAGATGGTCGGCTCGGAGTCGGCGGGGACCGGGGGCACGAGGTCGACCGTCAACAGCACGGTCCCCAGGCCGGCCAGCAGGCCCCCGACCAGCCCCACCAGGACGATCATCGCCCGACGTGGGCCAACCGGGTTGATGCCCGCCTCCGGGGCGTCGACCCGCCCGATCAGGCTGGCCGCCTTGGCCGTGGCCTGGCTCACGCGGACCTCGGCGAGCTGCCCTTCGGCCCGCTCGAGCAGCTCGGTCCGATTGCGGGTCTCGGCGACCAGGTTGGCGTAGTCGGCACGCAGCGCGGCGAGGCCGTCGAGTCGCTGGGTGGCGACCTCCCGTTGGCCCTCGAGCAGGGCGACGCGATCGGCGTTCAGTCGCAGATCGAGATCGACGCCGGAGATGGCCGTGGCTAGTTCGTTGTGCAAGTGCCGGCTGACCTGTTGCTCCGACTCCCGGGCGGCCCGAACGAGCGGATGCGCGTCGGACATCCGCCCCCGCAGCTCGGCAGAGCGCAACTGGGCATCGACCAGGCCGTCCTTCAAACGCTTCAAGGCCGGCTGTGCTTCCAGGAGCCGGTTGGGCGTGCCCACCAGACGACTCGGGTCTTCCTGAGCCGCCCGGAGGAACACGAGCAGCTCGCGGGACGACTCCTCGGCCGCCTGGGCGTCACGCAGCTCGTTGCGGATCTCGGTGATCGTCCGCCCCAGTTGGCCGTCGCCGGCGCCCCACTCTTGCAGGCCCCGCAGCTCGGCCAGATCGCTGCCGACCTGTTGCTCGATTTCCTTGAGCTGGGCGGTCGACTCGTCGAGATCGTCCCGGGCGAGGTTCACGGCCTTGACCAGCTCGTCGATCATGCTCTGGGCCTTGGTGTCGCGGAGCTGTTGGAAGCGGGCCTCCAACTGGCCGCAGATCGCCGCCACCAACGCCACGGCCCGAGGTCGGCTTCCGTCCCGCACGTGCACGTAGAAGATCTCCGTGGTGCCGAACTCGGCCCCTTTGGGCGGCTCCAGCTTCACCGACTTGCGCAGCTTGTCGACGTCGCGATCGCCGGGCCAGGCTTCGCCGGCCGACGCGCGGTGGTCCGAGGGCCCGACTTCCCGGAGGGCCTCGGCCAGCACCGTACGGCATCCGGCCAGCTCCAGGATCGTCTCCTGAACCGTTTTCATCTCCTCGGAGTGGTTGAATTTGCCGGGGCTCTCCTGGCTCCCCGCCGCCTCGTTGCGGACGATCAACGCCTGGGACGCCTCCCAGGTGGCCGGACGCACCAGGGCGTACGCGGCGGCGAACACGGCCACCACCAGCGCCGGCGCCAGCCAACGCCTCGGATGACCTGCCAGGATGGAGACGAACTGGCCGGGGGTAACGATCGATTGGGGTGCGGAGCTCATCGGGCTTGACTCTCGGCTCGGTTGGCGGACGGGTTGGATCGACTTTGCGGGCTGCCGACCGCCGCAAGCGTCGGCGGCTGGGACTGACCGGGTTTGCAAACCGGGTGCCAAGGCCCGGCCGGGTCAGTCCTGCGGCGTGGAATGCTCCGGAAGGTAGTGCGACGGAAGGACTTCGGCCCCGGTCGTCTCCGGGATTCCGTCGCCGGCCGGCCGGTCCTTTTGGCCGGCCGGGTTGCCTGAACGCAACAGGTCGTGGCCGTCGGGCAACGCGGCTCGCCGGCCGATGCGGCGACCAGATCATCTCCTGAAGTCCCCGCAAGAAATGGGTTTGCATCCGCTCTGGCGTGACGGAGAGTTGAGGGGACGTAGGGGGTGGGAATGCGTAAAGGTGAGCATTGCACATCGCTCCACGTCGCCAGACAGACGTCGCCGGACATCGGACATCGTTACGACGCTTCACATCGTCACATCGTTACGACGCTTCGCGTCGTAACGGATGAGACGGACGCTTCGCGTCCGAGCGGCGTCCGGAGCGAAGGACGCCCGTGTAGGCGAGTGCGGCGGACGCAAAGCGTCCGAGGGGTGCGTTCCCACGCGAAGCGTGGGAACGATGGCACGCCGTGCTTAGGGCGAGGCGGAGCCTCGCGGTAGTGCGTTCCCAGGCAGAGCCTGGGAACGAGAGGCTTGCCGGTTTTGTACGCTATTGACAGGCTGATCGACCCGTGGATCTCTCCTCAATGACCAGCGCACCCGGAACTCGCGTCGTCCGTTTCCGGAGCCTCGATGGTGCCGCCGTGCGGGCGGCCGATTGGGACCGGTTGGCTCGTGGCGTCCCGTTTCGCAGTTGGGCTTGGACGTCGCACTGGTGGCGGCATTATGGGGAAGGCCAAGACCGACACGGGGACAACCGGAGCCTCTTCACCCTGGGCGTGGTCGATCCTGCCGGATCGCTCGTCGGCGTCGCCCCCTGGTACGTGGAAAGCTCCGTGGCGGAGGGCCGGGTTGTGCGGTTTTTGGGGACGGGCGAGGTCTGCTCCGACTACCTGAGCGTGCTCTGTGCGCCGGGAATGGAAGACACGGTCGGTGCCGCCCTGGCGGACTGGCTCACCGCGGTGCATGCCCCGGAAGCCGACCCGCTGGCAGATCGCGCCCATGACCGCCGGGATCAGGACCGCTGGGACCTGTTGGAGCTGACCGGCGTCGACGCCGAGGACACGGCCGTCGGGCGATTGGCCCAAGAGCTCGAAGGCCGGGGGAACACGGTCCATCGCCGTGGTGGCCCGAGCTTCTGGCGGGTCGAGCTGCCCGCCGGTTGGGACGAGTATCTCGGCAGGCTCTCCAAGGACCACCGCAAGCGGGTGCGCCGGTCGGAACGCGGCGTGCTGGCGTCGGGTCGGGTCGCGGTGCATCGCGCGGAGCGGCTTGACGAACTGTCCGAGGCCCGGGACGTGCTCGTTGATTTGCACCAGCGCCGGCGGCGCTCCCTGGGAGAGCCGGGCTGTTTCGCTTCGAGTCGCTTCGCCGCCTTCCACCGCGACGTGATGGCCGACCTGTTGCGCAGCGGACAACTGCACCTGCGTTGGCTGGAGCTGGACGGGCGGCCGATCGCCGCGGAGTACGCGTTGGCCGGCGACGGCGTGATCTACGCCTACCAGTCCGGGGTCGATCCCGACGCCTTGGAGCATTCGCCCGGACGTCTGAGCCACATCGTGATGCTCCGTGAAGCGATCGAGCAGGGCTACCGGGCGGTGGACTTCCTCCGTGGGGATGAGCCCTATAAGCCGCACTGGCGCGCCCGACCGCGGCCCGGCGTGGAGATCCGCGTGGTTCCCGACCTGGCGGGCGCCCGACTGCGGCACGGGCTCTGGCTGGTCGGCACGGGCATGAAGGATTGGATCAAGGGTGGCCTGCGAATGGCGCGAGGATGAGACCGTGCTTGACTTCAAGTTGCTGCTCCTGGAGCTGTACTACCGCGCTACCGGCCCCTACCGCTGGTGGTGGCATCGAAGGGCGGCGGCAGCGCATCGCGAGCCGGTCGTCGTGTTGTTCTATCATCGGATTGCCGACGATCGGGCGAACCCCTGGACGACCTCCAACCGCCACTTCGCCCGGCAGATCGAATGGCTGGCCCGGCACTTCCAGATCGTCTCGCTCGAAGAGGCCCAGCGGCGGATCCGGGGCGGCAACGGCCGGCCGTGCGTGAGCATCACCTTCGACGACGGCTATGCGGAGAACTGCCGGGAGGCGATCCCGATGTTGATCCGTCGGCAGATTCCGTGCACGTATTTCGCGACGCTCGAAAACGTGCTCGAAGGCGAGCCGTTCGCGCACGACGTCGCCCGGGGAAACCGCTTCCCGCCCAACGACCTCGAACAGCTCCGGGCCATGGCCGACGCGGGGATCGAGATCGGCGCCCATACCTACACGCATCCCGACCTGGCCCAGGTAACCGAGGAAGACCAGCTCTACCGCGAGGTGGTCGAGGCCGGCCGGGAGCTTCGGGACTTGTTGGGGCGGCCAGTCCGGTACTTCGCGGTCCCGTTCGGGCAGCAGGTGAATCTGACCTCGCGGGCGTTCCAGCTCGCGTGGGAGGCCGGCTACGAGGCCGTCTGCTCCGCTTACGGCGGCTACAACTTCCCCGGCGACGATGCGTTCCACTTGCAGCGGATCCACGTGGACGACGACGTGATCCGCCTCAAGAACCGGGCCACCGTCGACCCCCGGAAGATCAAGACGTCCCGGTTTATGTATGAGATTCCGGTTGATCGGGGACAAGCCGAAGCCCACGGGCCGCGTCCCGTGGGATCCGTCTGAACGACGCGCGAGGTTGACCACTCCATGTCAGAGTACGCGGGCGACGCACCGAACCTCGGCGACCGCGAGCCGACCGGCGGACCGACCGGCGGGCCGGGGCTGTTGCGTACCGACACGCTCGCCGACACCGTCCTGGTCCTGCTGTCGCTGTCGGTCATCCAGCGGCTGGTAGGATTCTGCCGGGCGATCCTCTTTTGCCGGTGGCTGGCCCCGGACGAGCTGGGGCAGTGGGACATGGCGTTCAACTTCCTGCTGTTGGCCGCGCCGGTCTCCGTGCTCGCCTTGACCGGCTCCTTCCCTCGCTACGCGGAGCACTACCTCCGGCGAGGACAGCTCCGCACGGTGCTGAGGCGGACCGCCGTGGCGTGCGCCGTCCTGGGCGCCGCGAGCGCCGTGCTGATTCATCTGGCCGGACGCTGGTTCTCCCTGCTCGTGTTCGGCACACCCGAGCGGACCGACCTGATCACGGTCCTGGCGGTTGCGCTTCTGGCCACGATTGCGATGCACTACTTCGTGGACTTGTTCTCTGCGCTTCGGAACGTCCGGCTGATCAGCGGGCTGTATCTGGCCAACAGCCTGATTTTCGCGGCGCTGGGAATCGGGCTGCTTCTCGGCTGGCAGTGTACGGCCCTCAGCGTGGTGGTCGCCTACGCCGGGTCGGCGGCGCTGGCGGCGGCGGGAGGGGCGTTCTGGCTGGTGCGGAATTGGCGAGCCATCCCGGGCGACGCGGCCCCCCCGCCCCATCGAGAGCTCTGGTCGAAGCTGCTCCCGTTTGCCGCCTGGACCTGGGTGTCGAGCATGATGGCCAATCTGTTCGCGATCGCCGACCGCTGCATGATCGTTCACTATTCGCCCGGCTCGGCCTCCGAGGCCCTGGCCCGGGTGGGCGAGTACCACAGCTCCCGCGTGCTCCCCGCGCTCCTGGTCTCCATCGCCATGATCCTCAGCTCGATCATCACGGCGCACTTGAGCCATGACTGGGAAGCGGGCCGGCGCGATCGCGTGGGCGCGCGGATGAATCTGGTCCTCAAGCTGTTCGGCTTCGGCCTGGCGATCGCCGCCGTAGGGATCCTCCTGGCCGCGCCCGTGTTGTTCCGCGGCTTCTTCCAGGGCAAGTTCGCCGGGGGCCTGGCGGTGCTGCCCTGGACGCTCACCTACTGCGTCTGGTTCGCCATGCTTATCATCGCCCAAACCTACCTGCTGTGTCGTGAAAGGGCGTATCTCTCGAGCATCGCGATGTTCGCCGGCCTCGCGATCAACGTGGGGCTGAACCTGCTGTTGCTCCCGCGGCTGGGACTGTTGGGCGCCGTCTTGGCCACCACGGCCGCCAACTTCGCGGCCCTCCTCCTGATCACGGCGTTCAACCACCGATTAGGATTCCGGATGGACCTCGGCGCATGGCTCGTGCTCGCCGTACCTCTGGTCTTCTGTCTCGGCCCGTGGGTGACGTTGGCCGTGCTGCTGGTCCTCGTCCTCGAAGCGTCCAACTCCGAACGGCTCCTCTCCCGCGATGAGAAACGCCAACTTGCCAAGGCAGCGGCCGAGTATTGGACGCGACTGCGTGAGCTGCTGACGGCCCTGCGGCTCGCGGGCGGTCGCGCCGACCGGGCAGTCAGCGGGGCCACGCCGCTCGCGCCCGACCGGGAGTAGCCCGGCAAGCCTCGTGGTGACACGACTGGTCCGGTCCAAGTGCCAAGCGGGCGCTTTCGACCACATGAATGCGGCCACTACGAACGCATTTGCGGAGTAGTAGGCACACGCCGTGTGCCGCAGCCGGCGGACGGCACACGGCGTGTGGGCTGCTCAAAACGGCCGTCAATCACTCGCCACATTGTGTCCCGTTTGTGTTCCATCCCCGTACGCCGAAGGCGTTCAACAACACAGCTACGAACGCATTTGCGGAGTAGTAGGCACACGCCGTGTGCCGTAACCGGCGGACGGCACACGGCGTGTGGGCTGCTCAAAACGGCCGTCAATCACTCGCCACATGGTGTCCCGTTTGTGTTCCATCCCCGTACGCCGAAGGCGTTCAACAACACAGCCCAGGGTTGCGAAGCTACCCTCGGTCCCCGGTTCCGACGTCGCCCATCAACCCCGAAGGGGTTGCACAGCGCCCGCTCGAGGGTTGCGCGGGGTGCAACCCCGTTGGGGTTGGGGGGGACTCGGTGCCCGCCGACCCAGGGTAGCTTCGCAACCCTGGGCTGTGTTGTGAAACCGCTTCGCGGTTAGGGGAACAGAAATGGCCCACGCTTCCCGCGGATTCATGGCCGTGCTTTCCGTACGTTCTTAGCAGCCCACATGGCGTGTGCCTGCTACTGAAGTCGGGAAGTCACTTCTTCGGCCAACGTAAGCAAACGGGCGAGCAGTCCGCGCCGGGTTAAGCCTTCGCGGCGATCGTCTCGCAGAGGCCGAGCCCTCGGCAGAGGAGATGGGCGGCCCGGACCGGAAGGAGCTCCAGGCATGGCTCCACCAGACACTTCAGCCCGACCAGACCACTGCCCGAGAGCAACGCCCGCGCCGGCGTAACCACCAGCGGGGTCGCCACCCGCGAAAAGCCCGCTTCACGCAACAGCCGGGTGACCTCGCGGAGCGTGTACTCTTTGAGATGCAGCCCGGCCGCTTCGGTCCGGGCGGGGTGCAACGCCGCGGTGATGTCCCAGGGCCGCGTGTGCCAGTTGGGCGTGATCGTGACCAACTGACCGCCGGGGGCCAACAGGCCGTGGATCTTCCGCAGGAAATCGGGGATTTCGTCGGGCGGGACGTGCTCGAAGACGTCGTTCCAGTAGACCAGCGTGTAGCGTGGCCCTTCCGCGGCAAAATCGTCGCGGAGAAAGTCGCCCACGTAGAGGTCGACGTTGCGATTTTGGCCGAAGTGTCGGCACGCCCGCTCGTACATGGCGGGCGACACCTCGATCCCCGCCGCCGGAAACCCCCACTCGCTCACGCGCTTCAACAGAACGCCGGAACCATAGCCGATCTCGAAAAGGCGGGGCTGCACGCCTCGGTCGCGCTGGCGCAGAAGCAGACTGCGAAGCATCCGCTCGTACCGGGGATGCAGGCCCATCACCAAAGGCTTGCCCGACGCGCCGATGACGGCCGCATGGATCCGCGTCACCGTGTCGTAGGCATGCCGCACCGCTTCCGCCCGATCGATCGACCCCTTCGGTGCTTCGAGGATTCGCCGGGCGAACGTGTGTTCCTGCCCCCACTGGAGCCGGACCAGCTCGTCGCGACCCAACCCGCTGAGGTCCCGCGTCGTGCCGTCGGCCAGTGTCACGTGCGAGGGAGAGGACGACGGGACCGGAGCGACGGGCACGCCCGGGGCCGCCGGATCGCTCAGGTTGTTGGGCAGCGTGGCGTCCACCGAACGGGTGTCCTCAGGCACGAGCGGTCCGGATGGCCGACGGGGGAAACCGGGCTGGGCATCCAGAGCTGCCTTGCCGCCCGATTCACAAGGATCACGAGTTCGCGCCGCCGGCCGGGCGTGACAACGTTCCGGCTAACTGTAGCTCACGGTGGGGGCTTGTCAATTTGCCCGACCTGCCCGCGGCACACACCCCCACAATTCCAAGCGGTCTGGAAAATACGCGGCGCAAGTCTTTTATGGGCAATGTTTTGCGGCGTACCACACAGCGGTCGAAGTGATTGCGCTCGGCACGAAGCTCCGGCCTCTCCTCCTTCCGAAGCTCCGGCTTGGGAACGCGCCTCGTCGAAGCTCGGCTTCCTCGGCTTGCCTACCCCCAGGCGGCGAAACCTCTACCCCCAAACGGCGGAACCTGTCCCCAGCCGGGGCAAGCAGACCCGGAACCGGCGTCCCCAGACCGAGGATCGCCAACGAGAGGGCCTGCCGGGAAACCCGGGCGCACGCGTCCGGACGCTGGCCAAACCAAGGGCCGGCGGTTATCTTCAAGTGGAGGGGGGGCGGTTGACTGCAAGGGTGGCGTGCGACGCAGATCCGGCAGCTAGCGGCTGCCTGGCTTTGTTGGTGGGAGCACATTCGACCATGTTTTCATTGTTTCGCCTGCCGGTCGCGGTCTTTGGGAGTGTTGGCTTGCTTGTCCTGGCCCAGGCGGGCACGACTTGTGCCCAGCGGCCGATGCGGGGGCCGATGGCCGGAAGGCCCGCGCCTGTCCCCGTGAACACCGGCGGCACGATTGAAGCGATCGGCCGGGGTCTGATCCAGATCAAGTCGGTGGGTGGACAGCCCTATATGCTTCAACTCGCCGAGAGAGCCACGGTCCACGTGACCGGGACGGCCAAGAAAGACGTGCTCGGGCCCGGCAGCTTCGTCTCGTTCTTCGCCGAAGTGGACAAGCGACGGAGCGAGGTGCAGGAGAAGATCGGCGAGCTGACCATCTTCACCCCTTCGCCCCAACGACCGCTGGGCGCGTTCCCCGGCGGGAGACCTGCCGCCGGCCCGGACGGCTTTGGAGCAAACCCCCTGGAAGCCACCCCCGACGCCGGAGTCCAGGCGCCCGACGCCGGGCAACCGCCGGCCGACGCTCGACAAACGCGATCACGCGGTCGACGAGCGCACGCCGAGGATGAGGACGAGGGGCCGCCGGTCGATAATTTCGAGATCGTCGGACGGATCACCGGCATCGACAAGACGGGCAAGCTCACCGTCTATGCCCCCAACCCGTACTTCAAGTCCGCCGTCCAGATCGAGCTCACCGAAGACCCCCACATCGAGTTGGACCTGGCCGACGCCAGGATGCTCACCATCGCCAGGCCCGGCGACAAGGTCCTGGTCCGCGGCCAGCAGGTCGCTCCGAACGCGATCCAGGTCAACGAGATTGCCGTCGAGCTGGCCGAGCCGTTCACCACGGTGCAGCCGGAGGAGCCCGGGAAGAAGCCCCCGCGAAGAACGACTCGCTCGCGCAGAGGCCGGGCCGAGCCCGAAGAGGCGGCCGAGGGGGAAAAGACTGAAAAGGCAGTGGAAGAGAAAGTTGAAGAGAAGGCGGAGGAGAAACCTAAAGAGAAAGCTAAGGAGAAGGCTGAAGAGAAAAAGGAGTAACGGCCTTGCGATGGGACGCCCCGGTCCTGATCCCCTTTCGGCTCAGTCCGCGGTCGTCGGCTTCTCACACACCGCGATCCACCCATTCGCTCGAAGCGACCCGAAGAACCAGGGATGCCGCAGCGGAGATTGCCGCGTGACGGCAAGGGGGATTAGCTCCCGGAGGCGGAAGCCGGCGTCGGTCGCGCTCCGGACCAGCTCCCGCTGGGTGAACGTGTGCAGGAACATCTTGGGGATGCCCCGGTAGTCGAAGAACTTGTCGCCCAGCTCGACGTCCCGACGCACCAGCGAGCGGAGAAGCTGCCGGGCCAGCCAGCCGCGGCTTACCGGGTCGAACAGCCCGAACCAGACGTTGTGCACGTGCACCACGAACAGGCCGCCCGGCTTCAGGATCCGCCGCGCGTGGCCCAGCACCCGCCCGCGATTCTCCCGCCCGCGGATCATCCCCAGGGTGCTGAAGAGGCAAGTGCAGTAGTCGGCCCGTGCGTCCCGGAGGCAGTCGAACTCGACCAGGTTTGCCTGGACTCGGGCGACGGAGAGCCCCTGGCGGGCGGCTTTCCGGCCCACGATTCCGAGCATGTGGCGCGACAGATCGACGCCCAGGCAGCGGAAGCCCCGCCGGGCCAAAGGGATCAGCGTCCGCCCCGTGCCGCACCCCAAGTCGACCACCAGCCCGGGCTTGGCGAAGTGCCGTGCGAGCACCTGCTCATCGAACTGGAACAGGCGGTTCCAAGCGAAGTAGTCGTCGTACTCGCCGGCGATGTGCTCGGTCTGGGCGTACTCCCACACGCCGCGAGAGACGCCCGGGGGAAGCCGCCAATGGGGTCGCTGAGCCGCCGGCAAGAGAATCCCTTCGTCCTGGTTGCCCACTGGTTCCAGGCCAAGTATAATCCCGGGTTCTCCGTCCGCCCACAAGGTCGCATGTCGACCGAATCTGAGCTACCGCCCCCCATACCTAAGGGGCGAGGTTTTTCTGAAGGAAATTTCGGGTTTCTTTGTGAAGGAGACGTGTTGTGGCAATTCGCGTTGGCATTAACGGATTCGGCCGGATCGGCCGGTTGGTGTTCCGGGGCTTGACGGCCAAGCCCGGCGTGTTCGAGGTCGTCGGGATCAACGATCTCACGGACAACAAGACCCTGGCCACGTTGCTGAAATATGACAGTATTCACCGTCGATTCCCGGGCACGGTCGATTTCGACGACGAGAGTCTGATCGTCAACGGCAAGAAGATTCGGGCGATGGCCGAGCGGAACCCGGCCCAGCTCCCTTGGGGTGCGCTGGGGGCGGAGATCATTCTCGAAAGCACCGGGGCCTTCCGCGCACGGGCCACCGCCGACAAGCCGGGCTACGACAGCCATCTCAAGGCCGGCGCCAAGAAAGTGGTGATCAGCGCCCCGGCCAAGGGCGAGGACCTGACCGTGGTGCTGGGCGTCAACGACGGCAAGCTGAGCGCCGAGCACACCTGCATCTCCAACGCCAGTTGCACCACCAACTGCCTGGCCCCGATGGCCAAGGTGATCTACGAGAAGTTCGGGATCATCAAGGGCCTGATGACCACGGTCCACTCGTACACCAACGACCAGGTCGTGCACGACTTCCCGCACAAGGACCTCTACCGCGCCCGGGCCGCTTCGCTCAACATCATCCCCACCACGACCGGCGCCGCGGCCGCCGTCGGGCTGGTGATCCCCGAGCTGAAGGGCAAGCTCACCGGCATCTCGCTCCGCGTGCCCACGCCCACCGGCAGCGTGGTCGATCTGACCGTCGAGACGAGCAAGCCGGTCACGGCCGACGCCGTCAACGCCGCGATCAAAGAGGCGGCCGAAGGCCCGATGAAGGGTATCCTCAGGTACACCGAGGACCCGATCGTCTCCAGCGACATCATCGGCGATCCGGCCAGCTCGATCTTCGCCGGCCCCTGGACCCAGGTGATCGGCGACACGATGCTCAAGGTCCTGAGCTGGTACGACAACGAATGGGGCTACAGTTGCCGCAGCGTCGACCTGATCGAGAAGATCGCGAAGCTGTAGCCGCCGAACCACGCCGCTCGTCTCGTGCCTTCCGCCCGGCGGGTCGAGGCACGATAGCCACGCGCTCGTGCGAACACGGGGACCTCTCCGCCAGGGTGAGGTCCCCGTGTCTATGCGCGGCCCCAAGCGTGACTGACCATCGGGTGGCACGGGCATCTTGCCCGTGCGCCGGTGAGAGCGTGTCTGAGACTCCAGTGGCCCCCGAGCAGGAATCGTCGTCGAGCGGGCCCTCGCCCTTCGTCGGAAGCGATGGAGGACGACTACTCGACCACCCTCACGCGGTACTGTTGCGGCGGATAATGCGCGGGAGGCTCGGCCTCGATCACGGCCACGTCGCCTTCCAGGCGATAGCCGAACGGCTTGCCCGTCACGGGGTCGATCGGGATCGGCACCTCGCGGATGGAATCGAGGCTCGGGGGCAGTTGTCCTTCATGGGTTGCGGCGTACAGCCTGATTGCCTCCACGCACCGCAGGATTGCCAGACCTCGCTGGTGCCAGGCTTCGGCGACGGCGGCCGCGGGCACGAGTGGGACCAGCGTTTCGGCGAGCGACACGAGCGCCGGGCTCTTGCTGGAACCGGCGATCTGCGATTCGGCGTCCTTCATGCCTTCGAGGGCGAGCCAGTAGGGCAGGTTCAGCCGTTTGACCAGATCGTCGCGGCGCGCTTCGTAGATCTCGAACACGTCCAAGAGCACGGCCTCGGCGGGCACCATGGCCTCGACCTCCTCCTGGGGATGGCCGGCGGCGATCAAGTCGGCCTTGGCTTGTGGTGCCGCCTTGAGTGCCTCGTTGACGAAATCTTCACGCTCCGCGGGGGTCGGCGCCGAGCGCGATCGCCGATTGAGCTCAAACACATCAGAGAGCGCCTGCGGCGCAAGGGCGGTCCATTGGTCGGACGAGAGATCGCGTCGCTTCGACGGCTCCATTTCGGGAACCATCAGGTACACCGCGGCCGTCTCGGATTGGATCGAATGGCGAACGTCGATCAGCGGATGGGGGAGCGCCGCAATCGCCCAGTACATGTTGGGCACTCCCGGCTGCGCGATCAGGTCGCGGAGCTGGAAGCTCATCGCGCCCTCGATCGACCAGGCCACCAACCCACAAACGAAGAACGGCTGCTCGGCGACGTGCCTTGCGATGGCGTATCCGGTCCGCAGAGACGCCACGGCTTCGTCGTACTCCTCCTCGGCGATTTGCAGCCGGGCACGCAGGGCAACCAGCCGCGCGGCCCAACGTACGGCCTGCACCTCGGGCAGGAGCATGCCGAACACGTTACGCCCCTCTTCGCGAACCGGCGCGTCCCAATCGCACTGATCCCGGCGCGCCGCAATGTCGACGTAACGTAGCGGCTCCCTGTACCCTTCGAGCAGCTTGCGGACCTCCTCGCGCGGCAGCGACTCCAGCGGCGTCTCGAGCCACTTGCCGACCTCGTCCCACTTCTCGCCTCCGAAGTTCACCCCCAGCCAGGTGCACGCCTTCGCGTAGACCGGCGCGGCATTGCCCGGCGTACGCTCCGTGTAGCTGGGCAGCAGGCACCACGCAAGCGCCGGCCGCGGCGGCTGAGCCGGATGGACGGCAAGCTCGATCACCTCCAGCTCCCGCTCCCCCCACGGCTTCGACGGAGCCGGCTTCTCGGCAGCGATCGACGCTCCAACGACTGTCACAACTGCGAGACAAAACGCCGTCGTCTGGGCCAGCTTCATCACTCTCTCCTTTTGGCAAGGGCTGATTGGACAGTTGCTTCACAAAACGGGGTGCCGCCTTCCGGGCCGCGCCGCGCATACGACGAGCCTACGGCACAATGGGAGCACGCAGAACGGATGGTGCTCGATGCCTCGGCATCGAGGTTCATCCACGCCGATTTCTGCCAGCGCGCCTAACCGCTGCGGTCCCAGTCGATCGACCCGCGGTAGGCGTCAGCCGGCGTGAGTGTCTCGCGCTGGGGCGATGCCGTTCCACTCGTCGCGGGCATGGCGTCGTCGACCCCCCGCGTGATGGCCACATGCCGGAGCGCGAGGTAGTCCGTGCGTAGCGGCGATCCACGCGACTCGACGGGAGCGGCGGGACTCGAGTCTGGCACGGCGATCGATTCAGCCGGGCGTTCGACCGGCACGTAGACCACTCGCTCGATGACCCGCGGGCTCTCGCTCGAAAGGAGCACGCCGCCCAGCGCGACGGCAAGAAGAAGCGAAGCCGCCGTGGCCAGGGGCCAGAGCCAGCGGGCCTGGCCGGCGCGCAGAGCCCCCTTCGGCCCTCTGACGGAAGCCTGGCCGGCCAGGTACATCACCCGGCTGCGGTCGACGCTCGATGGCCTCCACTGGAGCGAGGCCAGGGCCGCTTCCATCGCCGTCTGCGGTTCGTTCAGTCGTTCTCGAGACATGGCATCCCCAGTTTCTGCCGCAAGGCATCCAGCGCCGACGCGTATCGCCGGTGGGCCGTGCTGTCCGACGTGCCGGTCAACTCCCCGATTTGCCGGAACGTGAGCCCTCCCCACACCCGGGCGACCACCACTTCCCGCTGATCGTCGGGCAACCCTTCCATCGCCGCGGCCGCCGCCCGCGCATCGATCGCGTCGTCCGGCGAGGGCACGAACCACCCGGCTTCCGGCAAGGCGGCCGCGCCCTCGTGTCGGTTTCGCCGCCGCGCCGATCGCGAGGCATTGATCGCCCGGGTCCGCACGACACGGTAGAGCCACGCCGCCACGTCGCGCGGCGCTTGCGGCTCGGCGGCCAGCAGAACCATCGCCTCCTGGACCACATCCTCAGGGTTGGCGCACCATTGTCGCGCGTAGAACTCCAGCGCCGCGGCGTGCCGGTCGAACAGCCGCTCGAGCAGTTCCGGTCCCACCGGCCCCGTCGTGCTGAGTTCGTTGTCGTCCATCACGAAGAAGACACCGCCCGAGGCGGAGCGTCCCGCGGAATTTGGCCGCCCGTGGCATGATTCTCCAGATCGTCTGGAGAAGAAGATCGAGGGGAGACCGTAGACGCGGCCATTGTAGCATGCCCCCTGCCGGCACCATACGGCCGATGACTGACGGCCCCCGGCTCACGAAGAAGACGCCCCGTCGACCAGGTCCATCAGCTCCAGCGGGCGGGCGATGATCCGGGCGGCGCCGGCCGCGCGGAGCTCGTCGACCGGGCGGAAACCCCAGGAGACGCCGACGGGGTGCATGCCCGCCGTGCGGGCCGTCCGCATGTCAGTGGGCGTGTCGCCCAGGTAGAGGAAGTGCTCCGCGGCGACTTCGAGCCGGTCGACGATCTCCCGCGCCCCGGCCGGGTCCGGCTTCGGGGGCACCCCCTCGCGCTGACCGAGGACGGCCCGGAAGTCCCAGGCGGAGAGGTGCGCATCGACGCACCGCCGCGTGAACGCGTCCGGCTTGTTGGAGAGGATCGCCATCTTGAGGCCCCGGGCGGTGGCCGCGTCGAGCAGCTCGGCGACGCCGTCGTACCGCCTCGTCCGGACGTTCCAGTTCTCCGCGTAACTCTCGCGGAAACCCGCCACGCACTCGGCGATGACCTCCTCGCCGCGCCGATCCGCCGGCAGCACCCGACCGAACAGCCGCACCAGCCCGTCGCCGATGAAATTGCGATACGCGTCGATCGGGTGCGTGGGGTAGCCGTGTCCGGCGAGCACCCGATTCGCCGAATCGGCGATGTCGGCAAGCGTATCCAGGAGCGTGCCGTCGAGATCGAAGCAGATGGCGCGAAAGTTCATCGGCGTTCCTGGGTTGCGTCGGCCTGAAGACGGTCCGTCTCCGTTCAGTATAATGGTGCCCAGGCCGTCAGGGACAGGGGCCGCCGACTCGTATCGTGCAGCGAACGAACCGAAGAAGGGAGATGCGATGAGAACGGCAGGAAGTCTCTTGGCAGCGGTTGTCGCCTGCGCGCTGGCCGGCGCCGGCGAGCCGGGAACCAACCTGATCGAAAATCCGGGGTTCGAGGCAGGCGCCGACGCCCCGACGGGCTGGACGTTCAACGGCCGCAACACCGACTCCCAGATCGCCTGCGACTCCGGCCGCGCCCACGGCGGCCGGCGCGCGGTCCGCATCACGAACGCCACAAAGGCCGAGACGGGAAACGTCGTGCAGTCGGTCCGGCTCGATCCGCCCTTGGAGCCGGGCAGCCTCGTCACCTTCTCCGCCGTGGCCGCCACCGAGGACCTCCGCCGCGATGGCGCCAGGATCGTCGTCTATCTGGAGCGAGCTTCCGGCGGACGCGAGACGGCCGTGGCCGCGGGGCCCGGCGGCACCCGCGATTTCGCCGAGGTCCGCGGGCAGGCGCGGGTCGGGCACCGCACCAGCCGGCTGGTCGTCTATCTCTGCAACTACGGGACGGGAACCGTCTGGTGGGACGATGCCTCGGTCACCGTGCGGCGCGCGGCTGCCGAGGAAATCGTCGCCCGGCCGAAGGGGCAGAAGCGGTTGCCCCCATTGCGCACGGGCGACGGCTTGAGCCTGGCGCTGTCGGACTCGGGCGGAGTGGACGACGTGTTGCTGGACGGACGTTCGGCGGCTTCCGCGTCACTCCCTTCGGGCCTCTGGCTGGAGCCTTTTGAGGGGGCTGCCGTGCCGGTCGTCGGGCAGCTCGCCGCCCGGGATGGGTCGATCGTCCAGCGGTGGGCGGACGACGACGTCGGCCTGCGGGTCGACGCGACGTATCGCGCCGGTGCGGACGTGATGCGGTGTGACGGCTCCGTGGAAGACCTCACCGGGCGGGAACGCGGGGTCGACGTCGTCTTCAGCCTGCCGGTCGGCAATGGCGCCTGGCGTTGGGGTCAAAGCATCCGGGAGGAGGTACCGGTCGGGGACGAGCTTCAAGTGCAGGACGAGACGACGTTCTCGTCTCTCTCCGCCCCCGACCACGGCGACGCCGTCGCCCTGGCCGTGCCGGCCGACTGCCCTTCCGACTGCGAATTCACCTACGGCGGCCGCTTGGCCTACGCGGTCCGCTTTCATTTTGGGCTCTCGCACGCGGCGGATGGAGAGCTGAAAGGCCGGGCGCCGTTTTCGTTTGTCGTCTATCGCTGCGACGGCCGCTGGGGCCTGCGCGACGCGGCCCGCCGCTACTACGAGCTCTGGCCCGAGGCGTTCCGCAAGCGGGTGGCCCGAGAGGGCCTCTGGATGTTCGGCAGCCCGCGGTTCCCGCTCCCCGATGCGGAGAACTACGCGTTTCACGAGGGGGGCCCGGCGGGTTGGGAGGATGACGACGCGCACGGGATCTACACCTGCCCGTACATCATCCCCGGCCAGCGCGAGATCAGCCGGGTGGAGCGACTGCCCGAGACCCAAGAGGAGGCGATGGAGGTCTTCCGGTCGCTCGCGCCGGCCGGCGACGAGGCTTCGTCCGATATTCCGGGGCAGTCGCTCGCCGCCGGGACGGCGGCGCACGATCGCGACGACCGCGGCTGGGGGCCGTCGATGAAAGCGATCATCGAGAACTGCATGCTCTTGGACGCCGACGGCCGACCGCACATGCGGATTCGCAACACGGAGTGGGGCGGCAACTCGATCACCTTCCCGCTCGACGCCAGCCCTCGGCTTCTGGCCGAAAGCGACCGGCCCACCGTGGCCAAGACGCTTTTGGCGCACAGCATGGGACTGCTCGACGCCGTGCCCAGCCTCGACGGGATCTACGTCGACTCGCTCGGCGCCTGGGGCAGCTACCTGAACCACCGGCGGGAGCACTTTGCCGCGTCGCGCGTGCCGCTCAGCTACGACCCGAACACCGGCCGGCCGGTGATCCCCAACCGCTTCACGTTGCTGGAGTTCCTCTGGGAGCTTGGCGACAAGCTGCACGCGCGAGACAAGCTATTGTTTGCCAACGGCGTCCATCCCGACCGGCGGTTCCACTTCTTCGCCCTCGACGTGATGGGGGTCGAAGGGCACGGCCGGATGGAGCAGAAGCGCGTGATGGCCTATCGGAAGCCGTTCCTCCTGCTCATCTACAACATCCACGACGACGCGGCGAAGATGGAGCACTACTACCATCTCGCGACGCTCTACGGCATCTATCCGTCGTTTGCCAACATGCGGGTGTACGAGACGCCCGAGATGTACGCGCCGGTGCGAGCGCTGAACGATCGTTTTGTGCCGGCGCTTCGGGCGATCACCCGGGCCGGCTGGCAGCCGATCCCGCACGCCTGGGCGTCGGACCCCGACGTGTGGCTGGAGCGTTGGGGACCGGGGAGCGACGGAGAAGTCTACCTGACCGCGTACAATTCGGCCGGCGAGGAACGGACTACGACGTTGACCGTCGACGCGGCTTCGCTCGACCTGGCAGGCGCGACGCTTCGGCTCGACGACCGGCTATCCTCCGCCCAGTGGAACGCGCCGTTCGACGGCGGGAGTTGCACGGCCAGCGTGACGATCCCGGCGGAGCAGGTGCGGGTGCTGCGATTGAGCGGGGAGTGAGGGGCGGATTTTCCGGCCGTCACGGGCAGCGAATTGCGCGCCGTGAGATGTTCGTGCTCGCGTGGCGAAGCGGAGCTTCGCGGAAGTGCGTTCCCAAGCCGGAGCTTGGGAACGAGGTTGAGAAGCGGAGATCGACGCTTCCCAAGCGGCTGCCACGGCCCGGCGAAGCCTTGAAGCGGGACCCCCGAGAGGATAGAAAGAGCCTACGAGCTGCATCGTGTTTTCCGAGTGCCCCCCAAGCGACGAGAGGAGCCTGCCGTGAGAAAACTGTCACTTGCCGAGCCGTCCGTACGCACCAAGACGACCACGTGGGCGGCCGTGCTGGCCGCGGTTGCCCTGGCGGGGCCCCGGGCGCTGTCGGCCGAGAGCCGGATCATCGCCCCGGGCGCCAAGGTCGAGACGCTGGCCGAGGAGTTCGCATTCACCGAAGGCCCCGCCGCGGACGCCGAGGGCAACGTGCTCTTCACCGACCAGCCGAACGACCGCATCCTCCGGTGGAGCACCGACGGCAAGCTCTCCACCTTCATGGAGCCCTGCGGTCGCTCCAACGGCCTCTCGTTCGACGCGGAAGGCAACCTCTGGACCTGCGCCGACGCGAAGAACGAGCTTTGGTGCATCGACCCGAAGGGCAAGGTCACGGTCGTCGTCAAGGACTACCAGGGCAGACTCCTGAACGGGCCCAACGACCTCTGGATCCGCCCGGACGGCGGGCTCTACTTCACCGACCCGTTCTACAAGCGCGGCTACTGGAACCGCGGGCCGCAGGAGCAGGAAGGGCAATGCGTTTACTTTCTCGCGCCCGACCACAAGAGGGTCCTCCGCGTGACCGACGACCTGGAGACCCCCAACGGCGTGATCGGCACGCCCGACGGAAAAACGCTCTACGTGGCCGACCTCCGCGCCAAGAAGACCTACGCCTACGATATCCAGCCCGACGGCAAGCTCGAGAACAAGCGCCTCTTTTGCCCGATGGGCTCCGACGGGATGACCGTCGACAACGAGGGGAACGTGTATCTGACGGGCAAGGGCGTCACGGTGTTCGATCCCTCGGGCCGAGAGATCGAGCAGATCCTCGTCGACGCCCGCTGGACGGCCAACGTCTGCTTCGGCGGCCGGGACGGCCGCACGCTGTTCATCACCGCGAGCAAGGGCCTGTACGCGCTCCGCATGCGGGTGAAGGGGGTGGGGAGTCAATAGCGTGCGGCTGCACCGAGGGCATCCCACGGCGGCTCGACCTCCCCGGAGAAGACGGACAGCGGCGTCTTGTGACCAGACCAGAGATCCAATAGGAGGGACGTAGTCATGGTCCGGGAACATCATCGTCTGATGCTCGCCGCTCTGGCGGCGTTGGCGCTCGTGGCCGGGAGCGTCGGCGCGGCGGACTGGCCCACGTACCAGGGCGATGCGGAGCGGTCGGGCGTGACGGCGGGGCAACTGGAGCTGCCGCTTGCGCCGCGATGGAGCTACCAGACGAGTCAGCCACCCATGCCCGCCTGGCCGGAGCCGGGCAAGGAGCTGCATCGGATGGATTTCGACTATGCGTTCCAGCCGGTCGTGGCCGGGGGGCTCGTCTTCTTCGGCTCGTCGGCGGACGACACGGTCCGGGCGTTGAGCGCCGCAACGGGCGATCTCGCCTGGCGATTCACCGCGGGCGGCCCAATTCGCTTCGCCCCGACGATCGCCCGGGGCAAGGCGTACGTCGCCTCCGACGACGGCCGGCTCTACTGCCTGGACGCGAAGACCGGCGAGCTGCACTGGCAGTTCCAGGGCGCCCCAGACGACGATCGGATCCTCGGCAACGGCCGGATGATCTCGCGGTGGCCGTGCCGCACCGGCGCGGTGGTCGTCGGCGACGTGGTCTACTTCACCGCCGGCATGTGGCCCACGGAGGGCGTTTTTGTGTACGCTCTGGATGCCGAGACGGGGAAGGAGCTATGGTCGAACGACTCCAGCGGCGAGATTTACGTCGACCTTCCCCATCCGGGCGCGATGGGCTTCAGCGGCGTGGCCCCGCAAGGGTATCTCGTCGTCCACGAAGATACGCTCCTGGTGCCGACCGGCCGCTGCGTGCCCGCCGCCTTCGACCGGCACACCGGTCGCCTGCTCCACTACAAGCCCGCCGACGCCCTCTACCACGGAGGCGCGTGGATCACGACGGCCGGCGACTGGTACTTCAACGCCAAAAACCGGTTCCAGAACCCGTCGGAGGCGCACGTCGGCGAGGTGGAGCCTTCGTCGGGCGACGGGATGTTCGCCTATCGCTTCGCCTCGGGGGAGGTCGAGCTGACCTTGGCGGGCAAATACCGGGTGCTGGCTGCCGGCGACGTGCTCTATACGGTCGGCCCGGGCAGCATCGAAGCCGTCGATCTCAAGGCGTTGTGCAAGAACAAGAGGGCAACCACCAAGGACGTGAAATGGACCACGCCGCACGCGAGCCGCGTCTACTGCCTGGCCAAGGCGGGCGATGCGCTCTTGACCGGCAACCGCGGCTCGATCACGGCGCTCGACGCGGCCGACGGCAAGGCGATCTGGAACTGGGCGGTTGAAGGCCAGGTGCGTGGGCTGGCGATCGCCGACGGGCGCCTGGTGGCCTCCACGCACCGCGGCGTGCTGCTCTCGTTCGAGCAGGGCCAGGCGGCGGACGTCGCGTGCAAGCAGATCACCGAAGAGGTCGATCCGCCGGCCGTATCGGCGGAGCACCAAGCCGCGGCCAAGGAGATCGTCGCCCGGTCCGGCAAGCGAGACGGATATGCCCTGGTGATCGGCGAGCCGGACGGCCGCCTCGCCGAGGCGATCGCCCGGCAGACGGAGCTGCGGGTCGTGGGCGTGCTTGGCAGCCCGTTGAAAAGGGGTGCCACTGCTGGCTTGTCCAGCAGTGCTGCACAAACCCCCACGGGAATCACTGCTGGGCAAGCCAGCAGTGGCACCCAAGTCGCCGAGCGGGAGCGGCTGCTGGCGACCGGGCTGTACGGCGGGCGCGTGTGGGTCCAGGCGGTCGAGGATATGGACCATCTGCCCTATGGACCGTACTTCGCCGATCTCGTGGTCGTTTCCGGCAAGGTGCAAAGCGCGTGTGCCGAAGAGTGCTATCGCATGTTGCGGCCTTGCGGCGGGGTACTTTCGCTGGTCGGCTTCGACGAGGCCCGGCGACGCACGTTTGTTGTCGAGGCCGGCGCTGCGGAGACCGAGCTTTCGGAGGCCGGGCCGATGATCGTGCGCGGGCGCTTGCCCGGGTCGGGCGAGTGGCGCTATCCGTGGGCCGACGGCGGGCGTACGGGCATCGGCAGCGAGAGCCGCGTCAAGCTGCCGCTGGGGCTCCTCTGGTTCGGAGGGCCGGGGCCGGATCGCCTCATGGACCGCCACTGGATGGGCTCGCCGCCGATTGCGACGGACGGCCGCGCGTTCCTGGCCGGACAGCACCACGTGATCGCCTTCGACGCCTACAACGGGCGCGAGCTGTGGAGCCGCGATCTCCCGAGCGTCGGCCGGAAGTACGCGCAATACTACTCCAGCAACCTCGTGGCGGATGACCGGAGCGTGTACGTCGTCCGCGGCGAGCAGTGTCATGCGCTGGACCAGGCGACGGGCGAAACGAGGCTCGTGTACGACGTCCCAGCCTCCGTGGTCCGGGGCACGCTGCCGCCCGTCGTGCTGGAGTACGTGGACGTCGAGTGGCCCGACCGGTGGCAGGTGATCGGGCCGTTCCCCAGGGGCAAGCCGCCGCTTTCGCCGGAGGCGCTCGAGACGATCCCCCAGCGGGTGACGGTGGCGGGCCGAGAGCACGTCGCCCGTACGCTGGAGGCCACCGGCGGCGTGCTCGATTTCTCGAATCTCTACGGCGGCTACGGCCTGAAACCCTTGGCCGAGGGCGAGAAGCCGGGCGGCTACCCGCGAAAAGGGGCCAAGCGGGACCTCGCCGAGTCGGGGCGAATCGCCTATGCACTGGCCAAGATCGACTGCCCGAGGCCGGGCAAGCTGCTCCTCGGGGCCGGGGCCGACTGGTGGATGCAGTGGTATCTCGACGGCGAGCCCGTCTTCGATACGCTCAGCGGCGGCAACGAGCCCTCGCGCCACAACCTCTTCAGCCCCAAACCGTGCTCGGCGGAGGACTACCTGTTCGACGTCGACGTGACGGCCGGCGAGCACGTGCTGGCCGTGATGGTCAAGTCGGGGGCGGCGGCGTGGGGCCTGGCGTCGGCGAGCATGGCCGGCGAGGTGAAGCGATTGATGCCGGTGATGACCGGCCGGGATCCGAACCTGCCCGATCTGGCGAGCATGATCTGGGGCTACGTGTCGGTGGCCGACGACCTGGTGCTGGGCACGTACAACGTGCCGATCACCCCGGGGCAGCCGGCCGAGTCGCACCTGATCTGGCGGTCCGAGTGCAAGGCCCTTTTCGCGCTCGCGAAGCAGGACGGCTCGCTTCGTTGGGTCTATCGGCCGCGAGCGGATCGGACCGTCTCGAACATCGAGATCGCGCTGGGCGACGGGCGCCTGTTTCTCATCGACGGCACGTCGAAGGTCGACAGCATGAGGGCCAAGCGCCGCGGCGAGAAGCTCGACGCGAAGCTCACCCTGGTGGCGCTGGACTTGAAGACCGGCGGCGAGCTGTGGCGGCAGGACGACGTGCCGCTGTTGCCCGAACGAAGCCAGCCCACGCGCCTGAAGTCGAATCCCAGCCACCTCTTCATGGGCCAGCCGAGCTGGGGCCATCTGGTCTACTCCGACGGCGTCGTCGTGCTGGGGGCCAACGCCGCGTACGACGCAGCGACCGGCAAGAAGCTCTGGGCGAAGAGCGCGCGGCCGCAGAAGCTTCCCGTCGTGCACGGCGGCTGGCTCATCGCTCACCCGCTGGCCTACGATCTTCGCACCGGCGGGGAGCGGACCACCGAGGATATTCTCACCGGCGAGCAGGTACCGTGGCGCTACGGTCGCGAGTACGGCTGCGGGCCGGTCAACGGTTGCCAGGGCCTGTTGTTCTTCCGCTCCGGGGCGGACGGGTTTTACGACATGCGCGTCGAGGGGACGACCAACTTCGGCGGGGTCCGCCCGAGCTGCGCCAGGAGTCTCCTCGCGGCGGGCGGGCTGGTGATTCATCCCGAAGGCTACAGCGGGTGCTGCTGCTCGTACAACTACCAGACTTCGCTCGCCCTGGTGCCGGCGGCGGGCCGGGACGATGCCTGGTACGTGCTGCCCCGCCGCGCGAGCACGGGCCCCATCCGGCGGATCGGGGTGAACTTCGGCGCCCCGGGCGATCGCCGGGATCCTCGCGGCGCGGCCTGGCTCGGCTTCCCACGGCCGATGACCGCCGGCGCTTGCCCCGCCCCGGTGACGATCCAGATGGAAGACGCGTCGTGCCGGCACCGACGACGCGCGACCGGCGCGATCCGGGGGACCGACTCCCCGTGGCTGTACGCTTCCGGCTTGCAGGGCAAGGGGCGGATCACCGTCGATCTCGCGCTCCAGCCGGACCTGGTCGTGCCGACCGGCCAGCAGCGTCCGGCGATCGACGGCAAGCTCGACGATCCGTGCTGGGAAAAGGCGCGAGCGGTCCCCTTCGAGAATACGCCCTTCTCGCTGCTCGGCGCCGCCGTGGACCTGCGGATCTTCCGGGACGCCGAGAACTTGTACTTCGGCTATCATCGCAAGCCGATCTCGAACCCGGCGAAGGACGTGGACGAGGCGACGCAACGCGCGAGCGACGCGGTGGAGATCTACCTCACCGACCGGAAGGAGCAGGCCGGGATCCGTTGCGGGCTGAAGCGGAACGGAGACGCCTTCGCCCGGTGCGGCACGGTCGACCGCTACCGGAAGGTCGACCCGACGTGGCAGGGCCGGTGGCAGTATGCCCTGGACTCAACCGCCGAGCAGTGGACGGCCGAGGTCGCCGTGCCGCTTGCGACCTTGAGCGAATCGGGAATCGACGTGGGGCGACTCCAGCTCAACGGCATGTCGCAGAACCTCACCGGGTCGGGGCTGGAGTCGATCTTCCTCGTGGATCCCCGGTACGGCGCGGACTTCCGGCGATGCGTCCAGTTCCGGCGCGTCGCCGATCCGCCCTCCGAGCCGACGAAGGAGCGGCGGTTCACGGTCCGTCTCCACTTCGCCGAGATCGACGACGTGGAAGTGGGCCAGCGCGTGTTCGACGTGGCGATCCAAGGCCGTACGGTGCTGGAGGATTTCGACGTCGCCGGCGAGGCCGGCTCGCGGAACGTTGCCGTCGTCAAAGAGTTCCGCGGGATTGCGGCCGGGGATCGGATGACCGTCGAGCTCGTTCCGAAAGCCATGAAGGAAGACGACCCCGATACCCTTCCCGCGATCTGCGCGCTCGAGATCGTTCAAGAAGAGTAGTCCCGTGTTTCGTGCGACAGACCAGGCAATCCGAAGGAGGCGTGCCCATGAGTCCGCTGAACTACACGTGCCCCAAGTGTGGCAACACCAGCTATGAGACCGGCGAGTTTCGGGCGGCCGGGGGTTTTCTGAGCAAGGTGTTCGACGTCCAGAGCAAGCGATTCACGACCGTCACCTGCACTCAGTGCAAGTACACGGAGCTGTTCAAGGCCTCGAGCAGCATGCTGGGCAACATCTTCGACCTGTTCACGAACTGAGATCCAGGGTAGTGGTTGCAGTACCGTCATTGCGAGTATCCCGATGAGCACAATGCACGACAGACATACCCCCGTTGCACTTCGGGCGCGTGGGTCTCGTACCTCGACCCACCCTACGCGATCCTTCGGCATCAGAGTGGTTGGAGCCGTCGCGGTTCACGTGGCGGCGGCCGTGCTGCTGCCGGTGGTGGCGGTCGCAACGGCAAGCGGCGCGCCGGCGGCCGTCGCTCTTGCCGACGAGGCCAAAGCGCGCCTCGTGGTGATGACCGACATCGGCGGCGACCCGGACGACCGGCAGTCGATGGTCCGCTTCCTGCTCTATAGTTGCGACTTCGAGGTGGAGGGCCTGTGCACCGGGTTCGGGCACGGCCACGACGAGGTGACGCATCCGGAGCTGATCCGCGAGGCCGTCGACGCCTACGGCAAGGTGCTGCCCAACCTGCGCAAGCACCGGCCCGACTACCCGTCGCACGAGCAACTGCGGGGCCTGATCAAGGACGGTCACAACGGCGACCCGCACACGGTGGGCCCCGGCATGGACTCGGAGGCCTCGGAGTCGATCATCCGGGTGATCGATCGCGACGACCCGCGGCCGGTCTGGTTTTCGATCTGGGGCGGGCCGCGCGAGCTGGCCCAGGCCATCTGGAAGGTGGAGAAGACGCGCTCGCCGGAGGAGCTGGCCGCCTTCAAGCGGAAGATCCGCGTCCACTCGATCGCCGACCAGGACCGCACCGCCGAGTGGGTTAAGGAGCACCACCCCGACGTGTTCTGGATCTTCTCCAACCGGCTCTTCCGCGGCATCTGGAAGGAAGGCGATCAGGAGATCGTCTCGCCCGCGTGGCTCGAAAAGCACGTGCGCACGGGCCACGGGCCGCTGGGGCCCGTCTATCCGGCCAAGGCGTCCGGGAAGGACGGCGTGAAAGAAGGAGACACGCCGTCGTTCTTCTACGTGCTGCCGGACGGGCTGAGCGACCCCGAGCATCCCGAGTGGGGTAATTGGGGCGGACGCTTCCGGCCTAGCGGGCGAGGCAACGAGTTCATCCCCGCCGAAGACCTGACGCACGGCAAGCCCGACGTGCTCTACACCATCCACCGCTGGCGCCGGGCGTATCAGAACGCGTTCGAGGCCCGGATGGACTGGTGCGTGAAGCCGCCGGACGAGGCGAACCACGAGCCGGTCGCCGTGTCTGGCGGCGATCGATCGCGCCGCGTGCTGCGGATCGAGACCGATCCGGGCGCCGGCGTGAAGCTCAGCGCCGCCGGCTCGTCCGACCCCGACGGCGACGCGCTGGAGTACCGATGGTGGGTATACTCTGAGGCGGGGACCTACTGGGCCGACGCGCCGATCCGGGGCGACGACGCGGCCGAAGCGGTCGCGACCGTGCCCAAGGAGGCCGCGGGCCGAACGATCCACGTGATCCTCGAAGTGACCGACCAGGGCAGGCCGCCGCTTGTGGCTTATCGCCGCGTGGTGCTTACGGTCCGCGGCAAGCCGGTCGAGCCGCCGCCGGGCGCGTTCGGCGTGGAGGAGGACCTGAGCACGCCGATCACCCGGCTCGAAGGCCCGCCGGCCAAGACCGGGCGGTGGCAATTCTGGCGGGGGATCAACGTGGGCGGCCCGCCGGTCGAGATCGACGGCAACCGCTGGGAAGGCGACGACGCCCCGGACTTCACGTGCAACGACCCCCGCCTGGAAAGCCCGAGCGTCCCGCTTCTACCGCCCACCGACACGGCCCGGGCGAAGATGATCCACGCGTTCCGCTGGAACCGGCAGGCCAAGCTCGAGCTGACCGGCGTGCCCGAGGGCAGCTTCGCCGTTTACGCCTACGTCTGGGAAGAGACGAGCCCGACGACGTTCAGCATCCGCTTGAACGGGCAGGTCGTCCAGCGCGACTACGACAGCGGCCCGGCGGGCCGATGGCGGCGGCTCGGCCCGTGGATCGTCACCCCCGAAGACGGGAAGCTCACCCTCACGGCCACGGGCGGCGCCGCGAACTTCAGCGGGATCGAGGTGTGGGGACGCACGGGCGACGAACGGAGATGAGCGTCGCGATGCTCGTTGCACGTGCAACCCGTTTCAGGTATCCTGGCCCTGGGCGGTCCGGCCCACCGGAGGCGCCCCGCGGTCCCAAGAGCCGGGGCGGTCGGCACGTCTTGGCCGGATGTCTCTTCTCGTGATGTGGACGTCCTCCCCTTGGGGCAACGGAAACGGCTGGCCTTGGCCGGGCTCCGCGAGGTTGGATAGGGGCAAGAGAGCCGGTATGAATCCCCATCGAGAAGCGATCCCGACGCGAGCCTGCAACCAGGTCGTCGACACCGTTGTTTTCTTTGTGATGTTTTTTATTTATATATGGCTGGTCGTCGATCCTCGTCTCGTTCACCACGGCATCGGCGTTTTCACGGCCTCGATTCCTTTTTCCTTTTCGACGGGATGGCCGTTCTTCCGGGAGCACCTTTCCCGGCCGGGAGGGCTGGCCGAGTACGCCGCCCGATGGCTTTCGCAGTGGTACTCCTTCGGTTGGGCGGGTGCACTGATAATCACGGCCGCTGCGTGGTGCACGTGCACGTGCGCCGACGTCCTGACCCGCGTGGCGGGCCGGCCCCGGGGCATGATGGCGCGCTACGTGCCGGCCGTGCTGCTTCTGGTCATATGGGGCGGGTACAGTCATCCGTTGCGGCCCGTCCTGTCGCTCCTGGCGGCCCTTGCATGTTTCGCGTTTTATCTCCCCTTGGCACGGCCGTCTGCGGCCAGCGCGCTGGTCGTCCTCATCGTTGTCTGTGTCGGCGTCTACCTCGTCGCGGGTGCCGGCGGGCTGCTCTTCCCGGTGCTGGTGGCGGTTTACGAGCTGCTGGTCAGACGACGGTGGCTTGTCGCCGTCACGGCCGTGCTGGGTGGTCTGGGCGTGCCCTGGGCCATGGGCATGACTTTCTTCGGCCGCGGAATCGATGAAGCCTATGGGGGATTTTTCGTCTCGGTCCCGGGAGTCCCGGCGTGGGCGCGGCCCTACGTGCTCGCCCTGTACCTGTTCTTCCCCGCCGCACTGGCGGTGGCAGCCTTGCTCGCTTGGCGGGGCCGAAGGGCGAAGACGCGCGAAAGGCCGTCGCCCGGGAGAGTTTCGTCGAGAATCAGAAGGGTCCTCGGATACGTGGGGCGAGGGAGACGGAAGTGGGCCATCCAGACGGCCGCGGTCCTGTTGGCCGCCGGCGCGGCCGGCTGGCTCTCGCTGGACGCCCAGGACAAGGTCGTGCTCCTGGTGGACTACTACTCCCAACGGGAAATGTGGCCGGAGGTTCTGAAGGCCGCCGACAGGTTGCCGTACGGGCTGTACAACGTTGGCTCGAACCGGAACGTCATGCTGGCGCTGTATCACACGGGGCGACTCGGCGACGCGATGTTCCGATACCCCCACATACCGGGCGTCGACCTGTACATCATGCCGGAGGCGGGAAGAGACGGCCATAGCTACTTCCAGGAAAGCCGGCTCTTCCTGGAGCTCGGACAGGTGAACCGGGCGGAGAGGTGCGCCTGCGAGGCGCTGGAGAGCGCGGGTGATCTGCCCGCGATCCTCGAACACCTGGCCGTCATCAACATCGTCAAGGATCGACCCGAGACGGCGAGGATGTTCCTGACCGCGCTCAGCAAGAAGCCTTTCCATGGCCGGGCGGCAAGGAAGATGCTCCACCGGCTCGAGGAGGACCGCCGGCTGGAAAGCGACCCTCGCATCCGCAGGATACGCCGGTCGATGGTCCGCGTGGACAGCGCCGCTCCCCAGCCCGTCGAGGAGTTGTTGCTGACGCTTCTTCGGAGCAACCCGCGCAACAAGATGGCGTTCGAGTTCCTCATGGCTCACTATCTGTCTACCGGCCGTCCGGACAAGGTCGTCCAGTACGTCGGGCAACCGATGGGTTTCGAATATCGCAGGCTGCCGCGCCACTTCCAGGAAGCGATCGTCGTCCATTCGATGGTGACCGACGGACGGCTTCCGCCGGCCCAAGGCCCCTTGGATCCCGAGGTCATCCATCGAGCCGCGGAATTCTGCGACGTCGTGGCCAGTCACGGAGGCAACGAGGAGGCCGCTCGCAAGGCCGCCTCGGCGGCAGGCTTCGGCGATTCGTATTTCTTCTTCTACAGGTTTGGCGTCTCGGGTCTGTGAAGGGATGAGTAAGAAAGCTCGTCGGTTCATCCTGATGGCGATGGCGGTCTCGGTCGCGGCCGGCGCGTGGGCGCTCGTGTCGCGCAACGGCGCGAGCGTAGAGGACGCCGTGGCCGTACCCCGCCCTCCTCGAATCCGTCCGGACTACTCGGGCACCGTCATTCCCCCGAACATCGCACCGCTGAACTTCGTTGTCCGCGAGCAAGGCACGCGATTCCTCGTGAGGATACGGTCGGAGGAGGGGGACCCGATCGAGATAGTCAGCCGTTCGCCGAAGATCACGATCCGAAGTCGCCGCTGGCGGTCATTGCTCGAGGCAAACCGGGGCAAGGACCTGCGGTTCGACGTATACACGGAGCTGGACGGGCGGTGGCGAAGATATCAGACCATCGTCAATCGAGTCGCCCAACACGCGGTCGACGACTACGTCGTCTATCGTCTGACGGGGCCCATTCACCAATGGTGGAGCCGGGTTGGCGTCTATCAGCGTGATCTGACGACTTACCGCGAATCGGTCGTTCTCGATGGAACGACGTTCGGGCGTGGCTGCGTCAACTGCCACAGCTTCGCCGACAATCGCCCCGATCCCATGTTCATCGCCACGCGGAGCGACCGATTCGGCAGCGCCGCCATTCTTGTCAGGGACGGCGAAGCGAAAAAGATCGGGACGACGTTCGGCTACACCGCGTGGCATCCGAGCGGCCGGGTGGCGGCTTACTCCATCAACAAGGTAGGACAGTTCTTCCACGCCGCCGGCCCCGAGGTCCGCGACGTGGTCGACCTGGACGCCGCATTGGCGTACTACGTCGCCGAAACCGAGAACGTCAAGATGGTGCCGCGGGCCTCCGACAAGCAGCGTCTGGAGACCTACCCCGCCTGGTCGCCGGACGGACGATACCTCTACTACTGTAGCGCGCCCGTCCTCTGGACGGACCGCGACGCCAGGCCTCCAACGCGCTACGCCGACGTCAGGTATGATCTGATGCGCATCAGCTACGACGTCGACGCGGACGCGTGGGGCGAGCCCGAGATGGTCCTCTCCGCCCGGGAAACCGGCCTCAGCATCCTGCAACCTCGCGTCTCGCCGGACGGCGAGTTCCTGTTGTTCTGCATGTGCCGCTACGGATGCTTCCCGATCTATCAGCCTACGAGCGATCTGTACATGATGGACCTGGAGACCGGCGATCACACGAAGCTGGAAATCAACAGCCCGCTTGCCGAGTCCTGGCACTCGTGGTCGAGCAATTCCCGATGGATTGCGTTCAGCAGCAGGCGGCGCGGCGGGCTCTTCACGAGATGCTACCTCAGCTACGTCGATGAGACGGGCAGAGCGCACAAACCGTTCATCCTCCCGCGGAGCGATCCGCAGTCGTACGACTCGCTCCTCAAGTCCATCAGTGTCCCCGAGTTAATCACCGGCCCGGTGTCGGTCGACGCGGAGACCCTCGCGCGCTGCGCCCGCTCACGCGACGCCATCGCCGTGGACGCCGTTACACGCCCGTCACCGTTGGCCGGCGCCTCCGAGCCCTGGAAGCCGGTAGGACCATGACCGGCGGGGAGATGGGGGGCAGAGGTATCGTTGCGACGCTTCGCGTCGTAACGTACCGCCCGGTCGCTTCGCGTCCGGACGTCGCAGAAGTAAATGGCCTATGACTGTTCGTGCGCTTCGGACGCGAAGCGTCCACACGTACGTTCCCACGCGAAGCGTGGGAACGATGAAACGATGACAACGGAGACGAGCGGACGGAGATGACCGTCGGATGCCGGTCTTCTCTCACTTCGTGACGGCGTAGCCGAACAGCCGGAAGCTCTTCCCCTGGAAGCGGAGCCGTATGGCCTGACCCCGCGGCAGTCGGTCGCGGTCCTTCCATCGGACTTCGTGCCGGACCGAATCGGTGCGGAGCGGAACGCAATCGGCCTCGAAGTAGCCCCAGAGCGGGCGGCCCTGCTCATCGAGGGCGGTGACCGTCAGCTCGCCGCCGGCGGCGTCGGCGTTGACGACCAGGCGATCGCCCGAAAAGCGCAGCGGCACCGTCTCCACCACGCCGCCGGCACGGTCCGCATCGAGCGAGACGAACCCGTCCAGTCGCCACCTGGCCAGGGCGATGGTGATCTTCTTGTCGGGCACGAAGCCGCCGTGCGTGGTGGTGATGCCGGTGTAGTAGAGCCAGAGCTCATCCCCGGCGACGACCGGGCCGTTGGTCACGCCGAGGACGCAGCCGGCGTCGTAGTCGTGGGGGCCGTTGGGGATCACCGGGGAGCGGTCCTCGCACCGCTGCCAGGCGCGCCCGTCGCGGCTGTGGACGAGCTGCACGTCGACGGGGCCGTCGTCGCCGCTCTGGAGCGGGCCGGGGACGGGCGGGGGGCCGGTGTAGCGAAAGTGCGTCACCAGGCCCAGGAACTGCCCGCCGTAAGGGAAAACCGACATGTTGTAGAACTGGGAGTAGCGTCCTCCCTCCAATCGCACTTGCTCGTCGTCGGTCTCATCCGGCGCCAGGACAAGCTCCGGCTCGGACCAATGCTGCATGTCGGGGCTGGTGGCCAGGTAGACGAGCCGCCGATTCTTGCCTTGGTAGACGTGGGTCCGCTTGTGGAACGCCAGGTACTCGCCGGTCTTCGGGTCCAGGGCGAGCGTGCAGGTGTCTCCGCCGGGGAGAACGGGGTTTCGCGGATGCAGCCTCCACTCGATTCCATCCTCGCTGTGGGCGGCGTAGTAGCCCCGGCCGTACAGCCTGCCGTAGCCCAGCATCTGGTAGTGCTTGACACGCTCGCGCTCGCGGTCGTTGTAGACGACGCTTGGGCTGTGGAAGTCGGGCAAGACGAGGTTGTTCTCTCTCGAGCCCTCGAACAAGTGCAGCCCCAGCTCCGGCCGCTCCCACTTCAGCCCGTCGGTCGACGTGGCGTAGAGCACCAGGTGATTGCGGTTGTACCACATGCGGAGCTGCCGGTTCGGCTCGTCGGCCAGCACCGTGCCGTAGACGTAGATCCGCCGGTCCTCCCCCTCCTGTTCCCAAGGCTTCTCGGGCGTCATCACCGGCTCGAAGAGCTTCTTGCACGGATGGGCCTTGCGAACGACGCCGCTCTTTTGGGCGATGAGCGCGTCGTCGACGAAGATCTGCGTCTCGGTGCCGATCGTGGGGATGGGGCCCGCGGCTCGGGCCCTCTCGCCGGCGAGAATCCAAATGCCCGAAAGCAGGCCGACCACGAGCAACGATTCCAGGTGTCTCGATCTCATCATGTCCCGTTCCCTTGGCGAAGCTTCACCGTCCCTACTACCCTAGCAGACGGAAGCCCGAGATGCACGCCCCCCGACGAGGTCCCGCCGGGGAGCCGCGGGACCGAAGGGTTGTCGGGATCGCGCCGGGCGGAGACAATGGTGGCGACCAAGGGCCCCCCGTGGGGGTCTCGGTCCAGGGGGAGGGGAAAATCTCGGTCAACACGAAGCACAAACCCCGGCAGGAGGGCAAGCGGCCATGAGCAAGTATTGGATGCGTCGTGATTTTCTGAAGACTAGCACGTTGCTTGCCGGCGCGGTGGGCGCGGCGACGGTCGTGCCGCGGCACGTGCTCGGCGGCCCGCGCGAGATCCCGCCGAGCGAGAAGATGAACGTCGCCGGCGTGGGCATCGGCGGCATGGGCGCGGGGAACCTGCGAAACGTGGAGTCGCAGAACATCGTCGCCTTGTGCGACGTCGACCACGGCTACGCGGCCGGCACCATCAAGCGCTACCCGACGGCGAAGCTCTACGTCGACTACCGCGAGATGCTCGACAAGCAGAAAGACATTGACGGCGTCATCATCGGCACGCCCGACCACACCCATGCGGTGATCTCCATGGCGGCGATGCGCGCCGGCAAGCACGTCTACTGCCAGAAGCCGCTCACGCACGACGTCTACGAAGCCCGCATGCTCGCCCGGGCCGCCAAGGAGTGCAAGGTCGCCACGCAGATGGGCATCCAGGGACATTCCGGGGAGGGCGCCCGGCTGATCTGCGAGTGGATCCGGGCCGGGCTGATCGGCGAGGTCCACGAGGTCGACGCGTGGTGCAGCCTCACCTACTACCCGTGGGGCCATGCCTCCTGGAGCTCCCAGTGGTCCGAGCGCCCGGAGGAGACCCCGCCGGTGCCCGACGGGCTCGACTGGGACCTGTGGATCGGTCCGGCCCCGATGCGGCCCTACCATCGCGCCTATCACCCGCGCACGTGGCGGTGCTGGTGGGACTTCGGCTCGGGGATGATGGGCGATCGGGGCGTGCACACGTTCGACCCGATCTTCTGGGCGCTGGGGCTCGGGGCCCCGACGAGCATCGACGCGACCACGTGCGGCAACACGCCGGAGGTCCATCCGCTGTCGGCGATCGTCACCTATCACTTCCCCGCCCGGGAAAACATGCCCCCCGTGAAGCTGACTTGGTACGAGGGCACGCGGCCGCCGCGCCCCGCGGACCTGGAAGACGGCCGGACCCTGCCCGCCGAGGGCGGCGTGCTCTACAAGGGCACCAAGGGGACGATCATGTGCGGCGTGTACGGCAACGGCGCCCGCATCATCCCCGAGGCGAAGATGCAGGAGGCGAAGCTGCCCGAGAAGACGCTCCCGCGGGTGCCCGACTCGCACGAGCTGGACTGGGTCCGTGCGTGCAAGACGGGCGAGCCGGCCGGCGCCGACTTCTCCTACGCCGTTCCGCTCACCGAGGCCTGCTGCCTGGGCAACATCGCCCAGCGCGTCGACGCGCGGATCGAGTGGGACGCCGAGAACATGAAGGTCACCAACCTGCCCGAGGCGAATCAATACGTGCGCACGGAGTACCGCAAAGGGTGGGAGCTGTAAGGCTGTAATCCGTTGGCGGCCGTCTCGTTTAGCCGCAAGCCGAAGGCGTGCGTGGGATCGCGGCTCCGGTTTCCCTCGTCGCGCACGCCTCCGGCTTGCGGTTAAACGATAATCAGCAAGTAATTGATAGCCACTAGCCGAAAAGGAGGTTTGCCCCGTGACGACGACAAGAGCAACACGAATGCCGGCGCTTTGTTGCGCGTTTCTCGCGCTGGGTGCCGTCCTGGCGATCATCCCGAGCCGCCCGGCCGCGTCATCGGAGCAGGACGCTGCCAACGACGTCCTCAAGGCGACCGGGGTCCAGGGCGGGCTGATCGTGCACGTCGGCTGCGGCGACGGCAGGCTGACCGCCGCGCTTCGGGCCGGCGACGGCTTCCTCGTCCATGGGCTGGATACCGACGCCGCGAGCGTGGCCAAGGCCCGCGAGCACGTCCGCGCCCGCGGCTGCTACGGTCCGGTGTGCGTCGACACGTTCGACGGGCGGCACCTGCCTTATTCCGATCGCGTTGTCAACCTCGTGGTTGCCGAAAACCTGGGCGAGGTATCGAGGGACGAGGTGATGCGCGTGCTGGCCCCGCAGGGCGTCGCCTTCATCAGGGAAGAGGGCAAGTGGATCAAGACCGTCAAGCCGCGTCCCGAGGAGATCGACGATTGGACGCACTACCTCCACGACTCGACGGGCAATGCCGTGGCCCAGGACACGGTCGTCGGGCCGCCGCGAAGGACGCAATGGGTGGGCAGCCCGCGATGGGCCCGAAGCCACGAGCACTCGGCCAGCCTCAACGCCCTGGTCTCCACGGCCGGGCGGATCTTCTACATCATCGACGAGGGGCCGAGGGCGTCGATCCAGCTCCCGGCGAAGTTCATGCTCGTTGCCCGCGACGCCTTCAGCGGCGTCGTCCTCTGGAAGCGGCCGATCCCCCAATGGTACAACCATCTCTTCCCGCTCAAGAGCGGCCCGTCGAGGCTCACGCGCCGGCTGGTCGCCGTGGGCGACGAGGTCTACACGACGCTGGGTATCAACGAGCCCCTAAGCGCGATCGACGCCGCGACGGGTGAGACCATCCGCACGTACGAGGGCACCAAGACGGCGGAAGAGATCGTCGCCTCCCAAGGCGTGCTCTTCCTCGTGGTCAATCCCGACCGCCAGCCCGACGACTACCAACAGGAAGACGCCCACTGCTGGGCCGAGCGCGACCGCGCCAGCAAGCGGTGGGGCTGGGACGAAACGGTCGACAAGCTCGTGGCCGTCGAGGCCGCCACCGGCAAGCCTGTCTGGCAGCTCGACGGCAAGATCGTGCCCATGTCGCTGGCGGCCGACGGTCGGCGCGTCGTCTACCACGACGGCGACGCCGTCGTCTGTCTCGAGCAGGGCACGGGAAAGCAGCTCTGGCGGACCGAAGTGCCCCGCAGCCCGCTCATCCCCACCGGCTGGTCGCCCTCGATGGTGATGTACGACGACGTGATCCTCTTCTCCGGCGAAAAGCTTGTGCTGGTGGCCCTCTCGGCCGACGACGGGCGCAAGCTGTGGGACTCGAAGCTGCATCCATCCGGCCACTTCTGCCCCGAGGACGTGCTCGTGGTCGACGGGCTGGTCTGGTCGGGCGACATCGCCAGCAGTTGGTCGCGTTCCAAAGGCACGTTCACCGGGCGCGACCCGCGCACCGGCGACGTGAAGCGAGAGTTCCCGCCCGACGTCGACCCGTTCGCGGTCATGCACCAGCGGTGCTATCCGAGCAAGGCGACGGAGAAGTACCTCATCCCCTCGTGGACCGGCACCGAGTTCATCGATCCGCGGGCCCAGACGTGGGAGATCCACCACTGGGTCCGCGGCGGATGCTTCCACGGCATCGTGCCGTGCAATGGCCTCGTCTACGCGACCCCCCACGCCTGCGCGTGCTACTACCAGTCGAAGCTGAACGGCTTCTGGGCGCTGGGGCCGGCCGGCGACGCAAAGCCCGAAGCGCTCGCCGAAGACGCCCGCCTGGAAAAGGGCCCGGCATATGGCCAACTCCCTGCTCCCAACTCCTCCCTCCCTGCTCCCGGCGATTGGCCCACGTGGCGCGGCGATGCCCTCCGCAGCGGGCATGCCAAGACGCCCGTCCCTGGCGAGTTGGGCCGGGCCTGGCAGACGCAGCTCGGCGGCAAGCTCACGAGCGTGACGGTCGCCGACGGCAAGCTGTTCGTCGCCAAAGTGGATGAGCACGCCGTCTGTGCCCTGGACGCCGAGACCGGCGAAGAACTTTGGTCGTTCACGGCCGGCGGCCGGGTCGACTCGCCGCCGACGTACCACCAGGGGAGCGTGCTGTTCGGCTCGGCCGACGGCTGCGCGTATTGCCTCCGCGCCGCCGACGGCCAATTGGCGTGGCGGTTCCGCGTCGCGCCCGCCGATCGGCGGATCGTCGCCTTCGAGCAAGTCGAATCGGTCTGGCCGCTCCACGGCAGCGTGCTCGTTCACGACGGGGTCGCCTATTGCCTGGCCGGTCGCAGCATGTTCCTCGACGGCGGCATGCGCCTGGTCCGGCTCGACGCCGGAACCGGCAAGAAGCTCTCCGAGACCGTGCTCGACGACCGCGACCCTTCCACGGGCGAGAACCTCCAGACGCACATCGACCGCAAGAAGATGCCCGTCGCCCTGCCCGACGTCCTCTCCTGCGACGGCCGCTACGTCTACATGCGGTCGCAGCGGTTCAACCTCGACGGCGAGCGAGCCGTCATTCTGCCCGAGCCGCAGGCCGACCAGGAGGGCAACCACCACGTCTTCTCGCCGATCGGGATGTTGGACGACTCGTGGTTCCACCGGGCGTACTGGATCTACGGCAAGAACGCCGGCGAGGGCTGGAGCGAGTGGTACCAGGCCGGCCGGCTCGTCCCCTCGGGGCGGATCCTCTGCGTGGGGGACGATGCGGTCTACGCCTACGGGCGTCACCCCCAGTACCTCTGCAATTCGTCGGCGCTGGAGTATCGCCTCTACGCCGCCGATAAGTCCTTCTCCGGCACGGACCCGGAGAGCATCGCCACCGGCGGGCGCCGGCAGGGCAAGCCGGGCAGCAAGATCCCCCGCGATACCGTCGACTGGAAGTCGCGGAGCAGCTTCCCCATGTCGGCGCTTACCAAGGTCGATTTCAAGTGGGTCCGGGAGCAGCCGCCGGTGATCGCCCGGGCGATGGTCCTCGCCGGCGACACGCTCTTCGTCGCCGGGCCGCCGGACGTCGACGACGAGTTCGCCAATTGGGGCAAACACCTCGACCCCGAGGTGGCCGCCAAGCACGCCCGACAAGTCGCCGCGCTGGAGGGCAAGCGAGGCGGCCTGTTGTGGGCCGTCTCGGCGGCCGACGGCCAAAAGCTCGCCGAGTACCCGCTCCCCAGCCCGCCGGTCTTCGACGGCCTGATCGCGGCCCGGGGGCGGCTGTACCTGGCGACGATGGACGGGCAGGTCACGTGCTTCCAAGCCCGATAGGGCCTGCTTTTTTGCGCGTCGCATGCCGTGAGGCGAAACGGCTCGAGAGACTGTAGGGTGCGTGAAACGCACCATTTCGGCGTGATAGAGGAATTGGTGCGTTTCACGCACCCTACGAGGACTGCGAGTGATGGAGAACTACGAGAACTTGGTGCGTTTCACGCACCTTGCCAGGACTAGGAGACATGCCGATGAAGACTTCAGATCACGACCATGACCTTTGTTGCTGCTGCCGCCGGGATTTCCTTCAGACCATGGGAACCGCGGCCGGCACCATGGCATTGCTGTCATCCGGCGCGATTACCGCCCTGGCGGAGGACAAGCGAGCCGCTCCGACGAAGCAGCCCGCGCTGGTGCGCGGGGCGTTTCTCTATCCCCCCTCGGAGACCCTGCGCGAAGCCGGATACTGGAGCTGGCCGGGCTCGAGTTTCGACGCGGAGGGGCACCAGCGCGCGTACATGGCCAAGATCCGCGAGATCGAGAAGAAGCTGGGCATGCGGATCGAAATGGAAGAGGCGCCGCTCGACGAGCCGGCCGGCGTCGAGCGCTTTCTCAGCGAGATCAAGCAATCGCCCCCGGACGGACTGCTGCTGATTCCGTTCAAGAAAAGCCACTGGGAACACGTCGTCCGCATTGTGGAAGAAGCGAACGTGCCCTCCGTGGTGCTGGCCACCTTGGGGGTCTTGCTGGTCGACCACATCAACCAGCTCCATCGCAAGCCGGGCGCGTACTTGATCTCGGCGATGGATGATTTCGGCGCCGTCGAGCAGGGCATGCGTATGATCCGGGCAGCCCGCCGGATGAAGGACGGCCTGCTGGTGAACATCGCCGGATCGGAGACCAAGGAGGTGAGCGTCCCCCGTCTCGGAACGCGCGTGCGGAGTATCCCGCTGGAGCAGTTCTACCAGGAGTACCTGCGCACGGAGATCACCGGCCCGGTGCGAGAGCTTGCCCAGGCGTACCTGAAGGGCGCGCGAGAGCGGGTGGAGCCCTCCGAGGACGACGTGCTCGAGGCGGCGAGGGCCTGTTTCGCGCTCAGGAAGATCGTGCAGAAGGAAGGGGCCGATGCGATCATGATGAACTGCCTCCCCGGGCTGCGCAAGCCGCACAAGCACGTCCCGCCCTGCATGGGTTTCATGAGTCTCCGGGACGAAGGGATCCCCGCCGGCTGCCAGTCCGACCTGAACTCGACGCTCACGATGATGCTGGTGCAGGAGTTGTTCGGCAAGCCCGGGTTCCAGCAGAACGCCGCGATGCAGACCGAAGCGAACCACTACTTCGGCGCGCACTGCACGAGCCCGTCCAAGATGAACGGGCCGGACGGGCCGTCCGAGCCGGTCATCTTGAGGAGCCATGCCGAGGCGGGCTGGGGAACCGTCCCCCAGGTGCTTTTCCCGGCCGGCCAGGAGGTGACTATGGCCCAGTATCTGTCGGGCGAAAGCCCGCAGATGCACGTCTACGGCGGGAAGGTGGTGCGGTGCTATCCGAAAGCCCCCGGCGGCTGCCGCACGAACGTCGAGATGACGATCGACGAGGTCGCGGACGCGTGCGACGTCAAGGGAATGCACCAGATCGTGTTTTTCGGAAACCACGCCCGACCGTTGCGGACGTTCTGCCAGCTTCTCGGGATCGAGGTGGTAACCTGACGCAGCGGCTTTGTCTAATCCCAGGGGTTGCAGCTCCCGGGCTTGGGGGCGCTCTTTTGCCGCGCGGGGCTCAGCAGTGGCAGTCGCCGCCGAGAATGAAAGGTGGTTCCATGTCGAGAAAGAGTCGCGCCTTCTTTGCAGGCGTTGTGCGCGTTGCGAGTGGCGATTCACGTTGTCTGCTTGCCTCCCTAACCGTCGCGATCCAGCCTGCGCCAACTCACAGACTTCTGGAGATGAATGCAGTGCATGCGTCCCCAAGCCGGTTTCTTGGGCGAACACGTCGGCCGCACGGGGAGCCGGGGCGACGCGCAGGAGGTGGGCGAACAATGACCTCCCCATTTTGGTAGGGGGCAGTCGAGCTCTC
The DNA here is from genome assembly GCA_035528065.1 of Thermoguttaceae bacterium. Lineage (GTDB taxonomy): Bacteria > Planctomycetota > Planctomycetia > Pirellulales > Thermoguttaceae > DATKZH01. Next base: position 4,641 of record DATKZH010000256.1, on the reverse strand, counting down.
GCTGCGCGAAAATCGGGACGGTGCTCGAGCTACTTCACGGCCGATCCCAATTGTGCAGCATCACTTCCTGCCGTCGGGTACCATATGGTGGTGCATTGGATGCTTTCAGCACTACATCTTGTGGTCATCCTGGCAAAGTGATGCTGGAGAACCGGGGATCGGCCGAAGAGCTTCCCGACTTCAGTAGCAGCCCACACGCCGTGTGCCGTCCGCTGGCTACGGCACACGGCGTGTGGGCTGCTCAAAACGGCCGTCAATCACTCGCCACATTGTGTCCGGTTTGTGTTCCATCCCCGTACGCCGAAGGCGTTAGACAACACAGCCCAGGGTTGCGAAGCTACCCTGGGTCCCGGTTCCGACGTCGCCCATCAACCCCGAAGGGGTTGCGCGGGGTGCAACCCCGTTGGGGTTGGGGGGGGGACTCGGTGCCCGCCAACCCAGGGTAGCTTCACAACCCTGGGCTGTGTTGTGAAACCGCTTCGCGGTTCGGGGGAACGAAAACGGCCCACGCTTCCCGCGGATTCACGGCTCTGTTTTCCGTACGTTTTAGCAGCCCACACGCCGTGTGCCGTCCGCTGGCTACGGCACACGGCGTGTGCCTGCTACTCCGCAAATGCGGAAGTTGTTCTCCGGTCGGTCCCAAGCTTTGATGAAGTCTCCCCCAATGCCTTCAGCCTTCCTGTATTGCCGCGTTTCTGTTGTCCGGACGCTACCATTGTCTTGGCCTCAAGGCTCCGTCTGCCTTGCCAATCGCTTGCCGGAAACGCCGTTGCGGAGTACAATCGCTGCTTAGCCAGAACCTTGTGCCCGACCCCCGGTACCCCGCCGCGACCATTGCGTGGACAGAGGTCTATGCCCCCCCCACTTGGCTGCGTTTCACGTGGCCTCGCAACGGCGATCAGCATCGGTGGGCCACCGAGCATTCCGAAGACTGCCTTCCTGTTTGGAGCGTGCAAATGGTCCAAGATTTCTCAAGCGCTGCGCCCGCTCTATCGACCGATCCGATCGGTGAGCGGAAGTGCTTTGGGTATACATCCAGAGCGTTGACTTCTCTCGACGCCTCTTCCGCCAACAACGAGCGCGTGTCCGAAGAAGACTCCCGGAACGACTTCTTCCGGGCCCTGAAGATTGTCGAAGCCGAATCCAGTGTTCGACACCTTCGGGCAGTGAACAACGTTTTGAGCATTTTGCCGGTGCACGTGCTCTGCCCCTACGAGACGTGGGTGAATGTGTTCGGTGAGCCCGAATCCGTCGTCGAATACCACGCGCCCTCTGCCCGGCTCGCGGTGAAAGTATGGAAACACGCTTGTCTCGACGGCCCCGTGACTTGTGTTGGCCATATCTGCGAACGGTTTCCGGGAGCTTGGTGGGTGGTCCTGGTGCGCACGACGTTCTTCTGAGACGGCCGCAGCGATTGCCCATCGCCGGGGTGCGCATTGGCGGTGCACAACTCAGGGCGTGACGGAGAAAGAGAAGGCCCGTGAACGGGCCTCGCGCGTCCGGCGATGTTCGCCCCGCGACCCCGGCGTAAACGGTCGTGCAGGAAGCGGCCGAGCGTCGCTGCCCTCTCGTTGCGGCCTGACCACTTCTCCCGCAACGGGCTCGTCCGGACACAAGCGTCGGGGCAAGCCCTGGCCTGCCTGCCGGCTTTTTCCTCGCGGCTCCTTGCCGATTCGGACGGACTCCGGGTACACTGACGCTCGAACGCGGTTCCTCAAGACGAGGTGGCCCCATGGTGCCCGCCAATCTCTACGTCGGTTGGATCGCGATCCTCGTCGGGCTGTTGGCCGGGGCGGGGATCGGGAGCTTCTTCCACCGGGAGGAGTGGCTGGGCGGCTACGGGTCGTGGCGACGCCGCATGCTGCGGCTGGTGCACATCTCGCTGGTGGGCACCGGGCTGTTGAACCTGGCCTTCGCCCTGTCGTGCGAGCCGCTGGGGCTCGATCCGGCGCCTCGGGTGGCGTCGGTGCTCTTCGTGGTGGGGGCGGCGACCATGCCCACCGTCTGTCTTCTTTCCGCGTGGTGGCGGACGGCTCGACATCTGTTCTTCGTCCCCGTCGCAAGCCTCATCCTCGGCACGGCGGATCTTCTTTGGGGAGGGATTCTGCGATGAGAATCGGCCTGGTGGCGATGAGCGGCATTCGGGCGTGCGACGAGGAGCTGCTGCGGCTCGGGCTGACCTTGCCGGGCTTCGTCGAACGGAGCCGCTCGATCGCCTCGCTGCCCAGCCTGGGGCTTCTGACCCTGGCCGGGATGACGCCGGCGGAGCACGAGTGCGACTATCTGGAGGTCGAGGACATCCGCGAGCTCGACGCCCTGCCCGACGGGTTCGACCTGGTGGCCATCTCCAGCTTCAGTGCCCAGATGCCCGAGGCGTACGAGCTGGCCGATCGATACCGGGCCGCCGGCGTGCCCGTGGTGCTGGGCGGGCTGCACGCCAGCGCGCTTCCCGGCGAGGCGGCCCAACACTGCGACGCCGTGGTGATCGGCGAGGGCGAGAGCACTTGGCTCGACGTGCTGCGGGACGCGGAGTCGGGCAGCCTCGAGCAGCACTACCGCGCCGACGGCGAGTTCTCGCTCGACGACGCCCCCATGCCGGCCTTCGAGCTTCTGGAGCTGGAGAAGTACAACCGGCTGACCGTGCAGGCGAGCCGCGGCTGCCCGTTCCACTGCGAGTTCTGCGCAAGCTCGATCCTCCTGACCGGCCGCTACAAGCAGAAGCCGGTCGATCGGGTGGTCGCCGAGGTGGATCGCATCCGCGAGCTTTGGCGGCACCCGTTCCTGGAGTTTGCCGACGACAACGCCTTCGTCAACAAGCGGTATTGGAAATCGCTGCTGGCGGAGCTCGACGGCCGCAACGTGAAGTGGTTTGCCGAGACCGACCTCTCGGTGTACGAGGACGACGAGCTTCTGGACCTGATGCGGGCAAGCGGCTGCGCCCAGGTGCTCATCGGCCTCGAAAGCCCGGTCGAGGCGGGGCTGGCCGGGCTGGAACTGAAGGGCGACTGGAAGCGGAAGCGGTGGCCGCAGTACCGGGAGGCGATCACGCGGATTCAATCGCGCGGGATTCGCGTCAACGGGTGTTTTGTGCTCGGGCTGGACGGACACACGCCCGAGGTCTTTGATCGGGTGCTCGATTTCGCTCGCCAGACGGAGCTGTTCGACGTGCAGATCACGATCCAGACGCCCTTTCCGGGCACGCCGCTCTACGAGCGGCTGAAGCGCGAGGACCGGCTCCTGCACGACGGCGAGTGGGAGCGGTGCACGCTTTTCGACATCAACTACCGGCCCGAGCCGATGACCGTGGACCAGTTGCGAGAGGGGTTCCACCGGCTGGCCGTCGATCTCTACAGCGACGAGCTGACGAAGTGGCGGCGCGAGAACTTCAACCGCAAGTACCTCCGCGCGGCCAAACACTCATCGGAGAACCCGTCATGAGAGCGCCCAAGTGGATCTCGCCCTTGTTCGTGCTGGCGGCCCTGTACGACGGCGTGCTGGGGCTATTGTTTCTCGCGGTCCCGCTCTACGCCTTCGAGGTCTGCCACGTGACGCCGCCGAACCACGTCGGCTACGTGCAGTTCCCCGCGGCGCTATTGTTGATCTTCGGCGTGATGTTCGTCCAGATCGCCCGAGACCCGCTCGCGGGCCGCACGCTGATCCTCTACGGGATCATGCTCAAGGTGGCCTACTGCGGCGTGGCCTTTTCGCACTGGCTGGCGACCGACGTCCCCTGGATGTGGAAGCCGTTCGTGTGGATCGACCTGGTGATGGGGGTGCTGTTCGTGTGGGCGTACGTGCTCCTCCGCCCCGCGGCTGAGCGCGAGCCGCCTTCCGCGCTCGACTAGCCCCAAAGCGAGCGACCTCTTGGAGTGCGGCGACTTGTCGCCGCTTTCTGAGCGGCCGGAGAAGGTCGCCAGACGCCTTTCGGGTTGACTGGGGCATGGCTCGGCGGTTGCGCAAGACGCTTGGAAAGCGGCGACAAGTCGCCGCACTCCAAGTGAAGCTCGGTTGGATGGCGCTGTTCTGCGAGTCGACGCCGCTCGTCGACGTCCTTCAACGTGACGACTCGGTCCGGATCTTCCGACTGCTTGTAGCGATCGAGCAATCGGTCGAGGTCGCCATCGCACTGAGCCAGCAACCGGCCGCGAATCTCGCGGATTTCTTCGACAAGGGGATCGTGGTTCATGATTCGTCCTCCTCGGGAGTGGAGAGGATTTCTTCCGGCGTCACCACGAGCGGAGTCGGACGCTGTAACGCGGCATTCGCATCCAACAATCGGCGGATCACTTCGCCGTTGGCGATGTGCCGACAATTCCAAGTCACCAAACAGCTCTGCGCGGGCGAGGCGCAAGTGGGTGAGCTGGTCGGCGTACAGTTCGAATGGTAGGAGGAGTGATGGTGCGTTTCACACACCCTATTTGTACTCTGCATTCAAGGACCTTAGGATCGGCTGAAGAATAACTTCCGCATTTGCGGAGTAGCAGGCACACGCCGTGTGCCGTAAGGACTGAGGATTAAATAACCTCCCAAACTGTGGTATCCTGTCGGATGGGGGTTGGACGACTGGTCTGTGGCTGGGAGGAACGACGATGCGTGTGGAACCATATCCGTCGGAGGTCGAGCGTCGGATGAAGGGCTTGT